>NSJM01000146.1 GCA_002634395.1 Candidatus Methylomirabilis sp.
CTTGCACAACATCTCCAGCAACTTCCCCCTTTACAAAAGGGGGAGACAAGCTATGTTATGCTCTGAGTCTTGTATTCTGATTCTACAACTCCAGAATTGCTGTAATACAGAGAAATCCCCTAAGACACCGGGAGGAAGAGAAAAATGGGGCAGTGGGCAAAAGGCGTACCGATTATTGCTGCTTTGATTGTTGTTGGCGGCTTTCTCAGTCAAAGCGGAGCACAAGAGCCTTACAAGCTCGAATTACCTCTGGGGCTGCAGAAAGAAGCAGCCTACATCCCTCCGGACAATCCGCTGACTGCCGAGAAGATCGAACTTGGGCGACAGCTCTACTTTGACGGTCGCCTGTCGGCCGATGGAACCGTGTCGTGCGCCACCTGTCACGCGCCGGATAAAGGGTTCTCGGACAACCGCCCCACCTCCATAGGGATCAAAGGACAGGTCGGTGGCCGCAATGCCCCCATGGTGATCAATCGACTCTTCAGCCAGGAGCAGTTCTGGGATGGTCGGTCCCCCTCGCTGGAAGATCAGGCCCTGGGCCCGGTCCAGAATCCTATCGAGATGGGCAACACCTTGAAAAAGATGGTCGCTACCTTGAATACTATTCAAGGCTATAGGAAGCAGTTCAAGCAGGTATTCGGGACGAAAGCCACCGCAGCAGGTGCGGCCAAGGCTATTGCGGCATTCGAGCGCTCCCTTGTGTGTGGGAATTCAGCGTTCGACAGATACGAGGACGGCGACGACGCGGCGCTCTCGGAGAGTGAGCAGCAAGGACTTCAACTCTTCCGGGAGAAAGCGAATTGTCTACGATGTCATACCGGTTTCGCTTTTACGGACGAGCGGTACCACAATCTCGGCGTGGGCTTCGACAAGCCGAAATCTGATCTGGGACGATATACCGTCACCAAGAAAGAGCCAGACAAAGGGGCATTTAAAACGCCGACCCTGCGCAACATCGCCGCCAGCGCCCCCTATCTGCACGACGGCAGCGCCAAGACCCTGGAGGACGTGATTGAGTTCTACGATAAAGGCGGCATCAAGAACCCTCATCTGTCGAACGAGATCAAGCCGCTGAACCTCACGGCCAAAGAAAAAGCCGATCTGGTAGCGTTCCTGAAATCGCTGAGCTGCCCTGATCTGCAGGTGGCCACTCCGACGTTACCCAGATAAGGTCCTCAGGGAAAGCATTCAGTAATCAGCATTCAGCGGTCAGCCTCAGACGAAACCGGAAACGTATCAGGAAAGCTGGCGGCTGAACGCTGACCGCCGAGCGCTTACGAACGATGAACCGTAGATTTAGTTGCGTAAGCTCTACTGCTTTGCTGGCTCGATCGTCAACGTCGTTTCCTGCTCCGACTTGACGGCGGCCCCTCCCGTATTGGAGGAAGCCTGTCCTTGCCACTGCATCACGGCCGCCTAAGCCACTCGAGCCGACCGTCGGTCAGGCGCTGCTTCCCGTGCCCCGGCGCGGGTAGGCCCGCGGCCTCCAGATCGGCGTCCAGCATGATTCGGATCAGGTCCCGGAACGTGACCCCTGGCTCCCACCCGAGCCGTCGCTTGGCCTCGGAAGGATCAGCCTGCAGGAGCGGGACCTCGGTCGGGCGTAGGTAGCGCGGGTCCTCCGCCACGTAGTCCCTCCAGTCCAGGTTCACATAGCCGAAGGCCTCCTCCACAAATTCCAGCACCGAATGCGTCTCTCCCGTTCCGAAGACCAGGTCGCACGGCGCCTCCTGCTGTAGCATCAGCCACATCCCCTCGACGTACTCCGGCGCATAGCCCCAGTCGCGTCTGGCGTCGAGGTTGCCCAGGAACAGCTTCTGTTGGCGTCCTGCCAGGATCGCCGCGACGCCCCGTGTAATCTTGCGCGTCACAAAGGTCTCCCCCCGCCGTGGCGACTCATGGTTGAACATAATGCCGTTACAGGTAAAAAGCCCGTACCCTTCCCGGTAATTGCGCACCATCCAGTAGGCGTAGAGCTTCGCGGCCGCATAGGGGCTGCGCGGCTGGAAGGGGCTCTGCTCGCTCTGGGGCGCCGGAGCATCCCCAAACATCTCGCTGCTCGACGCCTGATAAAGTCGGCACCGGACCTCGCTCTTGCGGATCGCCTCCAGCAAGCGG
The DNA here is from genome assembly GCA_002634395.1 of Candidatus Methylomirabilis sp. Lineage (GTDB taxonomy): Bacteria > Methylomirabilota > Methylomirabilia > Methylomirabilales > Methylomirabilaceae > Methylomirabilis > Methylomirabilis tolerans. The sequence goes on from NSJM01000146.1 coordinate 2,119, forward strand.
ACTGTGCCCAGCCCGGTGATGTCCCCCGTGTAGTCCGGCATGTCGAAACTCACCCGCACATGGCTCTGCGCCCCCAGGTGATACACCTCATCCGGTCGGACCTCGTAGAAAAGATTTGTGAGTTGGCTTGAATCGGCGAGATCGCCATAGTGCAGGACGAGGCTGGCCTGAGGGTCGTGTGGGTCCTGGTAGAGGTGCTCGAGCCGCTGCGTATGGAAGGTGCTGGCCCGCCGGACCAGCCCGTGGACCGTATAGCCCTTGGCGAGCAACAGCTCGGTCAGGTAGGAGCCGTCCTGTCCGGTAATCCCCGTAATGAGCGCGGTCTTCATGCAGGTTCTCCTTGTTGAGTGTCCGATGGAGCCGCTCGTGATAGCTCCCTGACAGCTTGCATCAACCAGTCATGCGCTCGATTCGGCATGGCGCCCACCCGGTTTGTGAAAGTTCTCCAGGGATTCTACAATGTCTACCGTGCCAAGACGTTTCTCGGCGCGTGCGCACCCCTCGGGCGATGCACATCATGTTGTGGCCACAGCAACAACTTGTCCCGGCGAACCCGGGAGGCCGCTTAGCAGTGTGCGGTTCCCCTCGCCCGTGATGCAAGAGTATAGTAGAATGCGCGTAAAGAGCAAGCTCGCAGTGAGCCCAGTCACTA
>NSJM01000057.1 GCA_002634395.1 Candidatus Methylomirabilis sp.
AGCGCAAATGTGGCGAGTATAGCGATACGTCGGTATGGACTCACCGTCCTCCTCCGCAGAGGCTTTCGGACATAGGTACCGGACACCTTTTTACGCGTAACCCCTTGATATCCTGCGATTCGGATTTCAGTTCTTCTTCGACCGCAAATTTCCGGGATGATGTTTCCCACGTTGACTTTCGCCTTCCCGCCCCCGACTGAAGCACCACCCGGCCAGTCCCGCTCACCCTGACCCTCTCCTCAAAGGGGCGAGGGGAGTTGGGGGTGCATGCGACGATGGCGCGCGGCGCAGGCGCCCTCTCCGATAGCCCGGTCTTGCCTCCTCGACCCGGAAGCCGATCGAGCGCCGTGACTTGTCCAAAGGCGTCATCAGCGCGCGGATCGCGTCGAAGACGGTCTTGAATTGGACGTCGTACTTCTTCTCAAGGTCACGCCGACGCCGAGCCAGTTCTGCGTTAGAGGCAACCATCCGACGCAGCCGCACGAATGTTCGCATGATCTCGATGTTCACCTGCATGGCGCGAGCGCTTCGCAGAACGCTCGAGAGCATCGCTACGCCTTGCTCGGTGAAGGCGTAAGGCAGATACCGGCGACCGCCCCAGGAACTTGAGGTACCAGAATGGAACCTCAAGCGCTCGAACTCGTCCGGCGATAGCTGGAACATGAAGTCGGGCGGGAAGCGGTCTTTGTTGCGCTTGACCGCGCGGACCAGGACCTTGGTCTCGACCCCGTACATGGCGGCAAGATCGGCGTCGAGCATCACCTTCTGCCCACGCAACATCAGGATCGCGCGCTCGATGCGCTCCAACTGGACAAAGCCTGGATCAGGCATCGGGACCTCCAACACTTGAGGTGCCATTTTGTGACTTCAAGAGGTGTGTCACTCTATGCGGAAGCCGATGGACCGCCGTGGTTTGTGCCGAACGGAGGCCCGAAGAACTTGTACGCATAGTTGCTCGGACAATCGCCCACGCCTGAAACCCCCCGCGCCCCCCTTTGCCAAAAAGGGGGGGATTTGTATGATACATGGGTGGCCCGGAGGACTATGACTTACTCTGACAATTCCCCGCACCCCACCCACGCACTCCCCCGCATCCAGAGGGCACTAGGAGGAAGGGGATGCTGGAAGGTCAGGGTACCCACGGAACACCCTGAAGAACCTTTAAATTGACTTATATTGTACACGTCTGTACATTTATATTACAGATTTCAGAGGAGGTGCACATGAAGATCTCGATCAGTGAGACTCGACGGCGACTGCCTGAGCTGATCCGCCAGGTCCGAAAGGATGCGGGGACACGCATCCAGATTACGGTGCATGACGATGTTGTGGCGGAGCTTCGGGCGGTCCAGGCTGAGCCTGAGCCTGGTATGGCTGCCAGAAGGCTTCTCGAACTCCGGAGGAGACTGGCTCGAAAGGGTGTAACAGGCCGACAGCGCGATGTGTCCAGCCACGTCAAGGAACATCTGTACGGCTCCAAGGGCATTGTCCGGTGATTCCTTCTGACCGTGTCTTTTGCGACACAGGATTCTTCTTTGCCTCGCTCGCAGGAGCTGATCGCCACTACGATCGTGCCGGAGCGCTGCTTGAAGAGTGCCGCGCCGAGCGCATTCGCATGTTCTCTACGTGGGAGGTGGTCAGCGAGACCGTCACGCTGCTGACCTACCGCCTGCATCCTCAGGCTGCTGTCGAATTTCTGGATACTATGAAACCCGTGCTCTCACTTGTGCCGATCACCGACGAGATCCTCACGGAAGCGGAACAGGTGTTTCGCCGGCAGGTAAGGTCGCGGCGGTTCTCATTCTGTGATGCGATCTCCTTCGTCATTGTGACTACGCTGTTGGACAACATTCCTTGCCTCTCCTTCGATGAGGACTTTAAGGCCTTAGGTCTCACCGTGATCGGGTAACTGCCTCGCCGATGTCGCACCCATTGATCCGGGGTCCGAACCGCTGCCGCTAAGCCGTCGCAGCACGGCCATGGCGGTCTTACCCATGCCCGTTAGCACAACGACCAATCCTCCACACCTTCGCCCTCGCGTTAACTTTCGCCCCTCGACCGAAGCCCCGCCCCGTCAGACTCATCACCAAGTCACCGAGATCGATATGCGTTATGCCGATGAATAATTCTAATGTGTTACCCATGTCCCCGAACACCTGTTACCCTTGACTCCAGTCTGTACAGCCCTCTTCCTCCAGGGGAGAGGGATTTGGTAAGGCTCGCGCACTGGCTCGCTTGAACCGGTGCTGCCATGATTGCCCCGTGCTCGGTGACGGTGATCACGGTTTGTGATCACCCCTGCCTCCTCCGCTACGGTCAGGCGGAGCATGAAATCTTCAGGAAAGCGTTCCCGGTGTCGTTCAACGTGTGGCGCAGGACGTGGAACGCCTCGTGAATTCACCGGTTATTAACGGTATCATAATTTAATGAATATCGACTAAGAAAATCTTTTATCATCTAGTATTATCACAGAGGGGTCACTCTTGTAGATTCAGGCGTGAGAAAACATCGGTATGCGGTACGCCTATCTTTCTCCCTCCACTGGGGGAGAGGTTTTGAGGGAGAGTTTTAGACGGCGCGTGGGCGGGACTTGTGGGTCCAGGTCAGCAGGCGATCGAGGGGCATGGTGTTGATGACATCAGATTTCTCTATCCAGCCGCGGCGGGCGGTGGCAACGCCCAGGGACATATTGTCCAACTGATCGAGAACGTGGGTATCGGTGCTGATGGCAAGCTTGACCCCCAACTCTTTCGCTCGCCGCGCGTGGTGGTCGTTCAGGTCAAGGCGCGACGGCTGGGCATTGATCTCCAGGGCCTTCCCGTACTGTTTGGCCGCCGCGAAGACCGCCTCCATGTCCACGTCGTAGGGGTCGCGCTCGCCGATCAGGCGCCCGGTCGGATGGGCGAAGATGTGGACATAGGGATTGGCCAGGGCCTTGACGATGCGGGCGGTCATCCCGGCCCGATCCTGCTTGAAGCGTGAGTGGATGGCGCAGACCACGATGTCAAGCTGGGCCAGCACCCGGTCAGAGAGGTCCAGGTTCCCGTCGGCCAGGATGTCGCACTCGCTCCCGGCAAGGATTCGGATTTTCGTGTACTTCTTGCTGAGGGCGCGGATCCGGCTGATCTGTTCAAGCAGCTTCTCCTCTGAGAGGCCGCCCGCGACGGTGGCCGCTCGGGAGTGGTCCGAGACGACGATGTATTCGTACCCCCTGCGCTGGGCCGCCTCGATGAGCGCTTCAAGAGGGTGATGGCCGTCGGTCCAGTTGGTGTGGGCGTGCAGGTCGCCGCGCAGGTCGGCAAGCGTCAACAGCTCCGGCAGGCGCCCTTCGAGGGCCGCCTCGACCTCGCCGGCATCTTCCCGAAGCTCGGGCGGGATGTATGGCAGGCCGATTGCTTTGTAGACCTCCTCTTCGGTGGCGCCGGCGATTCGCGTACCGGTGGCCTCTTTGAAGACGCCGTACTCGCTGACCTTCAGCCCCTTACGGACGGCAAGCTCTCGCACGCGGATGTTGTGGGCCTTGGAGCCGGTGAAGTACTGCAGCGCGGCGCCGAAGCAGTCCGGTTCGACCACGCGGAGGTCTACCTGGATCCCCTCGCGGTGGCGGATGGTCGCCTTGGTCTCGCCCTGGAGCAGCACCTCCGCCACCTGTGGGAGCGTCGTGAAGACCGCCATGACCGTGGACGGCCTGGTGGACGTAACCAGAAGGTCGATGTCCTTGACGGTCTCGCGCATCCGCCGAAGGCTGCCGGCCAGGCTGATCTGCCTGACGTCTGGGAGCGTCCCCAGGATCTGGACCAGCTCGCGGGCCAGCGGCAGGGCGCGCCCAAGCGGCATCCGCTCCCGCCCTGCCTTGACGACCTGGATTCCCTTGAGGATATTGTCGACCGTCTTCTGCTTGACCCCGGGCAGGCCGAGCAGTTTCCCTTGAAGGGCGAGCGCCTCCAGCCTCTCGACCGAATCGACCTGGAGCTGTTGGAAGAGGAGCTTGGCAGTCTTGGGTCCGACGCCTGGAATGGCCATCAGTTCGACTACGCCGCGGGGGATCTCCGCGCGCAGCTCCTCCAGATATGCCATGCGCCCGGTCTCGATCGCCTGTTGGATCTTGGCCGCGAGGTCTTTGCCGATCCCGGCGATCTCGGCGAGGCCGCCGCGGGCTGCCACCGCCTCGATCTCCTCGGTCAAGGATTCCAGATTCATGGCCGCCCGGCGGTAGGCGCGGATCTTGAAGGCGTTGTCGTCCTTGATCTCCAGCAGATCGGCGATCTCGTGAAACAGCTTGGCGATGTCGAGGTTGCTCATGGTATTGCCGAATCATGCAGAGCGCGAGATGGAGAGCCTGTCCCGGACACCGATCCGGGGTGCGCGGCGTGGAGGGTCGTACGCGGGAATCCGATTACGAAGGGACGACCTCAAGCGATCGTTCCGGCTGCAGCAGCGGCCGTGCCCATCGCTCAATCACGCTGCTGCGGGCGGACGCCGGATGCTCCAGGTCAAGATGGCGCTGGATCTCGCGTACGAGTCTGGCGTGAAGGTGGTGGCCGGCGCCATGCGCGATGATCGTCCCGACGACAGGTCGACCAAGCAGATAGAGGTCTCCCAGCAGGTCGAGGACCTTATGGCGAACCAACTCGTCCCTGAAGCGGAGATCGCCGTTGAGTACTCCTCCCTCGCCGATCACGATCGCATTATCAAGCGACCCGCCCAGACCCAGGTTGCGACGGTGAAGCTCTTCGATATCTTTGAGGAAGCCGTAGGTTCGGCACGACGCAATCTCTTTGGCAAATTTCTCTCTGGTGATGTCGAAGGCGACCGACTGTTCTCCGAGGACCGGATGGTCGAAGCGCATGGTATAGATGACCTGAAGGCGCTCCGAAGGAACGATTTGAATGCTCGATCGCTCGGTTTCGACAACCAACCGTTCCTTGATCTTGAGGTAGGTTCTGGCGACCAACTGTCGTTTGAGGCCGGCTTTCCTGATCAGTTCGACAAACGGCGCGGCGCTGCCATCCATGGCCGGAACCTCCTCGCCGTCGAGTTCCACCAGGACATTATCCAGTCCCGTCCCCGCCAATGCCGCCATCAGATGTTCGACGGTCCTCACCTTCACACCGTCCTTGCCGATAGTCGTTGCATGATGGACGTCGACGATGTGTGCGGGTATGGCCTCGATGGTGGCGGTGCGGGAAAGATCGATGCGCTTGAATACGACACCGGAGTTTGACGGAGCGGGCCGGAGAGTCATCTTGACCGACTGGCCGGTGTGAAGCCCAATCCCTTTACAGGCGACTGCCGTCTGAAGCGTTCGTTGATGACTCACGATGATCTCCTGATCAGACCTGTTCAGCCTGAGATAATCCCCATTCCCACTTATACGGACCAACTAAAGTCTTAGCCGGTGATTTTAGCCTATTTTGCGCAGATTGGGTACCAATTACTTCGAAAATAGTCAATCAGCGTTCAGCCGTCAACCGCGGACAAATCCCTCTGGTCCCCCTTTGCTGAATCTCCCCTGTGTCTCCCCCCTTGCTGAGGGGGATTGGGGGCAGTCACTGAGATCTCGAGGCCCACCGTTGAAAGAGTCGCTGCATGGCATCACAACAGGGTAGATCTCTGAGAGGATCCAGCAGCTTCGCCATATTCGCCTTAACCGCAGGTGAGACCGCTTGGGCTCTCTGTCTGCCACGAGTGAAGCGTTTTGCGGGGGTGTGCCGACGGGTGCGGCCGATTCTCAACACGATCTCGCCTATCGCAGGCTCGCCGACCTCCTCGTTCAGGATCATCTTCAACTTATGACGCAGCATGTGGAGTTCATGCAGCCAGATGGGATCCTCGACACAGAGATACAACCGTCTATCCCTGAAGTCCTCTACGCTTGCCCGCTCCTTGATGCGATCGGCTATGACCCGGTCCCAGGCTCGAAGGAGCGTGAGGTGGCGGATGATCCGCTCGAAACCCAGCCCTTGTAGGCTGCCCTCAAGGATGTCCGCATATCTGGATGGAGTGGCCTGCTGTCTTTTCTGCATCGATCCGCCCGCCTTCACTTGGTCAACCCCACAGCGGGCGAGGGTTTTGCTGATTCAGCCACGAGGCACACCCGGCCAGCGAGATGGCTCACTGCTGTTCAGTCACGATCGTTCCCCATCTCGGGGGATCCCGGCCAAGGCTTCATCAATGGCGCGGTTGGCAAGCGCGTCCGCCTGACGGTTCAACTCGCGGCCGACATGCTCGATCGACAGCCGACAGCCGACAGCCGATAGTTGATGAATGAGGTTGAGCGCCTGCGCGTACAACACAGCAAGGCGTGGGTGTCTGACTCGATATCTACCCTGAATTTGTCTGACCAACAACTGGGAGTCCGATCGAATCTCAACAACAGCCGGCTGAAGCTCCTTCGCCTCCCTCAGCGCCAAAAGGAGCGCTTCGTATTCGGCCACGTTATTGGTTGCCTTACCGATATATCGGTAGAAGTCCCGGCGTAACAGCCCATTCCCTGAGTTCACCATCACGCCGATCCCGGCCGGGCCAGGATTCCCACGCGCCGCCCCGTCGATGTGAATCATCAGTTGCAGCCCCATTCGACGTGGCTCAGGGAGGGCCTGCGGGGCCGGGCCGTCGCTCAGTTCCCCCGCGTGTCGATCCGTCATCACCCCTTCCAATAGAGGATCCGACCGCATCCTTCGCAGGTGCGAATCTCCGCGTTCCGGCGAACCTCGTTGCATACCTGGGGCGTAAGGGCCACGTGGCAACCTTCGCAGGAACGACTCGTCGCCTGAGCCACCGCCAAGCCATCCCGGCTTTTGAGGAGACGAAGGTAGAGCTGCAACAGGGATGCCTCCACACCCTCCGACCGGTCTTCCCTGGTTTTACGCAATATCGAGAGGCGGTGTTGCAGCTTCAGCAGTTCGTCTTCACGCTGCTGCTTATTCTTCAGGAACTCCGCTTGTGTAATGCGGACCTTTTCCTCCTCCTGAGTTCGAATCTTGCCGGCGCTGTCGATATCGTCGAGACACACGAGGACCTCTTCCTCCAGCGTCGAAATCTTCTGCTTGAGCCCCTCGACCTCCTTCAGGGTTGCCGCGTATTCCTGGTTGGTTTTGATCTCATACAAGCGGCCTTGCCGTTTTTTGAGATCTCTGCCGGCCTCCTCCAGATCGCGCTCTTTCTGGCGGCGAAGTTTCTGGAGCTTCTCCACCTCCGCGGTGGAGGCATCGAGGGCCGCCTTGGCCTGAATGAGTTGCTGCTCCATCATCCGGATCTGGCCGGGAATGGTTGCCGCCGCTCCGTCGAGCACGGCGATTTCGGTATCGAGCCCCTGTAGCTGGACGAGCCGTTCTAAGTCCTCAAGCACGTTGCGCTCCAATATGATCAGCGTTCAGCAGACTCATCTGTGCTGATAGCTGATAGCTGCTTATACATGGTGGGCCCACCTGGACTCGAACCAGGGACGACCCGGTTATGAGCCGGGGGCTCTAACCAACTGAGCTATGGGCCCAAACGAGCGATCAGCCAAGACTGGTCTGTCTAGTCATTCGGTCTGTCTTGTCTATCTGGTCAGACTAAATGACCAAACAGACCAAATAGACTGAATGACCAAATCAACCAACTTAGCTTTCCACAAAGCTTTTGAGCTTTCTGCTTCGAGTGGGATGTCGAAGTTTCCGCAGCGCCTTGGCCTCAATCTGTCTGATTCGCTCGCGGGTGACGTCAAACTGCTGGCCCACTTCCTCCAAGGTATGATCGCGTCCATCCCCAAGCCCGAAACGGAGCTTTAAGATTTTTTGCTCCCGTTCCGTCAGTGTTTCGAGTACCTGCTCGGTCTGACCGCTTAAGTTCATGCCGATGACGGCTTCGATCGGGGAGATAACGCCTTTATCCTCGATGAAGTCGCCAAGATGAGATCCTTCCTCCTCTCCGATCGGTGTTTCCAGAGAGATCGGTTCCTGAGCGATCTTCAGGACCTTTCTGACCTTATCCACCGGTAGATCGATCTTCTGGGCGATCTCCTCCGGGGTCGGCTCTCTGCCATATTCCTGCACCAGATACCGGGAGGCGCGGGTCAACTTGTTGATGGTCTCGATCATATGAACGGGGATCCGGATGGTGCGGGCCTGATCGGCAATGGCTCGCGTGATGGCCTGGCGGACCCACCAGGTGGCGTAGGTGCTGAACTTGTATCCCCGCTGGTATTCAAACTTGTCCACCGCCCGCATCAGGCCGATATTGCCTTCCTGTATCAGGTCAAGGAACTGCAGGCCGCGATTGGTGTATTTCTTCGCGATGCTGATCACCAGACGGAGGTTGGCCTCCACCATCTCCTTCTTCGCCAGGTGAGCCTTCCGCTCGCCGCTGGTGATAGCATGAAGTAAGGAACGTAACTCTTTGCCGGAGGCATCAGCTTCCTCCTCGACCCTTCGGATCTTTCGCTGGATAGTTGTAATGGCGTGCTCGCATTCATCCAACCCCTTCCGGTCGAGCCCCGTTCGACGCAGAATGCCTCGCACGGCGGCGGTCTTGCCCCGGCCGTTGTTGAAGATGATCCTGATATCTTCCATGGACAAGTGGTGAGTCCGTCCCACCTCGCGAAGCTCCTGCTCACCCTGTTCAATCCGCTCCAGGAGATTACGGATTCTGGCCACCACCCGCTCGATGACCCGCTGGTTCACACGGAGCCCTCGAATCAGCGTAGCCTGCGCCGCTTTGCGGCTCGCGATCTCATTCAGGATCTTCTGTTGCCACCGCTCGCTGAGACGATCGACACCGCGCTGGTAGCGACGTCGAAGGCCATCGATTTTTACCTGCTCTTCCCGGAGGGCTTCCAGGGATGGGGTGTTGTCGATCAGCAGCTCTCGCTCTTTCTGTTCGGAGATCTCGTCGAACTCATTCAGCGAGAGCAGCTCATAAATACGAGCTTTACCATGCAGCAACCGCTCTCCGATTTCCGTAATCTCTCGAACCGCGACCCCCGCCCGGCACACGGCCTCTGCGACCTCTTTATGGCCTTCTTCGATCCGTTTCGCAATCTGGATCTCTCCCTCCCGGGTCAGCAGAGGGGTTTTCCCCATTTCTCGCAGATACATCCGAACCGGGTCGTCGGTCCTGCCGACAGACGACGGAATCAGCTCGGGTTCCGCCTCGGCGCTCTCTTCTTCCTGTTGGGGCGCAGGTGATCCCGCCGCCTTGGGCTGCTCCGCCTCATCCACGACCTCGATGTCCATCTCATCAAAGAGATTGAGAATCTTGTCGATCTGGTCGCCGGAGGTGACCTCTTCCGGTAAGAGGCTATTCACCTCATCATAGGTCAGGTAACCCTTTTTCCGCCCAAGCGACACCAGCGGCTTGATCCCTTCTTTAACAGCGTCCTGCGCTGTCGTCGTCGGCTTCTTCGCATTTTTGGAACCGGCATTGCTCCGAGAGCTCTTTGCCGGCGAGACAACCGGCGTCGCCTCCGCCTTATCCTGTTTGCTCAAGACAACTTGCTTGCGCACCGCACGAAGAGGGCTCGTCGCCTGACTATGCGTGCTCCATCGAGTGGCCTTCGACGGTCGTCTTGGCTTATGTGCATTTGCCATACTGTCTCCCTTTTACAACCAGCAATCAGCGTTCAGATATCAGCTATGAGCTATCTCGATGTTCTGTGATACTGTCCGGACGCATGGGGTCGGTCGCGGCTGAGCGCAAGAAACTGGGCCTGCAGGTGTGCAACCGTCGCATGATCGCCCGCTCGTTCGGCCACTTCCATCTGTCGCCGAAGTTGCTCACCCTTCTCACGCTCACGCCTGACTGTGATGCGCGTCAGATAATCGGAAAGAGCCTGCTCGATCGCCTCCTCCCCGTCGTACTCCCCGAGATCTGTTGCCAACAGTCGCGTGAGTACCCGCTGCGCCTCCGGTTCTACCATGGTGAGGGAGATCGCGCGACGGCCTGTCTCCGGTCCCATGATCGCATGCTGAAAGATCTTGCGAAGCGTCTGATCCTCCAACTCCTCCGGCCGTACGCTCTCCCGCACGCGAGAGGCCGCGCCGGAATGGTGGAGCGCCAAGTGGACGAGTTTCCACTCTATGGACGGCAACCCTTTCGGTTGCAGCGTCAACGGCATTGTGTCCCGCCTGTGGCCTTTCACGTGAAGATTGAGTTCACGAACAATGGCGTCATTGGAGAGAGACACCCGACGCGCAAGCTTTTCCATGTAACGCTGTCGCGTGATCTCGTTATCGACGGCGCCCAAGAGGGGTAGAACGGCATTCACCGCTTCAGCCTGGCCTTCAGGGCTGGTCAGATCGAACCCCGAGACCTTTCGATCGAGCAGGAACTCCATCAGATCTTTTGACTGCGTCAACGCATCGGCGAAGGCCGAGGGACCGCGATTCCGCAGAAAACGATCAGGATCTTCTCCGTCCGGGAGCAGGATGACCCGCCAGTCGAGCCCGCTGTTGAGTAAGCTTTCGACGCAACGTCTCGCCGCGGCGATTCCGGCCGGGTCCGGATCGAACACCAACACCGCCCGCGACGCATACCGGCGGAGCAGGGCAATCTGTTGGGCTGTCAGCGCAGTGCCCAGGACCGCCACGGTGTGTTGCATGCCATGAACGTGCAGCGCGATCAGGTCGAAATATCCTTCTACCACAACGGCCGACCCCCGATCGCGGATGGCGGATGCGGCAAGGTGGAGGCCGAAAAGGTGCGCCCCCTTCTTGTAGATGGGCGTTTCCGGAGAGTTCATGTACTTCGGGAGCGAATCATCGAGGACGCGCCCACCAAAGGCAATCACTTGACCCGTCGAATCGGAGATCGGGATCATCAGTCGGTTCCGGAATCGATCATACGCCCCGCTTCCATCCTTGCGCGGCAGCGCCAGCCCTGCCTCCTCTACCTGTTTCTTGGAGAATCCCTTACGCACCAGGTGGCGAAGGAGCCCGTCCCAGGAAGCCGCCGCGTACCCGAGCCCGAACTGCTCGATCGTCGAATCCGGGATGCCCCGGTTCTTGAGATACCCACGGGCAGTTGCCCCGACCGTCTGGTGCTGGAGTTGGTGGCGAAAGAAATCCGCCGCCGTCTTGTGAATCTCCAGGATTCCCAGGCGCGCTCGTTCGCTTTGTCCTGTCTCGCTTCCGGCGTGTGCGCGGAGGCGCGCCGGCAGGCTGATTCCGGCTCGGTCGGCCAGCGATCGGATCGCCTCCGGGAAGTTGAGGTGTTCCTGTTTCATCAGAAAACCGATCGCATCTCCGCCCTCCCCGCAGCCAAAACAGTGAAAGATCTGGCGCTCCGGGTTGACAGTGAAGGAAGGAGTTTTCTCGTTATGAAAGGGACACAGGGCCTTATAATGACGCCCGGCAGGCTTTAGCGGGAGGTATCTACCGATAAGCTGTACGATGTCGGTGCCGGCCAGCACCTGGGAAACCGCCTCCTCCGAGATCAGTCCGCTCATCCTTTTATGCCGCTCCGCTCATGGACGCACCGTGAGGGTACAACTCTACGATGGTGACGCCGATCCCTCCCTCCCGATAGTCGGCTATCCGAAAGCTCTCGACCAGCGGGTGATCCTGAAGTAGCTCCGCCACGGTCTTTCTGAGGATTCCTGAACCTTTTCCGTGGACGATTCGAACGGTGGGAAGTCCGATGACGAATGCATCTCCAACATACTGATCAAGACGCCGAGCCGCTTCAGTCGCATCGCACCCGATCAGGTTCAATTCGCTCTTTACGTCCTCTTTTGTTCTGGATAGCCGGATCGGCCTGCTTGTTGTATCCTTCCCGGAGCCACTCCGGGACACAACCGCTTCCAGAGGGACTCTCACCTTCCCCAGGGGAAGCCGAATCTCCACGATGCCGGCAGGCGAAGGTTTTCCCGTCACGATCCCACGTTGCCCGATCCCCTTGATCACAACCTCTTGCCCATCGTGAACCGAAGCGGCGCCGACACCACTTGTCATAGGCTCCGAATCGATGACGTCGCTGAGCGTGGCCTTCGCCTGTCGCTCCAGGTCGACGAGGTGCCGGCGCACCTCTTTCACCGACTGGTCGCGCGCCTGCGCCGACCTAAACTCCCGGAGGAGTCTCTCGATCTCCGCTCGAGCGTCGGCGACGGCCCCCTCGGTCTGTTGGACGGCCAGACGGTACAGTTGCTCGGCCTCGGCCCTTGCCGAGGCCCGTCTCTCCTCGGCCTCGTTGCGCGCCTTGGCCGTCTCGGCAGCCTCGTGGGTCAGTGCCTCGCGCTCTATAGCGAGGCGTTGCTGCTCAGTCTCCAGTTGCTCGAGCAGCAGTCGTAACGGATCACGTCCCTCGCCAAGCAGCCTCTCGGCCCGCTGAATGACGTTCGGCGGCAACCCGACCCGAGCGGCAATCGCCAAACCATGGCTGCGACCGGAAAGTCCAATTAATAATTTATACAGTGGTCTCAAGGTGTCAAGGTCGAACTCGACGCAACCGTTTTCGATTCGAGGGTGCGAATAGGCATAGGCCTTGATAGCGTCCAGGTGCGTGGTCGACACGATCAGCGCCCCCCGCTCCAGCAGCGCCTCAAGGATAGCAATTCCCAGACACGCTCCCTCGACCGGGTCGGTGCCGGCGCCTAACTCGTCCAACAACACCAGGGTTCCAGGGCGCGTCGCGCCGAGGATTCGCCGAATCTGACCGATGTGGGAGGAAAAGGTGCTCAGGCTTTGCTCGATACTCTGCTCATCCCCAATGTCCGCCAGGACTCCACTGAAAAAGGGGATCTCGGAGTCCGGCGAGGCCGGCAGGTGAAGCCCTGCCTGCGCCATCAGCGATAGCAGGCCCGCAGTCTTCAAGGCGACGGTTTTGCCGCCGGTATTCGGCCCGGTGATGAGCAGCGCATCAAAGCCGTCTCCTAGACGCAGATCGATCGGGATGGTCCGGCTCGCCCCAGCCGCTTGCATCTGTTCCAACAAGAGCGGGTGTCTGGCCTCTCGCAGTACCAGGGGACCCGCGTCTTTCAGGGAGACGGGCGCGCAGTGAAGCGTATCGGCAAATTGCGCTGCGGCGGATCGGACGTCCAGCTCAGCCGCGAGCAGCATCGTGGAAAGTACCGTGTCCGCCTTGGAGCGGAGAGACGCCGTGAGTGCCGCCAGCACCCTTCGGATCTCCTCCTCTTCAGACCGTTGCAGCAGCCGTAGATGGTTATTAAGCTCGACGATCTCCTGGGGCTCCAGGAAGATGGTGGCGCCACTGATGGATCGATCCTGGACGACACCCTTCAGGACGGTCCGATAGTTCGGTTTGACAGGAATCACGTACCGCTCGTTTCGAATGGTCACGAGCGATTCGGCGATATAGGGCTGGAGAGAAGACGTCGTCAGCAAGGACTGCAATCGAGCATGGATCAGGTTGCGGAGTTCATGGAGCCGAAGCCGAAGTTGGCTGAGCCTCCGGCTGGCGGTATCTTTGACCTCTCCGGCGGCGTCGATCGCTGCGTGAATCGCCTCTACCAGGTCGGGATGACCATCGAGTCGGGAGGCAATGGCATGAAGCTGCGGGCACAGGTCTTTGAGGCGGGCGATCGCGCGACGGATCGTCGTCGCCGCTTCGAGCGATGTGGCGATCCTGACAAGATCCAGTGTCGTGAGGATAGTCCCTTCAGGCCGAGATCGCCGAACTGATTCCCTGATATCGAACAGTTGGTCAAACGGAAGTGCGGCTTCTCTGGCCAGCAGCGCCCGGAACTCCTCAATCTCATTCCGGACCTTCCTGGCTTCCTCCAGCGTGGGAAGAGGGTGAATACCCTGCGCTAATTCCCTTCCAGCCGGCGATCCGGCCTTCGCGGCTATTCTCGCCTGGATAGCGGGCCACTCCAGGACTTCGAGGGTATGCTGGTCAACCTGATTCATCTGACGCAGGGTTCTCCGGATATTCAGGAATTACGAGAAACACACAGGGGACTCGACATCGAGTCCCCTGAACGACCCACCCCAGCACGGGGGGACACTTGCGATGAGATGATGGTGCGGTCATTCCCGATGCGTCAATGCCTCCTTGACCATCTGGCTGGCCACCTTCCCATCAGCCCGGCCTGAGATCTCCGGCATCAGGAGCGCCATGACCTTCCCCATATCCTTGAGGGAACTCGCGTGCGACACAGCAAGTGCCTCCTCTATCTTCTTTCGAAGCTCTTCAGGCGAGAGCGGCGGAGGCAGGTACGACTCGAGGATCTTTAGCTCGGCCTCCTCTTTTGCAGCCAGATCATCGCGGCCACCCTTTGTATATTGCTCGATGGCTTCTTTTCGGATCTTGCACGACGCGATGACTGCCTGGATGATTTCCGCGTCGTCCAGCTCTCCCCGCTTTTCTATTTCCCTATTCTTGATCAGCGCGCTGAGCAACCGAAGTACTGACGTTTTTAGCCGATCCCCACTCTTGAAGGCCGTTTTGAGGTCTTCGGCTAATTGTACCTTTAAGATGCTCACGTCCTACTCTACAGCGGAGCGGACACGCTTTATGGCCTTTTTTCTGGCGGCTATCGATTTTTTCTTACGGCGGACACTGGGCTTCTCGTAATGCTCACGCTTGCGGAGCTCCGACAGGACTCCAGTCTTCTCACACAGTTTCTTGAAACGGCGGAGAGCGACCTCGAACGGCTCGTTCTCCTTGACCGTCACACTCGCCATCCCCTTCACACCCCCTATCAATAGCGATGAAATAAGCTACGGTTTGACATACGGCTCTGCGGAATTCTGAGGCTACCGTTTATAATCGCATCGTTTGCCTATATATGTCAATGTTTTTACCGGAGCGGCTCCTTTGACTTTCGCTATTCTCGAACGATGGTCACTTTGATCATTTTCACGTCTTCGCGCGGTCGATCATTGCTGTCGCGGGGAACGTTGCTAATAGCGATGGCCACATCAAGGCCTTCTACGATTTCACCGAAGACTGAGTGCTTACCGTCAAGAAACGGAGTGGGCGCAACGGTGAGAAAAAATTGACTCCCGTTGGTGCCGGGGCCCGCGTTAGCCATAGAAAGCATTCCTGGTTTAGAATGGTTGAGATCCTTATGAAACTCGTCGTCGAAACGATAGCCGGGGCCACCGCGGCCTGTACCCGTGGGGTCGCCACCTTGAATCATGAATTTGGGAATAACACGGTGAAAAATAAGCCCATCAAAGTAATGGGATTTCCCCTTTTTTCCAGTGTAAGGATCGGTCCATTCTCTCTTTCCCTCAGCGAGCTCGGTGAAATTGGCCACCGTCTTTGGGGCCTCTTTTTCGAACAATTTGATTTTGATTGTACCCTTTGTAGTTTCCATTATCGCGTATAACACTTTGCCTCCTTGTTTTTGTTCTGTTTTAGCGTAGCCGATTGTTGGAATTGCCAGACTCAATATAATAGATGCGATGAATACACGAACCATATTTTGCTCTCCTTTACTATTCTCAGCAGGGTGACCAACGTGCTTTGTAATAATTTGCTCGATCAACGGTGAGCCGTCTCTCGCCGGTGCCGTGGGCATTCATAATGAAAATATCAAAGCGGGTGTGGTCTTGCCAGGCAAAAGCTATCTTTTGCCATCCGAGGACCACGCAGGGCTCGCGTTGAATTTTCCAGCAAAGGCCAGGCGTTTTATGTCTGAATCGTGCTTCGCATTGTATTCCTCCTGTTAGAGTAGACGTTGTAGTGGTGGGTTACGGCGAGCGTCTGACCTCGAACTCGAACAGCAGCAGTTGCTCGGTTGGGCCGACATAGAAAGAGCCCACCTCGAGGATAACCATTTTGGCTGCTGGATCAGGTGGCGGAAAGATGAGTAAGCCCTCGCGGTCGAGCTTTGGAGGCACAACCAAGAGGCTGGTCAACACCGTCTCCTCCAGCGCTCGCAAGACCTTTGCAGACTCACCTTTGCCGGAAAAGAGGCTATGCAGCTCATCGTATGAGAACGCCGCCGAACGGCGGTCCTGCTGGTCCGTGAGCCACGCCTGGCCTGGGTCAAAAGTGACACGATCCCGGCCCACATTGCGGATTCGGAGGAGAAAGGCGAGAGGGCCCTTGGTCCCCTTTCCCTTTGAGGGTGTCTTAAACGGATTCAGCAGGGTTGGTCGCCTGGCGTAGTAGGCGTCAAGACCTTTCTCCGTCAGGGGCTCAGCGGTGACGGTCGCCCCGCCAAGAGTAGCAATCACCAAGTCACCCTGAGCCTGCAGAGTGGGTAGACGTTGCGGGCCAGGGCGAAGCATCGCCTCGCCGCTCGGACCTGACGTGCAGGCGGCGAGGGATATCACCATCAGGAGAGAAAAAAAACGGGCCAGAGGCCCGTTGAGGAGTAAGGGTTTCACGCGCGACCGTGCATTCGAACCGTTTTAGACCACAAGCGCTTGCAGGCGGGCAATGCGCTCTTCGATGGGCGGGTGGGTGGAAAAGAGTTTGAACAGCGCATTCCCCCGGATTGGATTTACAATGAACAGGTGCGAGGTGGCGGGGCTGGCCTCCAAAGGCAGACGGTTGGCTCCGACCTCAAGCTTTTGCAGGGCCGCGGCCAGCGCATACGGTTTGTGGGTCAGTCCGGCACCCGTCTCATCGGCTTGAAATTCCCGGGACCGTGAGATCGCCAACTGGATCAGGGTCGCTGCAATAGGGGCTAGAAGAGCCAGGAACAGGAATCCTATCGCGCCGCCCCCACGGTCTTCGTTATCGCGGCTGCCGCCCCCGCCAAAATACGGCATCCACATCGCCATCCGGGCCAGCATCATAATCACACCGGCGAGCGTTGCCGCGATCGTGCTGATCAGCGTATCGCGATTGCGCACGTGGGCCAACTCATGCGCCAGCACCCCCTCCAACTCCTCCTCATTCAGAACCCGCACGATCCCCTGGGTGGCGGCGACGGCCGCATGTTCAGGGTCTCGCCCGGTCGCAAAGGCGTTCAGGGCGTCGGTGGGAATGATGTAGAGACGGGGCATCGGCATGTGGGCTCTCATCGTCAGCCCCTGGACGATCCTGTGCAGTTCCGGCGCCTCAGCCTCGCTGACAGGCTGGGCCCTGTACATCGCCAGGACAATTCGATCCGAGAACCAATAGGCTCCGAAGTTCATCAGGAAGGCCATGACGAAGGCAATACTCATCCCTTGACTTCCGCCAAAGTAGCCTCCGATCAAAACCAGTAGGCCGGTCAGCAGCCCGAGCAGGGCTCCGGTTTTCAATGTGTTACTCATTGTGTATTCACCCTCCTTAATTCAACGCGGAAACACGATCGTTCCGCACTGCTATCGTATTCTTAGTATACGATAGTGCAGCACTTCCGGTGTGTCAAGGACAACCGGTTCAGGGGTGGACCCTGCGAAGAAGCCCGCGTCTTCTGATCGGTACAAGCCCCTCCTCCTCGCGACCTTCCCAGTGCTTCATTTCGGCATCGAATTGTTCGGCCATCGCCCGCAACAGTTCATTCATCTGACGCTGCATCCTTTCCATCCGGTCCCGCATGTTCAGGATGACCTCCACCCCAGCCAGATTGACACCGAGTTCCTTCGTCAGCCGCAGGATCAATTCGACCCGCTCCACATCCTCTTGCGAATAGACCCGCGTATTGCCTTCCGTGCGAGCCGGCCGAAGCAACCCTTCCCGCTCGTAGACCCGAAGGGTCTGCGGGTGGATATCGAACATCTCGGCTACGACGCTGATCGAATATCGACGCCGTCGCTGCCTCACCTTTGTCCCCCTTTCAGTTCTTTCGTTCCAACACCAAGAGGATGGTTACTGTCGGATTTCACGCCTTGGGTCCTCCGGATGCAGGCGTCCCAGCTCCCGGAACAGCTCTTGTGATCGCGCATCGAGGTTCCGCGGTAGAACAATCTTGATCGTGACGAACTGATCGCCACGCCCCGTCCCCTTCAGGTGGGGTACTCCCATATTGCGGAGTCGAAAGACCTGCCCGCTATTCGTCTCCGGGGGGATTCGCATCGAGGCCTTCCCGTCTACAGTAGGGACCTCGATCTTGGCCCCCAGGGCGGCCTCGGTCACGGTAATCGGCACCTCGCAGTAGATATTATCCCCCTTCCGTTCAAAAAAAGGATGAGGATGAACGCGGGTCACGATGTAGAGGTCCCCCGATGGACCCCCCGCCCGTCCCGCATGGCCTTTTCCGTGGACCCTGACGTTCGATCCATTTTCCACGCCTGGGGGGATCTTCACAGCGATTCGCTCGGCCTTGAGTACGGTCCCTGCTCCATGACAGGAGTTACAGCGGGAGGAGGGCAGCTTTCCGCTCCCCTTACACTGAGGGCAGGCCTGATGCCCCGCAAAGAGCCCAAGCTTCCCTCGCGCCCGTCCGCTGCCTTCACAGGCAGGACAGGTGTAAAAC
>NSJM01000147.1 GCA_002634395.1 Candidatus Methylomirabilis sp.
CGCTACATCGCCTCCCAGGGGCGACAGCAGGAGTACACCCAGTTGCATACTCAACAACTCCGACTATTCTGAAGGTATTCGGCCAGTGCTGTTGGATACCCCGCGGCTTGCCGCGGGGAGGCTTCATTCGAAGCTTATCGTGGCCGATGGTGCGAGAGGCCTCCTGGGTTCGGCAAATGTAACGGAGCCGGGCTTTGCCAGAAACCTAGAGTCCGGCGTGCTGCTATACCGGGAAGAGTGCGCTGAGATTGGTCGAGTTATTTCTGCGCTTAAACAGAGTGGGCTCGTCAACAGGGTGTTCTCCAGCGCACGCGAGTAACGCTCATAATTCGACCAAGCGGCGCCGTCAACCATTTCTGCGCACCCGCCGACATGACTTTTTCATTGAAGTGCGCGATGAAGGCTTCGATCTGGCGAGGAGAACGTTCGTCGCTGGTAACGACGGCCAACCAGTCGTTGCACCTGAGGCGCGGAACAGCGGTGTCGTGTTTTGTTGGCGTTTTCGCCGCGCCCCGGTGAACGGCATCTCGTTATGCGGCAGGAGGCCGCTGCATATATGATTCGGACCGTTGCCCCGTCAGGGATGAAGGCCAGGATCTGATGGTACTCGGCGCCAGCTCGAAGCGATCATCTGGAGGCCCCCTGAGAGCCTCATGTGAGGCGCCAGAGTGTAGGTTAGTGGATGCTTAGGGGAACCGCGCCCGCCATCGTGCAGGGTGCAGATTACACCCCCGTAATCTTGAGTCTCATGCATGGGTCGCAGCGCCCTGTCTCGTCCACGCTCGGTTCATTATCCTTCTCGATACCTCGGGACCGGCATCCTGCTCGCGAGGCAACCGGCGATCATCGATCGGAATCGGTGGCTGTTTTTACTAAAACAGGAGTTCATCCAGGCTGTCGAAGGCTCTTTGAGGCGGGAGAGCCGCTCGCCAACCGGCCACCTGTTCCGATTGAACTCGGCCTTGCGTTACGACAGTTGTGCAGATTCGTGGTCGAAATCCGCGCTCTCGGGATCGAGGAAGATTCCAGAAAAACTGCTGTTTGAAAATCTCTTGCTAAGCGCTGGATAGGGTTATAGGATTTGACCGAATCGCAAATCTCCTTAAGGGGGTAGACTAAGCAGTCTGCCTAATAGTGATGTGTCATTTGATCGTGTTTCCCGAGTGCGGCAGGATTGTAGGCAATCTGAGGTGGACCCCATGTCGAAAGTGAAGGAAGACCTGACCAAGCTTATTCAAGACCAACCTGAGGATAGTTCGCCAGAGGAGATCGTGCGCGAACTCGCGTTTCACCTGATGGTCGAGCGGGGACTTGCTGACTCGGACGCGGGCCGAGTCATCTCGAATGATGAGATGGCCCGACGCATCCGCTCATGGCAGAGATAACTTGGACAGCAGAAGCCCAGCGTTGGCTCGAGGACATCTTCCAGTATATTGCTGCGGATAATCCGCATGCGGCTGCCCAAACCGTCAACGGCATATATGAGCGGGTCCAGGCGCTGGCGACCTTTCCTGAGATGGGCCATCGCTACTGGGCATCGAGCCGCCATGTGCGCATTCTTCTCTACGGCCACTACCGTATCGCCTACCTGATCAAGGATGATGGACACATCGATACCTTGGGTGTCTTCCATGGCTCGCTCGATATCAGCAAATATCAACTCTAGAAAGCACATCACCATGCGATGGACCGGGCGGATCATCTCTGCAGCCTCAATTCCGAGAAGACGCCGAACGGGTTGAAATCCCAGCGAGAACAGACGATGAGAAGCGTTGCATTGTCATAGTCTTATCGATCGATTTTCGCCCACGCTCGATTTACTACCCTTCATCGAGGCATCTTAGTAGACCGGCATCCTGCTCCAAGGCGCCTTGTTTTAGGAAGGCAGATTAGACTTGCCGCGTGCAACACGGTATCTTATGTTAGGCGATGTTGGGTGCCGATGAACCGAGTGACAAGTCACATCAGCAGCCCTTGTGCGGGATGGAGGAGCACCATGACCGGTCTTCAGTGTCTGACCGATGAGAAGGGCCGAAAGGTGGCCGTACAGATCGACCTTCGCAAACATAGGGCGCTGCGGGAGGATTGCTACGACGGCCTTGTCTCTGAACGACGGCGCAAGGAGAAAGGCGTTCCCTTCGAAACCGTCAAGGCGAATGTGATCAAACGCGGTCGCCCGCGTGGCTAGATACGCTCTGGACCTTGCGGTTTGATAGGTACACCATGCGCCAGGATATACGCGGCGAAACTGGTGACGTCGGGTTGGTGCAGCGAACGAGCGGAGAAGATATGAAGTGCGAGCCAAACAGGTAGGCCGCCGCTACAGGGGTATAGCGGGACAGCACCTCCACGGCGTACTGGGAGCGGTGTTCGATCACAGCATCGATGTCAGCCATCGCACCACCTCCTCCGTGTTCTCCACAACTTGTCGTGTGTGTTGGACTGAAGCCTGCGATGAGATGTCCTCAATCGCCTCCCCTTTTGTGTTTGTCAACTTGATTTGGCCCACTTCGATCATCTGATTTGGCCCACCCTGTGAGACAACACAGGGTGTTGTGCTCGCCGTGGTCGTCCCGCTCGTGTGTGTGTGGTGTCTGCGTCTACGCTCCTTTCGCTCGCCGCTGTCTGGCCAGCGTCCGTCGGAATCGATAGGATTCAGTTCCGGTCTCGATGATGTGCGCCTGGTCGGTGAGCCGATCGATCATG
>NSJM01000058.1 GCA_002634395.1 Candidatus Methylomirabilis sp.
AGCCGCTGAGCCGGAAAATCGTAGAGATACCCATAGCCGCCGTGGATCTGGAGCGCCTTTGTGGCGGCCCGATTGGCCGTCTCCGACGCAAACAGTTTTGCCATCGCCGATTCCTTGGTATGCCGAAGCCCCTTGTCCTTCAGCCAAGCCGCCCGATAGGTGAGCAGCCTCGCCGCCTCGATCTGCACCGCCATATCAGCGATCATCCATTGAATCGCCTGAAACGACACAATCGGCTTATCGAAGGCGACCCGCTCCTTGGCATACCTGATCGAGATGTCCAGCGCAGCCTGGGCGATCCCCACGGCCTGCGCCGCAATGCCGATCCGGCCGGCATCCAGGGTCATCATAGCAATCTTGAACCCTTGCCCTATCTCGCCCAACAGGTTGTCCGCAGGTACGCGGCAATCTTCGAAGACGACCTGACAGCAACTGGTGCCCTTGAGTCCCAACTTTTTCTCCACCTTCGTAATGGTGAAGCCCGGCGTACCCTTGTCCACCAGGAAGGCACAGACCCCTTTGGCTCGAAGACCGCGATCGACCGTGGCAAAGACGAGCGCCAGATCAGCCTCCAAGGCGTTCGTGATGAAGTTCTTTGTCCCGTTCAGTACGAATAGGTCGCCCTCTCTGGTAACCACAGTCTGCTGGGCCGACGCATCCGATCCGGCGCCAGGTTCGCTCAGCGCAAAACAACCCAGTAGCGTGCCGCCGGCAACCGGCGTAAGATACCGCTGCTTTTGGGCCTCCGTGCCGAACTTATAGAGGGCATCGGCAACCAGCGAGTTATTGACCGACATGATGACGCTGGTCGAGGCGCAGGCCCGAGCGATCTCCTCCATCGCGATCGCATAGCAGACGTTGTCCGCCCCGGCGCCGCCGTATTCCGTAGGGATCGCCACGCCCATCAGCCCGAGCTCCCCCATCTGCTTCACCGTCTCCGCCGGGAAGACCCCTTCTTCATCCACCTGCTTAGCCAGCGGCGCTACCTCTCTGGCGGCGAAGTCGCGCACCATCTCCCGAAACAGGTGTTGCTCTTCGGTCAACTCGAATTTCATAAATCTTCCTCGCGATCGTCATTGCGAGCGGCTAACGACAGCGTCGGATCGGTTCACGAGGCTGGAGGGTTCGTCCCTGTCGGCGGACCCTGCAGGCGTTGCTGTAACTGAAGCAGTACAAAAGCGTTTGCATGAACTTTTAATCCCTTGTGCTCCAGCGCATGAAGACGATCACTCAGGGTTGTTGGATCGAAGTGACCATGTAGGATCTCGTGATCGAAAAGCCCGCGCGCTTCATTCGTGATTGTTCTGAGCCGTAACCAACCACGCAGGTAATGCGCTATAAAGCCTGTCATCAGAACAACCAAAGCCCACGTCCCAAGGGACTGGCGCATTGAGCCGCGCAAGAAGAACGCAATAATGATACTCAATACCCACATGGTGATGACTCCAGCGTACACGATCCAAGGCCCAACTCGCGGGAACCGGCGAACCCAGAATCCGTCCGGCTGCAAGCCGGTCCGAGCGAACCGCTGTAGGGGAGCGTATTCAGAGTTCAGTAAGTGATAGAGAAGCTGTCTACTGCACTCAAGACTGTGAAGCTCCGGGGAATCGAGGTACGATTGAACCAGACTCTCAATCTTCCGGCTATCGCGCACATACAGAAACTGACAACCGCGCAGCTCTTCGAGCTCTTTACTGAATACGTGATAATCCATGGAGGCTCCGTGATTTCGTTCGTTCGCGTTCCTGAGAAACGCGTCCGTCTGGTCCATCTCGTCTATTCGGTCTATTTCGTCGTTTGGTCTGGACCAAATGAACCGGGTAGACCACACAGGCCCAGACCAACAAGCGGTCGGTGTGGTGTGTTTCTTCTAACACAGGCCCCCTGAGGCGTCAAGCATTGGGCTGTCTGGCGGATCCCATGGGCAGAGGCGTACCTGACTGCATCCACGGCTAAGGCGAAATCTCGGACGCACCGTCGAAGAGCGGCAAGGCGTTAGAGATTATACGAATAGGGGCCGATTCCCGTGAACTGCGGAATCGACCCCTCCTTGCCCGTTAGCTACCCTCGGCCCTATCTCTTTGCCGAAGAAGCGCTTCAGTTTAGATAGTGATTGTTGAGCCACGGCCGCTCAGGCCGCCTTACAAAGTGCCTCAACCGGTGTCGACTTCACGGCCCGCACCGTCTTTTCCTCTTGTCAGCGCGGCTTGCCTGTCCGCTGTGGGAAGCGCCGCCAGAGCGAGCAACGCGATGTCTGCGAGGGCCGCTGCCGCTCGCTTCTGCAGTGACAGCCGAGCCCGGCATTTCCCGGCGTACACCGACTCAGCGGCCTCGACTGCCCGTTTTGACTCACACACACTGCGCCGCCCCTACGAACAGGTGAGCATCGTGTCATTCCTGGCGCGCGTGTGCGTTCCAGAGCCTATCGCCCCCTACCCTCCAGAATCCCGTCGTGCACCTTCTCATAACCCACATGTCGTCCGCTCGCGTCGTAGAACTCGATGATCTGTGACGGCTGAGAGGTTCTCATGTGGCCGGGAGGGGCTGCCCCATACCATCTGGGACACCGACAGTCTCAATCGGTATCCATAAAAATGCCTCTTACTTCCGAGAAATACTTCGAAAGATAACCCACCACAGGCCGTATCCGATCACTAAGACGCCGACCACAACCGCCCAAATAATACCGTTTGTGTCAAGTATCCACATCGATGCGCCTCTCGCGGTGTGAGATTACACACCAAGATTATGTTACACCCGCTTACCGTCCTTTAACACCGTGATCACTACGTGATTCTATTGATATAGCCGAAGTCGGTCTGTAAGCCGGATCCTGTACGGCCGGACCTCGCGGCCCGACCGGATGACCATTCCTCTAGGCCCGACGTTACCGCCGGGCTCAAGCAGCCTACCCGTCCCGCCTGCCCCGAAAGGAGCACGAGAGCGGGCCGCTCTCTGCATGATGGGGCGGGACCTATTTGGCCTTGCTCCTGGTGGGGTTTGCCAAGCCGACATGTCACCATGCCGCTGGTGCGCTCTTACCGCACCATTTCACCCTTACCCACAGGGCCGCTCAACTACGCTCTGAGCGAAGCCTGGCGGCCGATAATGCAACGTGGGCGGTATCTTTTCTGTGGCACTGTCCGTGAGGTCACCCTCCCTGGGCGTTACCCAGCACCATGCCCTGCGGAGTCCGGACTTTCCTCCCGTCCGCCAAAGGCGAACCGGCGGCCATCCGACCGACTTCGGCCACTACCAACGTACTCCACATGGGCGCGATTTGCAACGACGATCCTCACGACAATCGGTCTGATCGATGCTCGCTACTGGAGGGTCCAGGATCTATGTAGCAGCTGCATTGTTCAGTGCGCCCGCTACCCTCGCGGGTGGATGAGGTATAGGTCACAAGTCCTTTGAACGAAGAATCGCTGACGCGATTTATGGCCCTTCCTTTCGGATGTATTTCGAGGAGATTGGGACGATGGCGATCACACGGATATTCGCAGGGGCGAGCAGCGCCTACGGGGAACTCGTGTGTGTGACGTTGTCGAGTCCAGCCTTCGCCTTAGCGAGATCATCACGGACTGCCTGCTGGATTTCCATGGCCGTTTCTGAGTTACCTGCCGCATCCAGCGCGCGCAAGACCGAATCTCGCAGCCTCCACATTGCCCCTTTATCAAAACTCTCGCCTCGCTTCTGAGCCTGAGCGGCATCCTGGAACGCCTTCTCAGTCTCTTTCAGCAAGTCGACATCGGCAACATGTCCTTGGCGTATCCCCTGCTCTACCTTATAGACAGCATCCAGCATCGCCGTTTCGAACCTTCTCTTTTCGTTTTCGAGCCACGTGACAAGCACGATTCCCACAAATACGAGAGCAGCCACTGCGCCTATTATTCGCCCAGTCAATTTTTCCTCCTGTATCCCTAAGAAAGATGTGCCGTAATTGTCGTGTGCAGTTGAAAGAGCAGAAATACCCCCCAAGTCGTCAAGCAACCGGAATCATTGACCTGTTATCCTCCTCAACGGTGATTCGCGCTGTGTCGAATAACAGACAGCGCAGAGAGCAAGACGATATCACGCGTACTGAGCGGCTTTCCACGACTGAAAATAGGTCTCTACCTCGTCAATAAAGCCGTGATGCTTCGGTTGCCATCCTAACAGGCGGCCCGCTTTCCCGGAATTCACAAGCTGGTCCAAGGTCAGACACTCGGCAAACCCGTCCAGGATGTGAGACGCTTCAGCCGTCGGGACAAATCGAATCTGCCCGGTATATCCGGTGACCCGCGCCACGGCGCTGATCATTTCACGCACGGTAGAATCGGAGCCATCGGTAAAGTTGAATATCTCGCTTGTGAGTCCGCCCTCAGCCGCGCGCAGATATCCTTCAGCCAGGTCATCGACATGTACCATGGCCCAGCGATTGTTACCATCGCCAGTTACCTGGAGCAGTCTTCCTTTGTCAGGGCCGTCGAACCACATCCCGGTTAATCCGCCTTGCCGGCCATAGACGCAGCCGGGCCGGATAACGACGCTCCGAATTCCTGATGCGCCCAGCACCATCTGCTCAATGCCAGGACGGCTGGCGACCAGTGACGCAGGTCTCACGGACGCATCCTCATCCACCGGCTTGCCATGGGTATCGCCATACACCCACGTCCCGCTTGTGTAGACAACGGTCTGCGGCTGCGAACCGCCTTTACCGGCCGCCAGCAATACCTCCATGGTGTGCCTGTCCAGTGAAAAGGTATCGGCCTGGTAATCAACGGCCGCGTGGATCAGCACAGAACATTGCTCCGCAATCGGCTGATAGCTTTCCGGATGTTGCATGCTCCCGATGACCGGACGGATCTCGTGCATGGCAATGGTATGGGCCTTTTTCTCACTCCGGACCAGCCCCCACACCTCATACCCGGCACGGCGAAAAGCCGAGGCTACGTTAAAGCCGATGTAGCCGCTTGCACCAGTCACAAGTACCTTCATTGTCCCCCCCTCTACCGGCGGTCTGTTCGAGATGTCTGCATCTATTCGACTTTCACCTTCTGGGCCTTCCGGCGTGAGCCTGGCTTTGGCTCAGAAGCCACCGCCCCAAGCCCTCTGTCAAGCAACGCCCGGACGGCGAGGAGCAATTCACGCCCCGCCTGATTGACATGTCCACTTACTTCTGGAGGCAGGCACTCCCTGACTCCCTGCTGAAACCCCTCTTGCGCCTCATAGAGGGCGCACAACGGGCAGCGATGCGGGCACATCTGCTTCTCCTGCTTAGCCATCCTTCTCCTCCTGAGAGCTTCCGTCCTGACCAAAGCGTACCACAAGATAGCCTTCCTCAAGTCTTGCCCTTTTCACCGTGAGGTCGGCCAGCGCTCTGGGAAGCACAAGGTCTCGCCGGAAGTTCCCGATCGACACCACCAGCTCGTCGCCTCGCTTCAAGAGCGACAACTCTTCCTTCTGAAGAAATGGGAGCCTTAGCCGAAGATAGTAGTGGCCCCCTTTCTTGCGAACCGTCTGGATCGGACCAGACATCCAGACGTGAAGTGGATCCTGGTCGGCAAAGAGGCTTCGGCCCATGCGCTCAAGCATCGGGAGGCCGACGACCTCTCGGTCGAAAAGCGGGATCTCCCAGATCGGAATCGGCGAAAAGCCTTGTTGGATCATCTCCCGATACCGTTCCTGGATGTGGCTCCACTCGGCAAAATAGCCCTGCTGGAGCTGGCGCGGAAACACCCGGTTGCAGATGACGGCATCGGTCACATAGCCATAGAGGTTGAGATAGGTGAGAGCCCGCTGCGCCTCTTTGATGACCATCTTCTCCGGGTTTAGAACCAGCCTGATGCTGGAGCGCTTCGGGTCGCACAGCACCTCTTTCATCCCGTCAATACGGTTAAAGAGCGTCTCGATGGCCGCATAGACATTATCCTTGGGTAGGGGGACAGGCACGAAGGGCTGGACAATGGGGCCCATCGCGGTCACGATCCGACGCTCCCACGGAAAGAGCTTCTCCATGTACCAGCGGGCCACATCCGGAAAGCTCAGCAGGCGCATCGTCTCCCCGGTTGGCGCGCAATCGACGATGAGACAATCGAAGCGTCCTTCCTCGCCCTGCAGTCGGATCTGCAGGAGACTACACAGCTCCTCCAATCCGGGAAAGACCGCCATCTCCTCGGCGATCACCTCGTCCACGCCGCGCGTGGCGAAGAGGACCGTAAGATAGTCCTTGACCTCACCCCAGTGGGTCCGGATCTCCTCCAGGACATTGATTTCCTGTCCCCAGAGATGGTCAGTGACCTGCGTCGGCTCGGACCCGAGAGGCTGATCGAAGGCATCGGCCAGGCTGTGGGCCGGGTCAGTACTGATGACCAGGGTCCGGTAGCCTCGCTCGGCCGCCATTAACGCCGTGGCGGCTGAGACCGTCGTCTTACCTACCCCTCCCTTGCCGGTATACAGGATGATGCGCATCATCGGCCCTCGCGTCAGCTCCCGGATTCACCGTGATGATAATGACCGAACGTCGCTTCATAAATCCCTCGTACCCGCTTCGTGTGGCGCTCGTAGTCAGCCAGGAATCGTTCCCCTGGGCACAAGTCATCACCTGCTTCATACTCAAGCCGTCGTGCCAGGCGATCGAGTTGGCTTGGATCTTTCGGCAATGCGGAGATCTCAAGATCGCCCACGACTCGAAGACGATTCTGCACAGTACGAAGGAACCTGTAGGAATCGCACAGATACGCGACATCCTGGTCGGCCAACAGGCCCGCACCCTGCGCTGCCTCCAGGACCTTCAGCGTATTGCCCACCCGCAGATCGGGGCACGAAGATCCGTATGCAAGCTGGAGGAACTGGGCGATGAACTCGATATCGACGATTCCACCGCTCCCTAACTTTACATGGCGCTCACCGGTCTTCTCTTTGGTCAGTTCCACCTCCATCCGATGCCGCATCGCCGTAATGGTCCTGGCCAAGCTCTCGGCTGAGGTGGGTCGATAGAGAAGCTCGAATAATGAAGCCATGAACGACTCCGCGATATTGAGATCTCCCGCAATCGGACGCACCTTCAGATACGCCTGGCGTTCCCACAGTTCTGCTGTACGGGTAAAATGAGTCTCGAATGCCACAAAGGACTGTGCAATCCTACCTGCCGATCCACCTGGACGCAGCCGGATGTCGACCCGATAGGCTGTTCCCTCTCTGGTGATGGTCGTGAGGTTCTTGCAAATCTTGTCGGCCAGACGTCCGAAATACTCGGCATGACTTATACTCTGGGAGCCGCCCGTCGTCGTTCCTTCTTGCGCGTAAGCGAAGGCGAGATCAAGGTCGGACCCGTACCCCATCTCCTCAGCGCCACATTTGCCGAGACCCAAGACGACGAACCCTTCTGAGGACGGCAGCCCATACTGCGGCCTTAGATCCTCACGCGCGAGTCTGCAGGCTATCCGGACACAGACCTCCGAGAGACGCGTTAAGGCCAGACTCACTTCGTCAAGATCGGCCTTTCCGAGCAGGTCCAGGATACCAATTCGGAACTCTTCAGTCTGTTTAAACCGCCGCAACGCATCTAACCGTGGGCTGCCCGGCGGAACAGCCGCCACCACACGTGAGCATTCCTCAATGAGCTGATTGGGTCGTCCACGATCAGGCTGATCAGGTACAAGCAGCAGGTCCAAGAGCGCGGGGTGCCTGATCAGGGTCTGCGAGAGGAACTCACTTGCACCAAAGAGTCGCATCAGGTGGACCAGGACGAGCGGCGCCTGCTTGAAGACGTCGTACAAGCCGGTACTAGAGCCGATCCCCTCGATCAACCGCTCAAAGTGCAGGAGCGCCAGGTCCGGGTCCGGCGCCTGCGTTAGACCTTCCATGAGGGTAGGCGCCAGAGCGGAAAGGATTCGCTGTGTGCCGGCCGTATGATGTCTGAAGGGAGGACCGTCGCGTATCACAAACAGCGCGCGAATAGCACGATCAAGATCCAAGACTCCGGCGGCCGCCAACGGCTCACGCACCACCCTGTCGTCCGTCCGCCCATCCAGAAAGTCAGCAAGCGGATGAGACGGAATCGCCTCGTCCCCTGGAGACGGCTCCCTCAGCAGGTGGTCATATACCTGTCTGACCGCCTGGATGTGTCGCTGATAATCCTGCTGGAAGGCCAGCGCCGGATCGGGTGTCCGACTGGGAGAGTAGCCGAGGCGTCGAGCCAACTGGACGAGCTCGTCCTGATCCGTTGGTAAGGTATGGGTCTGCAAGTGATGGAGGATCTGGAGGCGATGCTCGACTGTACGGAGAAAGGTATAGGCCTTGGCCAATGTCGCGTGTTCATCGTTGGTTACGTGCCCACGGTCAGCCAGCCGCTGCAATGCGCGGAGCGTATTCGGCTCGCGGATCCACGGATCGCTTGCCCCATACAGGAGCTGAAAGGTCTGCACGATAAATTCGATCTCACGGATCCCCCCGTAGCCCAGCTTGACGTGACGAAAGGTCTCCTCATCCTGACCGACCTTCGCATTGATCCGATCCTTCATGGCCCGGATCTCCCCGATTGCGCCGTAGTCGAGTGACCTGCGATAAGCGAACGGCTCCACCAGCTTGAGGAATGCTTCCCCAAGCGCCGGATCACCGGCTACCGGCCTCGCCTTGATCAGCGCCATGCGTTCCCACGTCTGTCCCCATGATTCATAATACAGTTCATATCCCCTGAGCGAATAGACCAGCGCACCCGCCCGTCCCTCCGGTCGAAGCCGCATGTCAACTCTGAAGACGCGTCCCTCCGATGTCAGCTCGCTGATCGCTTTAATCAGGCCCTCTCCAAGGCGCGTGAAGAACTCATGATTGCTTACTTTCCCGATGATGATACCCGACGGGCTGGCGAGGCCACCCGTCTCACCTTCTCCTTCGTAGATGAACAGTAGATCGATGTCCGAACTGAAATTCAACTCCCCGCCACCGAGTTTCCCCATTGCGATAATCGCAAATCCGCATACGTTGTCGCCTGAGGGTCCCACGCACCGCGGCTCGCCGTGCCGCCGTACCAGGTCAGCGAGGCAGATCTCATAGGCCCGCTGCAGCACAACATCGGCCATCAGGGATAGTTGCTGCGTCACAGCGGTCAGATCCAGGTTGCCAAGAAGATCCTGAAGCCCGATTCGCAAGGTCTCCCGCATCTTGAATCGACGTAGCGCCATCCATGCCCGTCCCTGACTCTTCACCCTTGAGAGGAACCCGTTGAGATCTTCGACCGACTCCTCCTTGGACCTGGTCTGCCTAAGCAGGCCAGGCTGCAACAGCCAGTGAAGGTCCTGCGGGAAACGGATCAGGATGTCGGACAGATGCTGCGAGCTTCCAAAGAGCGTCAGCAGAAGATCAAGCGACTTGGGACTGTCTCGGAGATGCGAAAACAGGAATCCCCGATCAATGACCACCTCGGCGTAGCGCTCCAGATTATTGAGCGCCATGTCCGGATCGGCGAGGTTCCTCAGGCGATCCAGGAACAGCGGGAGAATCGATTGGAACGAGGTCAGATGTGAGGAGCCAGCTAGACGTTGCAGGGTCTGCAGGGCTTGTTCCGGATTTCGGCAGCCGGCAGCGGCCAGCGCCTCAATCCCTGGTGAGAACGGTTCCTTCATCGGTATATATCTCGCGATCACGCTGGCGAGGCGACCGCTCCTCGTCCGCCGTTACGGGGCAGAGCGGCATGCTTCAGATCGACTGCATCACATGATTGTGGTAGCACACTCCCTCAGGTAAGTAAAGTAAAGTTCTCATGGGTCAGACTGTTGCTACGGTACTGCCGGAAGCGCACGTATTTTCCCCGCCGCAGGACGGTTCCCGGATCGCGTGGAAACGAGCCTGCCGGAATAAAATGAGTTGAGTGGTGAATTGACTGTAGAGGTAAGTCACACCAGCGAAGGGTGGAGCAGCTCCTCCGCTTCCCAGGAATCCAGGGGATCGCGCTCGTCCCACTTGCAGGGAAGCTGGACGAGGGTACCGGGAGAGGTCGCCGTCTCCAGGATATGGAGTGCGTCGAGCAGGATCCGGGTCTGCCCCTCCGGATCACACGACTTGCCTGCCTGGTGACCGAGGGGAAAGTTCACGAAGGCGGCGCGGGGCGGTTTGACAGAGGTAGTGATATCGAGAGCCGCGGAGAGCATGACGGTTGGAATGCCGGCTTCCTCAATAGCGCGGGCGAACAGTCCCACGGACTGGTGGCACAACTGTCAGACCGGGACCAGGAAGGCCGCATCGATCTGGAGTTCACGTAACCGCCCGATGAGATGCGGCGCCATCTCTTTCTGGAGCCTGGTCCGCGTGAAGATCCGGCCCATGAAGGTGAAGGCCGGTGAGGCCAGCTCGCCGATGCGTCCCTGGACCTCCAGCTCCCTGAACCGATCGAGGGGGAAGATCGTGTTGAGGTCTTTGACGTCCCGCGCGTTCTTGGAGTAGTGGGAGATTCGGAGATCGGCAACATTGGCGGTTTTCGGGATCTCCCTGAAGGTGAGGTCGTTCTTGACAGGATTGAACGGCTCCTGCGGTGGGTGATAAATTCCCCCGGAGCTGATCAGGGCGATCCGACAGTCTCGAACCGGCTTAAGCATCGGCGCCCACGGGCTCGTCAGGTTCACCGTCCACCGGTAGGGTGGCTCGTTCGGATAGAGCCGCCGAATCTGTTCGATATACGGAACGGGGGCCATGGATTACACCCTCTAGGCCATCAGCACTCAGCGATCAGTAGTTATTAACGGTCGCATAATAATGAGTACAACCATTGCAAAATCCCTCCTGACCTCCCTTTTCCAAAGGGAGGTATCAATCCCCTCTTTGCCAAAGAGGGGCAAGGGGAGATTTGGGATGCTTGATCTTGCTAAAAGCTGGTTTTACTCCTTACTGAGGATTAACTCACCGCGAGCCGCATCGACCTTCACGGTGTCGCCTTCGGTAAACTCATGCTCCAGTAGCCGACGGGCCAGCGGGTCCTGCAGCACTCGCTGTATGGCCCGTTTGAGCGGACGCGCCCCAAAGGCCGGGTCGTACCCTTCCCTGGCTAGGAACTCCTTGGCCTGCTCCGTAACCTCAAGCGTCAGTTTTCGTTCGGCCAGTCGCTTCCCGACCCGTTTGAGCTGGATCTCTACGATCGCTTTGATTTGGGCCAGCGAAAGGGTGTGAAAGATCAGCATCTCATCGACGCGGTTAAGGAACTCCGGCCGGAAGCTGGCCCTTACGGCCTCCATCACCCGTCGTCGCATCTCCTCGTCATCACGGCCGCCCAGCTCCTGGATAGCCTGGCTGCCCAGGTTGCTGGTCATGATAATGATGACGTTCTTGAAGTCTACGGTCCGCCCCTGACCATCGGTCAGGCGGCCGTCGTCCAGGATCTGTAGCAGGATATTGAACACGTCGCTGTGGGCCTTTTCGATCTCGTCCAGGAGCAGGACGGAGTACGGACGACGCCGAACCGCCTCGGTGAGTTGGCCACCTTCCTCGAACCC
The DNA here is from genome assembly GCA_002634395.1 of Candidatus Methylomirabilis sp. Lineage (GTDB taxonomy): Bacteria > Methylomirabilota > Methylomirabilia > Methylomirabilales > Methylomirabilaceae > Methylomirabilis > Methylomirabilis tolerans. Next base: position 11,469 of record NSJM01000058.1, read on the forward strand.
CACATACCCGGGCGGTGCGCCGATCAGGCGGGAGACCGTGTGTTTCTCCATGTACTCGCTCATGTCCAGGCGAACCATTGCGCGCTCGTCGTCGAACAGAAACTCAGCCAGCGCCCGGGCCAACTCGGTCTTCCCCACCCCCGTCGGTCCCAGGAAGATGAATGAGCCGATCGGCCGATTCGGGTCCTGAAGCCCGGAGCGGGCGCGACGGATCGCATCACTTACCGCGGTGATCGCCTCGTACTGCCCCACCACCCGCTCCCTCAGCTTGTCCTCCATGGTCAGGAGCTTCTGCGTCTCCCCCTCCAGCATCCTGGAGACCGGAATCCCAGTCCACTTGGAGACGACTTCAGCAATGTCTTCCTCATCGACCTCCTCCTTGAGCATGGCGCCGTCCTGCTGGACCTGCTCGAGGCCGCGCTTTTCGGCTTCCATCTCCTTCTGTAGAGACGCGACCAAGCCATAGCGCAGCTCCGCGACCTTCCCCAGCTCTCCCTGTCGCTCGGCCATCTGCTCCTGGAGTTTCGCCGCCTCAATCCGCTCCTTGAGGCTCCTGATCCGCTGAATGAATCCCTTCTCCTGTTCCCAGCGGGCCTTGAGCCCTTCCTCTTTGGTCCGGATCTCCGTGAGCTCGTCTGCCAAACGCGCCAGGCGCTCCTGCGATTCCGGATCGGTCTCTTTCTTCAGGGCCTCACGTTCGATTTCGAGCTGTCTGGCTCGTCGACTGAGCTCGTCCAGCTCTGTCGGCATACTGTCGATCTCCATCCGGAGACGCGACGCCGCCTCATCGATCAGGTCGATCGCCTTGTCCGGCAGGAACCGGTCGGCAATATACCGGTTGCTGAGGACTGCGGCCGACACCAACGCCGAGTCCTTGATCCGGACGCCGTGGTGGACCTCGTACCGCTCCTTCAGGCCACGGAGGATCGAGATGGTATCCTCGACTGACGGCTCGCCGACCAGGACGGGTTGGAAGCGCCGCTCAAGCGCGGCGTCCTTCTCTACCCGCTTGCGGTATTCGTCCAACGTCGTGGCCCCCACGCACCGAAGCTCACCTCGGGCCAGCGCAGGCTTGAGCATATTCGAGGCGTCCACGGCCCCTTCGGCAGCGCCGGCCCCAACGAGGGTGTGCAACTCGTCGATGAAGAGGACAATCTGCCCCTCCTGCTCGGTGACCTCGCGCAGGACCGCCTTCAGCCGATCCTCGAATTCCCCGCGGTACTTGCTCCCGGCCACGAGCGCGCCGATGTCCAGCGCCAGGACGCGCTTATTCTTCAGCGACTCCGGCACATCCCCGTTGACGATCCGCTGCACCAGCCCTTCCACGATGGCGGTCTTACCCACACCCGGCTCACCGATCAGAACCGGATTGTTTTTGGTCCGGCGCGCCAGGACCTGGATCACCCGGCGGATTTCATCGTCCCGACCGATGACCGGGTCCAACTTCCCTTTTCTGGCCAGATCAGTCAGATTGCGGGCATATCGTTCCAGCGCCTGGTACTTCTCCTCCGGGGCCTGGTCGGTGACACGCTGGCTGCCGCGGATTTCCTGTAAGGCCGCGTAGATCCTGTCTTTCGTGATCCCAGCCTCGCGCAGGACCTTCCCGACAGCGCCGCCGCCCTCGTCGCAGATCGCCAGGAGCAGATGCTCGGTGCTCACATACTCGTCCTTCAGGCGCTCTGCCTCGGACAACGCCGTATTCAATACCTTTTCCAGGCGCGGCGTGATGTGGACCTGGCCCTGGGTCACGCCGGAGACCCTGGGAAGTCGCCTCAGTTCCTCGATGAGTCGTGAGTCGACCTGACCAGGGGTTGCCCCCACCTTTCTCAGGATCGGCTGAACCACCCCTTCCGCCTGGCCGACCAGCGCCAGCAACAGGTGCTCAACGTCAATCGCCTGATGCTCTCGCTCCTCGGCCAGCTTCTGGGCCTGCTGGATCGCCTCCTGCGCCTTAAAGGTGAATTGATCAAACCGCATAAAGGCCATACACCCTCCTCATCGCGCGTGCTGCCAAGCGCTGAACGCAACCGGGTTGCTCAGGTTCTACTGAACCGATCCGGTCCCTCCTCTATCTGACCTTGAGCCTGTCGGCGATTAATCTCAATCTCGCCCTTCAAGGAGGCACCCTCGGCAGCGGCAATGCTCCCGGTCTTCACGTTACCCGTAACGCTGCCGGTTGGCAGGAGATCGACCCGTCCACTGGCGATCAAATTACCTTTCACGTGACCGCCAACAGTGATGTTGGTTGCAGCGATATCGGCCTCCACCTGGGCCGACCCGCCGATCACAACCGTTCCTACAAGATCAATGGTCCCGCGAAACCCACCCATGAGATGAATGTCGCCTTCGCCGGTCAGATCCCCGCGAATCTGGATCTTCTCACCGACGACAAACGCGCTCGTCGTCATCTCCATCATTGGAGCTGGTTCTGTCGTCGGCTCCGGGTTGGTCGATTCTAAGGCTCCCCAAATCTTATCAAACATTCCTCGCTTCTCCTGCATGGCGCATCCCTCCATCCATGAACGGTTTAACTCTCTCACAGAGACCGGAACCCGGACCCCAATAGTCAGAACGTGGCCTCGACTGGAACGGCTGGATGACTTTCGTCTTTGAGCCAGCCGGTAACGCCGACACCCATCGATTGCAGAAGATAGTTGAACAGTTTCTCATATTCCATCAAGACCTCTTTCGCATCAGCACGAGAACGCCACCACCCCTCCGGATCAAAGGTATCGTAGCGGGTGGGCCGACTGATGATCGCAACCTTCCCACCGGAGACGCGGACCAGAATCTTGTTTGCCCGCGTTGAATGCGATCTGTCCGTAACAAGGATAACTGTTCCTATCCGGTGCTGCTTGAGAAGGCGTGCGAGGTAGGCCATCTCGCTCTCGGTGCTGTCGGCCCGCTCATTGACCTGAAGGACGACGTTGGCCGGAATCCGCATCGCCTTGAGGATCATCCACTGGACATCCCGCTCTTCCGGAACGGTAATACCCAGCCGCGCCAGCGCTTCATACCCTTTCGGCAAGCGCTGATGGGTCAGGATGATCCTGGGCGCATAGCCGTCCTGATACAGCCTGACAGCCTCAAGGGTGCGAGCAACGCCTCCGTCTCCTGCCAGGACCACAATCGCCTCGGCTTTTTGCAGACGATCCTCCGTAATCAGGTAGCGGCCCATCGCTCTCAGGAGGAATGGGTGGCCGACATAGAGCAAAAGGCCCAAAAGCGGAAATACGATCAGCCACCGGATCAGTCTTCCCATCAACGCAACCGCTCACGATTGCCGTTCTCCCCGGGTGAAGGCAGGCGCTGTGAATGGGGGAACTTGCGAAACGCCCGGCTAAGACGGGTTTGCAGCCGCAACCACAGGCGTCCCACGGGGGATCCGGTCAAACGCTCCAGTCTCTGCAGCCGGTCGAGGAAAAGGCGGTGGGCTTCTTCCGCCTCCTCCGCCAACTCCTGTCTCCAGGCGCGCGATACCATCGGCCCAGTGAGCCCACGGACACAGACGGCGTAGTCCAGCGCCACTTGAGTCAACCGCTCGTCACCGATACGCTGCAGGGCGAGGCGAAGCGCCCGATCATCCTCCTTGGGAAAATGATCGGCATCGCTCTCCTGCAGTTTGGTTTCGAGCCGGCCAAGCATCCTGCGGACTACGGCCAGTTCCTGCATCAGTGCGTGACCCTGCCGCGAATTACGCCGATCAAACACGGCCATTACTATCCTTCCCATGCGGTTGCATGGCGTGTTTCTTTGTGACAATTGCTTGCCAGGCCGAGGATAGTATGCTATGCAAGTTGAGTCAACCTCATTCCAAAACCTCAGAGAGGGTATCAGACCACCTGCCAGTACTAGGTTCACGCAAGCCTCCGGGTGGATACATGACCATGACGACCTCTTCCTCGAAGCTCGGCCTTTTCGACGCCTCTCCGCTCGCGGCCCTCAGGGTGTCGGAAACGATTGGCGAGATCGTCCGCTACCAGGCGGAACATCGCATGGATGAGGCCTGGTGCTATCTGCTCCATGGCCTCGACCCCGGTGAGCCGGTTCGGTTCGGCGTATTGTACCAGGAAGCCGAGCGGGTGGCGGCACTCCTTCAGGAGCTCGGGGTTCGGCCTGGCGACCGTGTCCTCATCATGCTTCCGACCGGACGACCGATTCTTCAAGCGCTGTTCGGTACCTGGCTGGCGGGTGCTGTGGCCGTGCCTACTTACCCGCCCCTGCTCCTCCCACAAGGCCTCTTGCGCACCCTGGCTACGGCGAGGGCCACCCGCACGTATTCTCCAGCACGGTGGGTCATCGACCGGATTCTACGACAACCTTTTGCCCAACGCTGGCGACAAGGCAGGAAGGCGGAACGGCCTCTCATGGTTATGTTAGAAGGGCTTCAGCGCCTCAGTCGTTACGTAGATCAGCAGGTCCACGTGTGCCAAACGTCCAGACCTCAGGTCGTAATCGCCGAGCAAGACTTCGCTCCCGTATGTCACACGGCTGCCAGATTTCTTCCTAAGGCGCCTGCTTTTGTAGCGGCATCCGACCTCCTACGAGGGACCGCTCGACTACGGACACCGAGCCCGGACGGTAACGCGACGGCGCTGATACAGTTCACCTCGGGATCAACCGGCGTCCAGAAGGGTGTGATGCTCAGCCATCGAGCACTCTTAGCCAACATTCAGGCGTTCGGGGAAACGGTCCAGCCGAGGCCTGACGACAAGGTTGTGTCATGGTTGCCGCTCTACCACGACATGGGGCTCATCGGAGTCACGCTGGGGTCCTTTGCGCTCGGCCTGGAAGCCTACCTGATGTCGCCCACTGACTTCACCCGCGATCCAATTCGCTGGATTTGGGCGCTCCATCAGTTCAGAGCGACGATCTCAGTCGCAAACAATTCAGCTATCGGCCGGCTTGCAAGAATGTGCCGAATCGCTCCCAGACGGTTTGAGCACCATCCGACCTATGGACAAGGGAGCCGCCTTGACCTATCCCGCCTTCGAATTCTGATGAACGGCGCTGAGCCGGTGACGGTGCAGGCAATGGAAGCGTTCCAGCGCGAGTTCGGCCGGTTCGGTCTCCGTCGAGAAGCACTATCGCCGGTCTATGGGCTGGCCGAGATGGCGCTTGCCGTCTCCTTTCCGGATCTCGCTGGGCCCTACGGAGTCTGCCGCCAGCGGGGTGAGGAGTGGGTATCTGTGGGGCGGCCGCTGACAGGTTTCGAGACCCGAATTATTGACGCTGAAGGCAACCAGCTCCCGGCAGGGCACCTCGGGGAGGTGCTCGTTGCGGGACCAAGCCTCATGGATGGCTATTTTGGAGACCCGGAGGCGACCGCGCAAGTGATTCGTGAGCGAGACGGGCGACAGTGGCTGCACACCGGCGATGAGGGGATGATCGACTCGGCAGGAGAGCTGTACATCACCGGGAGGCTGAAAGAGACGGTGATCAAGAGCGGCCGCAACTACGCCCCAGCCCTCCTGGAAGAGGTAATCGAAACCGTTGAGAGGGTCAAACCGGGTCGGAGCGTCGTCTTCGGCGTAACCGACGTCAGAGCCGGAACCCAGCGTGTCGTGGCAGTTGTCGAGCTTGCAGATCCATCCTGTGCTGAACCGCTCCTCGAAGCCTTGATGAGGGAGATCCGTGCTCGAGTGGATGACGTTTATCGACCAGCAGGCGGGACGGTTCTCGACCAGGTGCTGCTGGTCGCGCCAGGAACTCTTAGCAAGACCACCAGCGGCAAGCGAATGCGGCTTGACGCCCGGGAGCGGTTTCTTCGTGGCGAGTTCGGTTAAACACCATTGCCGGCCCCCAATTAGCTTCGCCTAACGGCGTTGCTAGCCCCTCGGGGCGCTCCCTGCGACGTACCTGACGCCGTACGCCGGGTACCCGCGTAAGTGGGTGCGGTCCCAAGGGCCGCGCCTTGTTATGGCCGTTTCCTGGCCCGGCACAGTGTTACCAATTACAGGTGAATGGATTGCAAACACACCAGGAGGAGTGAGTGATGGGATTTCTTATCCGACTCTTTCTCAACGCACTGGCCCTCTTAATCGTTTCGACCGTCATCCCTGGAATCGCGGTGCGTGGGGTCCTGCCTGCATTGTCTGCCGCCTTTTTTCTCGGGGTGGTAAACGCCTTCGTACGACCTGTACTCATGATCTTGACGCTTCCACTCACGATCATGACACTGGGGCTTTTCATCCCGTTGCTCAACGCAGCGCTCCTGAAACTCGTCTCGCTGATGATCTCGGGGTTCGAGGTGCACGGCTTCTGGTCGGCGGTGTTCGGAGCAATCCTGCTAAGCCTGATCAGCGGCATCCTTAATCTTTTCATTAACGACCGTGGCCGGGTGGAGGTGATGGTCCACCGCCAGAGAATCTCGTAACCAGCCCTTCCCATGTAACTGGAACTATGCTATAAAGTACAGGCCCTGCATTCAACGTCCCCATCGTCTAGCTCGGCCCAGGACGCGGCCCTTTCAAGGCTGAAACACGGGTTCGAATCCCGTTGGGGACGCCA
>NSJM01000059.1 GCA_002634395.1 Candidatus Methylomirabilis sp.
CATGATCGATCGGCTCACCGACCAGGCGCACATCATCGAGACCGGAACTGAATCCTATCGATTCCGACGGACGCTGGCCAGACAGCGGCGAGCGAAAGGAGCGTAGACGCAGACACCACACACACACACGAGCGGGACGACCACGGCGAGCACAACACCCTGTGTTGTCTCACAGGGTGGGCCAAATCAGATGATCGAAGTGGGCCAAATCAAGTTGACAAACACAAGGGTTTCGACAGCCACCCGCTACTCACACATAGAGCAGTTGGTTCTTCAGTTCGTCAGCAGTGAGGCGGGTAAGCAATCGCCCTACCCTTGCTGCAAGTTCCGCAGGGGAGCGACGGCGGGCAATGATGATCCCCGCGTGTGATCTCCCATTTTCCAGCCACTCCAGATGCAGCCGCTCAAAATCGACCCGATTGTGCGTAAGCAGAACACGATTAGCCACGGTCCCGAAGCCTAGCTGCTCGAAATCCGACCGGCCGAGTTGCTCAGCCTCCCTGGCGGTCTTCACATCGAATCCGCGTGCCCGTAGGATTGCCGCGACCACGACGGACACATCTTCGTCCAGGTAGAGCGAAGCCGGGACGTCAGGCATCCGTATAGGCTGCAGGATGCGTCAGCTCCTCGGAGACCTGATTGCGGTCGATGTGCGCCTGGATTTCGGTTTGATGGTCCGCGTAGTAACTCAGCGCATCAAAGACCTGGGCAAGGGTGAGATGCGGGAAGTGGATAGGAATTTCCTCCGTCGTGACCCCAAGGCGCCACAACTCCACAATAGCGCGTACGGGGGTCCGTGTGCCCGTTATGATCGGTTCTCCGCTGAGGATGTCGTCGTTCCGCACGACGTAACAGTGTTCCGTTGCGAACGTCATAGTAGCCTCTCACGTACACTCGACTCACATGCCTTGCTGGCGCAACTGCTTACCTCATTGAATTATAAACCGTTCCCCCCTTTCCGCAACCGCAATCTTTCCAATTGAAATCCCCCTTCGCCCCCCTTTGCGAAAGGGACTCTCCTGTCACCTCCCCCTTTGATAAAGGGGGATGGAGGGGGATTTCCTGGGGCTCCCATCCATAAACGTCCGGCACCAGATTTCGATGCACAATAACGACAACAGGGTATAGCTCGCATCCACCCGACCCTCGTCGTTGGCCGCCATCAGCCGCTGCACCGCCATCGGCTCGAACAACCCTCGGCGCGTCAGGCTCTCGGTCGACAGCAGATCTCCCGGGAGTTCACGCAGATCGTGGCGCATCCAGCGCCGCAGCGGCGCGCCGAAGCCGGACTTGGGGCGGTAGATCACATCATGCGGCAGGTACGGCTCCATCGCCTTCTTCAGCACCCACTTGCCGACCGGGCCGCGCTGTTTATACTTGATGGGAACACGGGCAGCGAAATCGACCAAGTCCATATCCAAGAACGGTACTCTTACCTCCACCCCTGCGGCCATGGACATCTTGTCGGTATAGATCAGGTTGTGGTCCGCCAGGAAGAAACGCTGCTCCAATGCCAGCATCCGCTCCAACGGTTCAGCCTGAGCCGACAGTGGCTGCAGGAACTCGAGCATCGGCGCGATCGCGTGTGCGTTGCCAAGCCGTGCACGGAAAGCCGGTGCGTACAGCGCCCGCAACCTGGATTCACTGACCCAGCAGAAATAGTGTACCAGGCGCGCATCCCCATCCAGCCCCGCGCCAGACAGCAAGACCTTGATCCCTTGCTCGCGCGCCAGTTGGCTGATATAGGGCACATTCAGCGGCGCCGGATCGGCCAGCGGTTCGTCGAGCTGGGCCACCATACGCTCAAGATCGCCCGCCATGCGGCCTGCATCAATGCTCACCACATCCAGCGCCACCCCCAAGCGCTTCGCCACGCGACGGGCATACGGCAGGTCGTCGGTCGCGCCCGCCTCCTGTCCGCCGATGACCTCGATCGTGAAGCAGCGAAAGTTCGGATTCTGCTCGCGGGCAAACGCCACCACCACGCTGGAATCCAACCCACCCGAAAGGAAGGTGCCTACCGGAATATATGAGGCTCTGTCCCTATTATTTATGTTCTTGGGTTATTTAGAAGCCTTGCGATTCAGTGCAGAGTCTGCTAATTTAGTAATCAATTCGATTTGACCTCGGAGGAACAATGCCACCGACCCTTGACCGAATCACCATCGATCCTGAAGTCTGCATGGGGCTCCCCACGATACGCGGCCTCCGTATCACCGTCGCCTTTATCCTGAAGCAGCTCGCCTCCGGCATGACCGTCTCAGACATCCTCCACGCCTACCCCGAGCTGGAAGACGAGGATGTTCGCCAGGCCGTACAATACGCCGCTTGGCTTGCCGGCGAAGCCACTCGCCCGCTTCCTACGGTCGGCAGCGGCCGTGGCTGAACTGAAGTACCTGGCAGACATCCACATCTCCCCGCTTACGGTCGAAGCTCTTCAAGCGTCCGGTGTTACGATTCAGCGGGTAGCCACCGTTCTCTCTCCCCGGGCAAAAGATTCGGAAATCGTTACCCTCGCACGTCTGCAAGACTGGATCATCCTAACGCAGGACCTGGATTTTTCTGCTTTGATCGCCAAGTCCGGCGAGACGCGACCCAGCGTCATCTCACTCCGCCTGCAAAACGCATCCCCAACACGGGTCACACAACTCCTCTTGTCGATCCTACCCAGCCTGCAAAAGGACCTCGCCCAAGGAGCGATTATCTCGATAGACGAGGGTGGTATCCGCATCCGAATGCTCCCTGTAAAATAGCGTCTTCAGCGTCCGACCCCCTCATATTCCTCAGACACTTGCCCACGACCGAAATCCCTTCACTTTCGAGGTTCGACCCGCAATCAACGCAATCGACTCGCCTCTCCTCCACCCCTCACTCCTTACTCCTCAGGCCGCCTCCCCGCCTCCCAGCCTTCTCGCCCTCGCTTCCCCGCTCCAACCCCGACCTCGAACCTCGAACCTTGAACGTTGAACGCTATTCATTGAACCTTGCACGTTGAACGTTGAACCTTGAACTATCTTCGCCGAACCTTGAACTTTGAACGTTGCACGTTGAACCTTGAACTATCTTCGCCGAACCTTGAACTTTGAACGTTGAACCTTGAACTATCTTCGCCGAACCTTGCACGTTGAACTTTCTTGCTGCCCGCCCACACTTACCCTGGAATGCCGACAGGATCAGTTCACGCAAGGCAAGCAGCCTTCGTTCGTCCTGGCTAGGAACTTTTGGAGTCCCCGTGGTCGCATCCATAGGCCGCCCCTTAATAGGGTTTGGGCTCTTCGGACATGAGCATGGCTAACACATGCTGGTCACTCATTGCTATTCAACCTATTGCGGAAAAACTGCCTGTTGGACGGGGTAACTACCTATTACGGGGAGCATTAACTAGATTGCACTCTTGCACAACATCTCCAGTAACTTCCCCCTTTAAAAAGGGGGACTGAGGGGGTTTTCCCGATCGTTCAAAACCCCCCTTACCCCCCTTTGCTAAAGGGGGAAACAAGCTATTTTATGCTCTGAGTAATAATTTGTAGCAGCAGTAAGAAGCGGCCCCTCTAGCCTTGACCCTAGAGAAACCCTCCCTGTAATCGAGTGGGTTCTAGGATAACGGTTGATCCTGACCGTTCACAAGCTCAAGGTATAACCGTTCCATGTCAGTGATGAGGCGCTTCGTGGTAAAACGTTGCCGGACAAAGGCCCGAGCAGTTCGACCCATTCGACCGGCGGCCTCCTGGTCTCGAAGCACCCGTAGAATGGCAGCGGCCAGAGCCTGTGCATCGCTAGGGGGCACGAGGAAGCCGGTCTCACCATCAGTAATTAGATCAGGCACACCGCCAACGCGCGTGGCGACCACCGGACAGCCGGCTGCCATCGCCTCGATAACCGATACCGGCGTGCCCTCATTGTCGGAGGAAAGCGCCAGAGCGTCCAGGTCGGCATAGATATGGGGCAGATCCCGGCGCCACCCGGTGAACAGGACCCGATCAGCGATACCTAACGCGAAAGCCTGTTGCTCCACCTTCGGGCGCAACACACCATCGCCAACGATAACGAACCGAGCAGCGGGTTCTTTCGCGATCACCAGGGCGGCCGCCTGCAGGAAGAGTCGATGACTCTTAATAGCAACGAGACGCCCCACGATCCCCACCATCCTGGCCTCATCGTCGAGGCCAAGTTCGCGGCGAAACTCCCCACGGTGAACGGCGCAATCCAAAAATGGGTCCAGGTCAAAACCTAATGGGATAACACGAATTTTCTCCGAAGGGGCAACACCATAGGCCACTAACTCCGTTTTCACCTGCTCACTGACCGCGATGATGCAGTCGGTGATACGGGCCAGCATCTTCTCCATGCCGCGCAAAATCCCGGTCGTAACGGGTCCATAGTATCCATGGAGGATGTGACCGTGGTAGGTGTGGATTACCACCGGAACACCGGCCAGTCGCGCCGCCACGCGTCCCAGGAAGCCAGCCTTGGCGGTGTGGGTATGAACAATATCGGGCTGCTCACGACGGATGAGGCGGTGAAGTTTCCATAAGGCCAACATATCTCGGAACTTGAAGCTCGCCTCCGCGACCATTGCCGGAATGACAATGGGCTTCACGCCACGCGCAAGAGTCTCATCAAGCAGGGAACCCTCACCGGGATTCTCAAGGCCAGTGGCAAGCACCTGCGCAAAGCTATGTGGATCCATCCCGGTGTGGAGGTTCACGACATGCGTAGTCGGGCCGCCGATGATGAGCCTAGCAATAACGCGGACCACACGGATTGCTCGCTCACTACCGGCAGATGGCTTCTCGTCTCGCCCCTGCTCCTTCATGTCTTCCCGGTTGGGAGAGTACGTCCTCATACAGTGACACGGTTTCTGCTCCCATTCTTTCAGCGGAAAAGCAATTCTGTACGCGTTCCAAACCCCGCTTTCCCATCTCCTGGGCCTCGTTTGGATGCTTCAAAAGCCAAGCGATGGCATGGGCGAACGCCTCTGGACTGCCCGACTCAGCTAATAAGCCCGTTTCACGATCGATCACGATCTCTGTCAAGGGAGGCATTCGACTTGTGACTACCGGCTTTCACAGGCATGCTTTTTCAGGTGGGCGATCACGATTTCGGTACCCGCTCGCTTCAGGTACCGGCACAGAGGGCAGCGTCAGGAGATGCAGCTCCGCCTCACTAGCAGCGAGAGTGTTAACGAGGTGTAGCACTTTCATTCTGCGTCACCATCTCACGACCAGGAGGACACTCACACCGTCTTCTCTGTTTTTCCAGCCGGCCTATTGCTGCAAGGGCGCCAAGGAACGCGAAGGCTAGCATACTGTCCGTCTGTCCACTAAACAGTGGAGTTGTATTCCACCAGATCAGAAGAAAGACAAGACCAAACGCGTAGAACTCCGCCCGTGACCGATAGGGGGAGTCCTCAGGAAGCCCCCGAACTACTCCAGCGACTCTCCTTCCTATCCGAACGCAGGCATACGCGAACAGCCCTCCCCCGAGTAACCCCAACTCAACAAGCACCTGGACATACAGGTTGTGGAGTGATGTGGTTGTTTCAAGGAAGAAATAGTGACCTGGAAGGGCGCTGAATGTTTCCATTAGCACCGCATTGAGACTGGGAGATCCGATAAATTCCGGTGTAGCACTCGCCTGCCAACCAACGCCAACCAATGGGTGCTCCAAAAAGATTAGCATCCCACCATAGGCAATCATGAGCCGCTGAGCGAAACTTCCCCCACTGAGTTCTAGGAGGCCGCCGACATCACTCGGTCGTAATGCCTGTATGATCACTGTGGCTCCCGCGACGACTACCATCCCAATCATCGCCCATTTGAACAGGCGAAGAAAACCGAATCTTTGAGCGCGGGTGGTGATCCTGTACAGCGTAACCACACCGGCTGTTGCAAGTATGGAACTCGCGGACTTCGCTAAGATCAAGCCTAGAAGACCTGTCATCAGCACAACTCCACGTGATATCGAATTAGACGTCTTGTCTCTACGAAGGGAAGCGCTCAATATTAACAATCCGGCGACAAGACCTAAAGCATTAACACCGAGGAACCCGCCATATCGGGCTGTCGCCTCAGTTCCCCATCCGTTTATTTCCAAGATATCCAACACGTGGCCAGGCTCCGCCTCCCACATCCCGATACCAACGGTTGCCACACCGAAACCGATCAATCCCTTATGAAAAAGCTCCAGATCCTGCAAATTACTGATGCTTGTGTATAACAGCAACCCAAATCCGGCTGTGACGAGCAATCTGGTGTAAGAAGCTATGGAAGCCGAAAAAGAATTCGCTGTATATAGCCACACAAGCGCAAGGGATAGACCGGCGTAACATATAAGAGGCAGCATAGGTCCGAAGAGTTGTCTCAATGTCTCCAGAGGAATCACACGTCCTGACAGAAAGCGGAAGACAACCGCGAGCGTAAGCATGCTGACGGCTATATCGACGTAGCGGATCGAAAACTCTCCTATGTCTAATAAATTTGGCAACAACGACGGATTCACAAAAATAAACGCGAGCACGCCGAGTACCGCAAGAATTGGACGTACAATTATCAGCAATAAACCTACCACGCCGCTGAGTAAGAGCCATGGCCACAAGTCACGATGCCCTGTGCCTCCTCCCGAACCGTCGGTCAAAAGCCAGCCAACGACCAGGGTCACCAACCCCACCCCTGCGATGAGCGTGATTGGTCTACCAATGCCATGTAGTTGATCTGAGTGATTGTTATACATCATCAAGCTTCCGATCCATCAGACACTGGGCTACGTTCCAAGACGGCCCAGTAATTGTAAGCAAATAGATTCGCCCCTAAGTGTCCCAAGCTTCTACCTAAAGCGGTTGTGACGGAAGCTGCGGTCCGCCTATACTTATAGTACCCGATGATTTCTTGGCGAACCTCACACCCATTGTGCAATCCTCGGTGCCGGATAAATGATTGAGCTTCCGTAAGCGAGAAAACCCAGCGGTGTCGATCCACAGGAGCATTAGTGGGCAAACCGTATTTTCCTGATAGTCGCTTTCCCAACAAAAACATGAGGCGGAAGCGCCATTCATACATGTTGGGAAGGCCAACAATGATATATCGCTTTGCAACCCTGCACAGCTCATCAAAACCGTAGTGAATATCATCGAGATGTTCGAGAACGTCAAAAGCAACCGTAGTATCAAAGCTCTTGTCTTTAAAAGGAAGCCCATCTTCCACATTTACTATTAAATCGGGGTTCCCACCTATACCAACACCTACGTAATTTTTAACAAAAGCTGCAAGATATTTTTCATCACATCCGACGTCTAAGACGCTTCCGCTCATGTAATTCGAAAGCGTTTCCCAGCTAAGGGCTAACTTGTCTTCTCGACCATGAAATCGCACGACTTTCATACGCTCACCCCCCCACGGACAAGCTGCTCAAACACCGTACACAACTTTCCAGCGAGTCCCTCAAGCGAGTGCATTTTGATCACCTGTTCGCTGAGGTAGCTGCCGATTTGCTGCCGTTCCTGAGCGGGAGCCGCCAGCAGTTGTTCAAGTTGACATGCCAGGTCTTCGGCGTCGCCGTATCGAAAAAGTAGGTTTTCGGCATACTCGCCGAGGGTGTCTCTGAATCCCTCGTTTGCCACGAGGCACGGCCGTGCGCATGCCATCGCCTCCAGCGTCACCTTGTCGCCGGACCCTGTAGGCGTCAAGTTGGCATAGACGGCGCATCGACCGTACCACAGGGGCAGTGTGGTGATCGGTACGGGTGGCTCGATGGACACCACATCCTCAAGTTTCAATCGCCTCAGCTCCCTCTGGAGCGACTGCGCACACGACGCATCCTGCGGACCCGCAGGGCCGCCCAGGATCACTACCCGGAAAGGGGATCCCAAGGTCCGATGCAGCAGGTGCGCGGCCTTGAGCAATGTGGGGTGATCCTTTACAGGGGACAGGCGTCCGGCACATAAAACAATCGGCGGGCTGTCCGGGGGGGTCGGCCGTTCGGGCAAAATAACTCCATATCGATACCCTGGCCAACAACGACTAGCTTATCATTACGATGCGGGTACGCCGTCGGCACGCTCGTCACCATCCTGTCAGATACGTGGTGGGCCAGCTTCAGCGTCCAGGTGAGGCTCGGATGCGCATACCAGGTCACGATGGGAATCCCCTTAGTCTTGAGAACCGGCGCCGCCAGCACGGTAAAAATGGGGACCATGTGGGAGAAACAGATATCGATGCGGTCATGGCGCAGCACCTGGAGCAAATGCCGATAGAACTCTATCGCTCTGCGGGGCTCGCTATAGCCTCTCTCCTTACCCACCGAATAGACCCGTACGTTCGCCGGAACTTCTATCCGACCGGCCCGCATCGTGATGACGTGGATGCGCTCCATCCGCTTCACCAACGCGGCGATCCAGAGGGTGGCAAAGCCCAGGATGGGATCGTCCGCGTCCGTGGCCAGGTTAAAGAGAAGGAGTCGCACGTCCCCATCACCTTCTTTGGCCGACGTCTTCGGCCATAGTCAAGACCCGCCTATAGTTGTCCACGTAGATCTCGGTTGAAAAAAAGTGCGAGCAAAATCTCGTGCCCGTTGTCCCAGTGAATTGGCTTCCGCTGGATGCGCCAGCACCCAACGCAGCCGCTCTATCAGGGCCGCCTCGTCGCCACAGGGCACCAAGAATCCTGTCATGTCCTGCTGCACTATGTCTGGAATACCGCTCACACGAGTGGCGATTACCGGCATTCCTGCCGCCATTGCCTCAAATACAACACGCGGCAATCCTTCCGAGTAGCTAGGCAACACGAACACTTGTGCCCGCCCCATCCATCGCGCTAACTCACCTTGTGGGACCCCTCCGAGAAAGTGTACCCGTCCGTCTAAGCCCAGTTGCCGTACTGTCGCGCGAAGCCCGGCGGCATACTCGGGGTTGTCATCTCTGCCGATAATCACCAGTTGTGCTGCTCGGAAGTCTGGAGCAATCCGGTGAAACGCGTGGATGAGATGGTGTACGCCTTTCCGTGGAATGAGCACGCCGGCATACACGATCTCAGGCTGCCGCACGCCATCGTGAGTCCCGGCTTCCAGGAACACCTCGATATCCGTCCATGTCACAAACCGCACGACCGGTTTACCTGGCGCCCATCGCTGCAACTGTTCTTGCGTGGACGTTGAAACCGCTCTCAAGAGGTCAGCGTGCCTAAGAGCAAAGCCTGCTGCGGCACGCATCAAGAATCGATACAGAGTCGCTATCGCCACCCGCCGCTGAAGAAAGAGCGATTCCTCAAAATCCCCATGACTTTCTACAATCAGGACGACATGGCAAGCGAACCAGCAAGCAATGACCTTCGCCCACGCGGCCGCCAGCCCTTCGTATGGGCTTTTCGCGATCAGCACACGTACGCCGTGTCGCCAAATGAGCCGCAGCACCAGCCACGGCCCGACAGTGAACATGGTCAGGTATCGCATTACAGGCAGGGACCACTTCGGCAACAGATAGAAGTGAGCATGCTCCACGAAATATCGCGGTCTAAGGTCCAGCGAAAATCCGATGACGAACAGGTCCCCTAATTGCGACAGCGCTTTAAACTTTTTGGCGCTGGTCGTGTCCAGCTGCTGACTGTAGCGAGCGCCACCGGGGAAACATATTCTCATGAACCAATCGCCGTATTCCGTTGCAACAGGGCAACGTACCAAGGCGACAATAAGTTCGGAAACCTGCTCACCGCAAGCTCTCCAACCCCACGGGCCGCACGGCGAGGCCCAATCAAACATCCCTCGTCTAAAATTGAGAAGCCACCTATTTTTGCTGAATGAGTAATAAAAGTTCTGGCTTCATCGAAGGAGAAAAACCAACGGTGCCGATCTCGCGGTCGCTCGACAGGCAAGCCGTACTTCCCGGAAACCGGATGTCCAAGCAAGATTCTCATCCTGGTCTTCAACTCATAGAGATTGGGCAATGTGATGACAACAAACCGACCAGCTACCCAACACAACTCCTCCAGAGCCCTGTGTATATTGTCCGTGTGTTCCAGGACATCCAGAGCAACGACTACGTCAAAAACAGCACATCCGAATGGCAATCCCTTCCCTAAATCAGCGATAGTGTCTGCGCCAGAGCAAAGATCCAACCCAACGTACTTAACCTTCGGGTAATACCGGTGAAGCGCTTCCCTAAAAGCGCCCGAGCGACATCCAACGTCTAAGACCTTTCCACTCCAAATACCTGGGAAAGCATCAACGACACCGTAGAGCTTGCCGGCTTTACTCGGCCGTGGACACGTGATGACCCTCATTGTCGTTCCCCTCTGAGGCATACGAGCAAGATCAGCATGGACACTGTAAACAGGACCCTTCCCCACCCCGCCACGAGCCCGGCTAGTTACTGCGACGCGCCGCGGCGAGCGCGTCGATATACGAGGGGTCAATCTGCGAGGGCGGGAAGAATTGGGGACCCTGACTGTAGAGCCAGACATAGCCATCGCTGATCTCTATGGCATACGCCAGAGCCTGCTGCAACGCCTTCGGCGTAAAGTAGTCCGGCCGGCCCCCATAGTCGAGCATCAGTCCAAACCCGGCCCTCACCTTCTTTCGGTACTCCTCAGGCACTGCACTCACCTGAAGAGCGTCTTGACGGATGCGTCGGTAGCCTTCGAGAAACCGGTGCCGCTCCTTGAAGGGATAGGCGAATTCGTACCCATCGATCAGGTAGGCCCCAGCCGGCATGGCTTCCAGGAGGCCGTCGTAAAATGCACACAATAGGCTGTACTCTGTATCTTCCAGGCGCTTGCCGGGTCTGAGCTGACTTAATGGCAGCGTGTGTCCGAAGAGGGCAAAAATCCTGGCATCGGGCAAGTGCGCGGCGATCGCGGTCATGACCTCACGGCCTCGCCGGCGGGCCACCTCACCGTACTCGTCGAAGGACCTGTCGATCTGCCAGCGCTGACTGGTATAGCTAAACAGCGCGTAGTTATAATGCTCCGGGTCTAGGATCAGCCCCTTCAGGCGAGCCTCTGCCGCGATCCTCGCCAGTACGCCGACGTTGTTCGCGATGATGCGCCACCGTTCTTCGTCGAACCAGTTTAACCCGGCTGCCGACCCGGAGGCAGAGAGCGCGATAGGGAGGAAGTTGTCGGTAAATCGGCGCCACTTCGCGGTCTGGAGATCTGAGATGGCACGACGAAACTCCTCCACCCGAAACGACCGTCGCCCCATCACTTGCCAGCTCACGAGATTCTCTGTTGCGCCGTTGCCAGTCGTCGGCTTGGAGCGGTCAATCGCGATGCTGATTCCGGTACCGTCAAACGGCATCTCCTCCATCGCTTGCCAGTGGTCCCGAACATACTGCGTGTCACGAACGCCCCAGCCGTAATAAATGAGTTTTTTGCTCCCCCCTTCGTCTGGCCCGGCTGCAAGTGCGGACGATTGTGGTTCTGTGGGTTGGGCGAACCAGAGACCAGTCATAAGGAGGACAAGGACAGGCATGGTGAACTGCAGCAAGCTGGAACCGCCACGCATTTATTCCCCCACTGGTTGCGACTACTTGACAGCTCCGTGATGCCACTCGCATGAGCCGCTTTCAAGGATAAACGTAGAAGTCGGCTTTTTGACAGCGTCCACAGGCCAATGGTGTAGCCCGGTTCAGCGACGGCAGCGAGGAGCTATTTAAGCACACTCCTATAAAGATCGGCGTGAGCACGGGATGTTTGATCCAAGGTGAATTTGCTGACAATCTTATTTCGGAGTCGTTTCCCGCGCCTGCTGGCATCGGCGTAATTGTCCATCACGGCGTCGAGCGCACTTGAAAGCTCAGACACGTCAACCAAATAACCGCAATCGTCATCAATCAACGCGGGAATCGCGCCGACCGGGGGCGCGACAACAGGCAAGGCTGCTGCACCCGCTTCAAGGATGGCAACGGGTAACCCTTCCCAGCGCGACGACATGACAAAGCAATCAGCCTGTTCAAGCAGTTGAGATATATCATGACGAATTCCCAATAGCCGCACACGATCATTAAGACCAAAAGCCCCGATCTCTCGTTCTACTTGTCGCCGCAGGACACCATCACCGGCCATCCAGAGGTCGCAGTCTTTATGCCGCATGGCAGCAAATGCACGGATAAGTGCGACAGGATCTTTCGGCGGCTCAAGCCGACCGACAAATAGAAACACTCGCCGACTTTTGGCATCTCTCATATTGATGGTATTGACGAGACCCACCTGAACGCCATTTGGAATCACCAGAGTCCGTGCCGCATTCATCTCAGGATGTTGCCCGGTCATAAAAAGCACATCGACATCACGCAACGCTTTCGTTATGCGGATGAATATGCGTCGCAGCCGCGAAAAACCTTTGGTGTTGTGGCTCGTGAATATCAGCTTCACACCCGGCAAAGCTATTTTGCAGACTACACCAAGACACAATGCGTGGAACATATGCGCGTGAATGAGCGAAACTTTTTCACGGCGTATTATCTTTATCAATTCGACTGCCGCCTTAATGAATGACCAGGGGTTCTTGCGCATCCCAAGGGGAATGACATGAAAATCCACGTTGTCGTACTGTTTCATGAGCCCGCAGTCGCTATTGAGAGCAACAACCACGGAACTGCAATGCTGATTCGTGAGTCGCCCTGCCATCTCGATTACAACGCGCTCCGCACCACCCACACCCAGACCGGTGACAAGCTGAAGCACCGTCATTCTATCGCACGCCTTATCTACCTTGATCGATGGCATCAGGCATGCTCCATTCCGTAATTCGTTTTGCAACATCCGACCAGCCATACCGCAGAGCCTGCTTACTATTGCGGCGAGCAATCTCATGAAGCCTGTTCTCGTTGCCCAGAAGTTCCTGAATTCGCCGGACATAGGGCTCGGCCCGAAATCCTTCGATAACAAACCCGTTTTGCCCAGGTTGGATCAACTCCTCATAATCGTTGGATTGTGAGGTGATCACGGCTAATCCACAGGCCATGCCCTCTAATAACGCTGTTGGCGTACCTTCGGATAATGAAGTCTGTAGATAAATTCGAGCGTGCCTCAACTGTTGGGCGACATCGGCGGGGGGCAGATGTCCCGCAAAAGTGATATTTGAAATGCCACGACGCCGACACTGAGCTTCAATCGCACACCGTCGAGGCCCGTCGCCGATCAGCAGAAATGTGACATTCGGCATCGCGCAAGCTACCTCAACAACCAACTCATAATTCTTGCATGGGACGAAACTACCGGCACTGACAACATCAATGGTTCGATTAGGCGTCTCAGAAATATCGTTAGTGAAAAGGACGGCGTCGATTCCACTGTGTTGCCAACGGACGGGCCGTCCGGTTAATGATCCGATATACTGAGCCTCACGAGATCCTGTCGCATAAACCATTGAATAGCCGTTTAATGCAAAGCGATACATAGCGCGCCATTTTCCTTGTCTGGCCGCGCCATGAAGGCTTCCAATCAGTGTACGCGCGCTTGCTGCACGCGCCACCAATCGGCCAAAAAGAAATGCACTCCAATCACCATGAACATGGACAATATCAAAACGGGACCCCTGTGCTGAAATTTTCGAGATTAGATGTGAATAAAAACACAGATCACGAACAGCTTGCGGCCTGATAGTGCGAAGATTCACCCATGGCAACACGCGAATATCGTTCAGGGATGAGGCCTGCCCGCTATTGAACGCTATGGTCACCTCATGACCCAAACGCCTCTGTTCCTCCGTCAGACGGAGAACATGCTTTTCCATCCCACCGGCTAGTGGCGGAAGAAAAGGATAAATCCTTAAGACACGCATCGGCTATTGCTCAATCTCATGCATGGATCTGATAGCAGAGCGATACCGTTCAAACACACGACTCCATTCGAACCGAGTTTCGATTGTATGACGTGCGGCAATCCCCAGCCTTTTACGCAGATCTCCCGACTCAACAAGCAATCTGACGGCTTTCATGAGACCGTCAGCGTAAGGCTTCTCAATGACAATGGCATTCTCTCCGTTGCGCAATATCCCTCCGATAAAACCGACATGTGTGGCCACCACGGGCAAGCCAGCCGCCATTGCCTCCAATACGGCTCGCGGAACGCCCTCTGATAGGGCGTAATGAATGTAGATGTCGTGCTTTGGGAGTAACGTCGCCAGAGATTGATGATCGAGACTCTCGATAATTTCTAATCGGTCACATATCGATAATTGATTAGCGATTGCGGCGTACTTTTCTTTTAGAGAACCAGCGCCGACAATCGTCAGATGAAAACTGATGCCGATTTTGTATAAGTCCCTGATAAGCTCACAGTGGTTTTTAAGTTTTGAGAAACTTCCGACCGTTATTATGCGCACCATATCACCTATCGCATAGGCGTCTTTGTGATAACGGAATATGTCAAGGTCCACGCGATTGGGAATCACCATGGCCTTTCTGGCGACCGATTCCCCGTAAGCCCGTAAGATGTATTCATTCATCTGTTCGGACAGACTACGCACTCGCGTTGACGCCCCAAAAGTGATGCTGGAAAGTTTACGATAGATTACGTGCTCTATGACACTCTTCCAGCCGGGTTTGACAGGCGCAAAATAATGAGCCCCGTGAAGCTCAACGAACAGCGGTATACGAAAGACTTTCGAGCAGAAGGCCGCAGCTAATCCACCGAGAACCGGACATTGGACGAGCAAATGAGTCGGCTTGTATCTGAGCACCAACCACGGCAACGCCCAGCTAACGAAAAAGAACGGCCACGTTCGCGTCCCGAAAGCCGGCAGCAAATGCAGATGTATTGATCGCGCAACACTGTGGATGTACCGATTACCTTTCCCGCGGGCAATTACATGGTATTCATCAAACCCCTTTGATAGTTCATCCCAGATTCTGGTGGTGTGATGCCTCGCAGGGAGCGGAGGATACTGGTTGCCACTAATATGAAACAAACAGGTAGCTCTCATGCAAAGAGCACCTCGTCATACATCGCCGCAACATTTACCGTTGAAAACCTCTCTACATGTTTCTGATTTTCCCGTCCCAGCAGCTCTCCTAATCCGGGATCATTGATCATTCTTTCAAGGCAGACAGCAAAAGCATGAGGATCATCCCTTGAGACGACGAGGCGTGACTGAGCATCGCCCATTAATTCACGAGTCCCACCGGCATCGGTGGAGACAATGGGCAACCCCGCCGCCATTGCTTCCAGGACCACGCGAGGGAAGCCTTCGTTGTAGCTCGGATGAAGGAAGATGTCTGCCACGGCATACATCTGTTGGATTTCACGATTCGGTACACTTCCCAGAAAGAGGCATCGTTCGGCAATACCAAGGTTTTGAACCTCCACCTGGATAAACGGTAATTCCGGACCAGTTCCAACAACAACAACAACGACGCGATTGAGTAACCCTACAGCACGTAAGTGAGTCAAACAATTGGGAAGATAACGAGCAATACGCCTAACGGGCGAGAACCGATGCACCAACAGTAAAATCACGGTATCCGGCTTTAAACCGTGCGCCTTTAAAAAAGCTGCCTTTTGGACAACGCGATCGACTGGGGGGATAAAGCGGGCAATATCAACGTCATTGTACAGCAGGCGAATTTTTTCTCTCTTAACGCCGCCAACGCGCGAATAATAATCGACCATGTAAGCCGGTCCCGTGACGAAGTAGTGGACAAGCCGGCGCGCTAAGGAATTCGGGATAGATGAAACTACGTACCATTTCAGTTTTTTCAGAGACATCGGTTGGGCTGAATCGAATTCTATGGTAGTACCGCTTTGCCAGAAAAAGACTTGTCCGCCGAAAAGCCGATACACCAATGCCGCAATAAGCGCTGCCGGCGCGGCAATTCGGACATAAGTTCGCATAAAGCCGCGGCGCCGTAAATGTGTAATCACCATAAATAATTCCAGAAAGCGGCTAAGGCTGTGACGATGCTTGATTCGAATGACACTGATATTCGTATCGGTAAATGTGGGGATGGAATCCGCTTTCTCAATAACCAACACAACTTCAATTCCACGCGCGGCCAACGCTTCAAGCAATGCCGGCACATGGTTGAAGTGTGAAGAGTCGCTTGATGAATAACTATTCAGAATGTAGATTAATTTCTTAGGCGGCATCAGCCGATCTTCGAACTGTGAGCCTTCCCCTTGCTGCGGATGCTCTGGTCCTTGCAAGCAGGTACATTATCGAAAGTGATAATCCCTCCGCGCCAATCAGCGCCAGACTGAATGTACTTGGATTTTGCAAGTTGAGCGTCAGGAACAACCAAGCCAATCCTCCGGCTGAAACGCAGTAGGCCACCATAGCTGAATTCACGCATCGAGTGTCGTAGCTCGAATATGCCTTCGTCCGTTCGAGTATTGAAAAAACATACGGCCACACAATAACGCTCAAAAGCAGTATTGTTAGAAATGGCAGTGTTTCAACGCTAGAGACCACGATGAGAACCACTGTTGCAGCAATACAGATAACCTGTCCCACAGTTGCCAGCAATACTCGATGAAAGAAAGGCAACTCCAGAACAGCCGCGAGCGTGTGCCGATGGTTGAGTATAGTCTCTATAATCCGTATCTGCCCGAGGGTGAATAGGAGACCGCGGTATACCAGTAAAAAAGCCCCCAATGCTTCGCGACTAATAAAAAAACTATTGGCTAAAATCGGGACCAGATTGTCGCGTAGCCGTTTGATTCCAGTTCCCGCGTAGTACGGCACATAGTTCCAGCGTTCCTCAACTAGCGGCACCAATAGTGATCGGTTAAAACACGATATAAATAAGCAGCCTTCGTCCCGGTGTTGAACAAACCAAGAGAGTTGTGCTAGTAGTGTGGCACCCGCTAATGACGCCCATATGGCGTCTGTTGGTTGTACCGCCCACCATAGAAACACCGTCAACAGCACGATACGAATAACGGCGCTTCTCAGTTCGATTCCACAAAATTCGCGCAGTCGCCCAGTGGACTGCAGTCGTATATCGAGGTAGCGCTTGACCGCCAGTAACCCGGCGTAAAGGGGGATCCAAAGCGAATGCGCATGAAATAGAGTGAAAACCCAGCCCGATATTTGCACAACTACAGCCAGTCCAACCGCACTGACGATGGCCAGCGCTCCAAGTCCATAAATCCGTGCCGGGTCATCCTGAACTCGAAACACTGAATAGTTACTTGGCACGATCTCAAGCACAATCGACAGCAAGGAAAGATAAGACAGATCAACGAGGTAATCCGCATAGACGCTTGTTCCGAACCAGCGTACCAATAAGATCGTTCCCAACAGGTTAAAGACGGCATTGGCACCATTGACCGCAACCGTCGTGAGGAAAAGACGCTTCATGGCAAAAAGATAGCTAGCCACTGACTTATCCAGTGATTACAGATGATGGCGGCATGGCAACAGATGATATTGGTTTGAATCTTCATAAGACCCAGGTTTTGATGATGTTTCCCTGGTAGCGTGGACACCGAGTTAAGCAACGGAAACCCAAAATGCAACCGGGCTCCGGTAACCCACTGAGGACGACAGCCATTGATCCAACCATGAGTTGCGTCTATCTGGTCTGTTCGGTCGATTTGGTCAGCGGGACGAGCGGGAAAAGCGCGTCATCGCGTCGATTGCGTTCATTGCGTCGATTGCGTGCGGCGTCGATTGCGTGCTGCGTTCGTTGCGTTTATTGCGTGCGGCGTTTAGTTCGTCGGGTAGGTCGGTTGGGTTGGTTGCGGGTTTGGGAGTTTGGGGTCACTCTGCCAGCCATTCTTCGCGGGAGACGCCTGCTTGTCGCAGGAGCCGAGCCAACAGATCTACGCTAATCTCCCCCTGATGCGGGTTGGGTAAAATCAATCGGCGGTCTCCACGGAGCATAAACTGATGTCGACCACCCATGTAAGGACCTTCAAACCCCA
>NSJM01000148.1 GCA_002634395.1 Candidatus Methylomirabilis sp.
TGGCTGGGCGGGTCGACGATATACTCTTCAAACCATACCCGGCCCATCTCGTCCCGGTGACTGACCCCGCCATTCGCCGGCTCCCGGCCAAAGGACTCAAAGGCCCTCCCGGCAGCCTCGCGATATCGCACCTCGCCTGTCTCGGCAAACGCCCGCACCAGAAGCGAGATGCCCTGCCCCTGCGCCAACCCCGAGTACCATGGCGCCTTGAGCGTAGTCCGATAGTGCCAGTCAAAATGATGATGCCACACCCACAGTCCCTGCCGGTTCCGCTCCAGATTCGCCACCAGCCAGTCGGCCGCGGCCAGCGCGCGCGCGCATCGCCCGGCGTCGCCCGTCTCCTTGAACCGGTTGAAGTTTCCCAGGCCGTACTGGGCGATCGCAATGGGATTGTACTGGCAGCCGATAGACCCATGGTAGTTCAGGAGCGGCACGCCCGCCCCGTCGTACGGGCCGGCATAGTCGGCCTTGGCGTGAAAGGGCATGTAATAGTCGCCGAGCAGTCCGGGCTGAGCGCGCTCGTTCGTAATAGTCGCCGAGCAGTCCGGGCTGAGCGCGCTCGTTCATCTCCGGCACGTCATGCCAGAAGCTCAACTGGCTGGGTTGCCGTGCGACATAGGCAGCGAAGACCCGCCGATAGTAATCGAGCCGCCGGTCCACGCTCGTCCGGCTGCGACCGCTGTGTGCTGTGCTTGACGCCATGGGGTTACGATGTTAGCGTGGGTATCAACACTTCAAATCCCCCCTCACCCCCCTTTGTTAAAGGGGGGGATCGAGAGAAAGCGGCGCGAGGTGACGCCTCCCGTCCCTACCATTTCCCCCCGTAAATCACGGGAGGGGGATCGAGAGAAAGCGGCGCGAGGTGACGCCTCCCGTCCCTACCATTTCCCCCCGTTGATCAAGGGGGGGGTGACAAGCGGGCGATGCGCTGTAACGCCTCCCGTCCCTACCATTTCCCCCCTTTGAAAAAGGGGGGTGAGGGGGGATTTCGGGGTCCGAGCGAGCGACTTTCGAACCAATACCCCTTGCACCGATGTCGTCGTGGAACGTCTGAGTCACGATACGAGAACGTCCGCAATCCGCATGGCGGCTTGGCCGTCCCACAGCGGCGGGATGCGACCGGCCTTCCTCCGACCGCCCAGGATCGCCATCACCTCTGAATAGAGGCGCTCGGGCGCATCGCCGATCAGGGTGTTCGTGCCCTCGGTGATCGTCACCGGCCGTTCCGTGGTCGTCCGTAACGTGAGGCACGGCACGCCCAAAAACGTCGTCTCCTCCTGAATCCCCCCCGAATCAGTAATGACAACCGCAGCCTGCTGCTGAAGCCCCAGGAACCCAAGATACGGCAACGGATTGAGCAGGCGGAGGCCGTGTCCATTTCCCGCCGTCAGGCCGAACCCCTCGATCCGCTTCACGGTTCGCGGATGGATGGGGAAGACGACCGGCATCTCCTTTGCGATCTCTTCCAGCGCCTTCAGCACCCTCGCCAGCATGTCCGGCTCGTCCACATTCGATGGCCGGTGCAGCGTCACCAGCGCATAATGCTCCAGGCCGTTCACCTCCTCCGGCATCGCAGCCTTGGGCAACAGCCGAACCAGCGTATCGATCATCACATTCCCCACAAAGCGGATCTTCGCGCTGGGGACACCTTCGCGCGTCAGATTCTCATGGGCCTCCACCGACGGCGTGAAGAGCAGATCGGCCAGCGAGTCGGTCAGCAGACGGTTGATCTCCTCCGGCATCGTCCGGTCGAACGACCGAAGCCCGGCCTCCACATGCGCGATCGGAACCAGCAGCTTGCTCGCCACCAGCGCCGCCGCCACCGTGGAGTTCACGTCGCCGTATACCAGCACCACATCCGGCTTCGCCGTCAACAGCACCGGCTCGAACCGCATCATGATGGCTGCTGTCTGCTGGGCATGACTTGCCGAACCGACCTCCAGATTAATGTCCGGAGCGGGAAGTCCCAGCTCGCGAAAGAACACCTCCGACATCGCGGCATCGTAGTGCTGCCCCGTATGGACGACCGTCTGCCTGACGCCTGTGCGCTCCTGCAGCGCGGCATAGACGGGCGCCAGCTTCATGAAATTGGGCCGCGCCCCTACCACATGGAGGATATGCATGAGATGAGTGTGGTTACCCGGGTGATGATTTATGATTGGATATGTCAGGTGTGCAACCCAGCAAATCCCCCCCAACCCCCCTTTGCGAAAGGGGGGAACGGGGGGATTTCTCTTGGTCTGATGGCTGCGTACTCACTGCCACACGCGATTTGCCAAGGATACGAGGGGTCGAACTACGCGTGTAGCGCCCCGGCTACCTCGAGGGTTACCCGCGTGACCTCGATCAGTTCGTCGATCGGGATCGGCGCCCGACCGCCCTGCTCCACGGCCGCCACAAAGGCACGGGCGCAGGCCGCCTGCCCCTTGTCCTGGCGCCACAGGAACATCCGTCGGAACCCGGACCAGCCATATCCGGTGAGCGTTCGAAAGTTATCGAGCCGCAGAATGCGTCCGGCACAGAACACCTCCAGCCTTTCCTTTGGGAATGACCGGTGGCCATTGGCAAGATAGTGGACCGTCCCAAAGGAGCCGTCGGCAAAGCTCAAGGTGAAGCTGACCGTGTCGTCTGTCACGGCGCCACCACCACCCCTCATTGTGGTCGCCTGGACAG
>NSJM01000060.1 GCA_002634395.1 Candidatus Methylomirabilis sp.
CCTACCAGCTCGTGAAGGACCACCGGACCAGTCTGGAGACCGGTAATGTGGAGAAGGTCCTGGATGGGGAGATCGAGCCATTCATCGATGCCTTTCTGCTGAAAGGGCGACATGTGTCCGGTGCGGCAAAATGAGATCTGCTGCGCCTTGGCACCTTATCACCTCCTTCCCGGTACCTATTGTGGGAATTGGATACTGTCCTCATTTCGTTTACCAACCGCTACGTGGTCATTGCGAGCGTAGCGAAGCAATCCCACCGTTCTTCGTCCGGTTCTTTCATTGCGGCGACGCACGTCAACTACTGTAAGATTGCCACGGTCGCTACGTTTCCTCGCAGTGACGCGTGTGACGAGATTTCCGGTCTAATGACTCACAAGAAAGTATGTGGATTGGAATAAAGACAGCACGTGGGAATGAAAAACGATTGACAACTTCCCGTCGTTTTGGATATAAAAGCATACACTCTCCGCAGCGCTCATCGGTTATTCGTCGTTCGTCACAGAAATAATACTGGAAAGGATGTGGCCTAATGGCGAGAAAGTTTTATACGGTCCTTATCCTTCCTGATGCCAGTTCTCAGATTCGAAGATTCCACATCGCCAAACCGCTCTTTAGCGCTATTAGCGTCACTGCGGGTCTTATTTTCGTTGCCTTTTTATTTCTCATCTATCAAGCGGTAGGCCATACCGGTCACATGTTGGAACTCCGTCAGCTTCGAGCGACGGCAAACGGCCAGACCGACCTGTTGCAGAAGTTTGAGCGCCTGGAGAATCAGATGACCCAGCTTCGGGAGTTCGATCTCCGGCTGCGGACGGCAGCCGGTCTGGAGGTAAAGGATGCGGAACGTGCAATCGTCGGCGTAGGCGGGGCGGATACCTTGAGTTCTCGCGCCCTGATGGTGGCGGCCGTTGCTCATCAGGGTGTCGCTGGCGATTCTTCGGAAACGATCAGACCAGATAATCTGGGCGGGGAACTTGATCGCTTAAGCCGCGAGATGAACGATCGCAACAAGAGCTTTCAGGGTCTGATCGGGTCGCTCGAGGCGAAGCGCAGTCTCCTGGCCTCCACCCCGACCATCTGGCCGGTCAAGGGGTGGCTCACGGCCGGGTTTGGGCAACGTCGCTCTCCCTTTACCGGGCAGCGACAGATGCATGAAGGAGTTGATATCGCGAATACCGTTGGAACACCCGTCATCGCCCCCGCCGACGGGATCGTCAGGTATACGGGGCCGCTCGGCGGTTTCGGTGACGTAGTCTCAGTTGATCACGGCCACAAGATCTCTACCTTCTATGCCCATCTGCAACAGCACAAGGTGTCTCAGGGTCAGCGGGTGAGAAGAGGGGACGTTCTTGGCCTGGTGGGGACAACGGGCCGCGTGACTGGGCCCCACCTTCATTACGAGATCCAGGTGAACGAGGTGTCGGTTGATCCAACCAAGTATGTCATCGACCAGGAAACGGTAAAATATCTCGGGAACGGTGACTCGGCCGAGTAGCAATCGGATCGTGTGATCGGTTACGATGAGCAAAAGACCCCCGGAGGAGCAGGTCCTCCGGGGGTCTTTGTTTGGTATTGCGAGCGCAGCGCCCCGTCCGTCATTGCGAGGCGAAGCCGAAGTAATCCCTCTGAGATCCCTCGCTCTGCTCGGGATGACCCTTCGGGTCAGATTGCCGCGGTCCCCTTCACTTCGCTCTGGGCTTCGGCTCACCTGCTCCCTCGCAATGACCCGTGGGGGGACTTTAGAAATAATGACAGGCGAATGAAGAGATTGCGCTGTCAATCTCTGCGGTTGCGTGCCCCTTTCGGGTTGAAGTGCCTACTGTTGTATGTTAGTATCCGCTCGGAATCGCTAGTGTGGTTCCCCATAAGTCTCTTTACTTTGATTGTCATTCCGGGCTTGACAAGCCTGCCCCGCACTTGATACGCGGGAATGACGAGTTCGGGATTAATGTAAAGAAGTGTTGGGGACACTACACTGGATATTGAGGAGGTGAGGACGCGACGATGTTCATGAAGCTTGTATCCAAGGTTGTTGGAACCAAAAACGAGCGGGAGCTCAAGCGAATCAGGCCGATGGTGACAGCGATCAACGAGCTGGAGCCGAAGGTGAAGGCACTTTCTGATGATGAGCTTCGCGGCAAAACGACCGAGTTCAGGGAACGGATTGCACAGGGAGCAGCCGTCGACGAACTGCTTACTGAAGCCTTTGCAGTCGTCCGAGAGGCCGGGCGCCGCGTGCTCAACATGCGCCACTTCGATGTCCAACTGCTTGGCGGCATCGTTCTGCATGAGGGCAAGATCGCTGAGATGGCGACCGGTGAAGGCAAGACCCTGGTGGCGACGCTCCCGGTCTACCTGAATGCGCTGGAGGGCAAGGGTGTCCATGTCGTGACCGTCAACGACTACCTGGCCAAGCGGGATAGCCAGTGGATGGGCGGGATCTACCGGTTCCTCGGACTGACCGTGGGCCTGATTCAGCACGACATAGACGATGCGACCAGAAAACTGGCCTACGGCGCTGACGTCACCTACGGGACCAATAACGAATACGGCTTTGATTACCTGCGCGATAACATGAAGTTTTCCGTCGCAGATTTCGCGCAGCGGGAGTTGCACTATGCCATCGTAGATGAGGTGGACTCGATCCTGATCGATGAGGCCCGAACGCCGTTGATCATCTCCGGGCCGGCGGAGGAATCGACCGAGAAGTACTATCAGATCGATCGGATCATTCCGAGGCTGAAGCAGGGCGCCACCATCGTGGGCGGCAAGATGTATGAGGCCGAGGCTCAAGTATCCGGTGACTATATGGTCGACGAAAAGGCGAAGTCGGTCGCGCTCACCGAGAGCGGGGTGACCAAGGTGGAGGGCCTGCTGGGCATCAAGAACCTCTACGACCCGGCTCATATGGATATTGTCCACCACGTCCAGCAGGCGCTGAAGGCGCATGTCCTCTTCAAATTGGACGTAGACTATGTGGTTAAGGATGGTGAGGTGGTGATCGTCGATGAGTTCACCGGTCGTCTGATGCCTGGGAGACGGTGGAGCGATGGACTCCATCAGGCGGTAGAGGCGAAAGAGCGGGTCAAGATCGAACGGGAGAACCAGACCCTGGCTACCATCACCTTCCAGAATTACTTCCGGATGTACAAGAAGCTGGCGGGGATGACCGGGACCGCCGACACGGAGGCCGCTGAATTCGCCCAGATTTATAATCTCGATGTGATGGTGATGCCGACGAACCAGCCGCTGATTCGGGTCAACGATCCGGATGTCATCTACAAGAGCGGGCGGGAAAAGTACGATGCGGTCGTAGAGGAGATCGCCGAGTTGCACAAGATCGGGCGACCGGTCCTGGTCGGGACCACCTCGATCGAGAAGAACGAAAAGCTCTCGGCGCTCCTGAAACGAAAGGGGATCCCTCATCAGGTGCTGAACGCCAAGCAGCATGAGCGGGAGGCGGAGATTGTCGCGCAAGCCGGCCGCTTTAAGGCGGTCACCATCGCCACCAATATGGCCGGCCGCGGGACCGACATCCTTTTGGGTGGGAGTTCGAAGTACCTGGCGGCGGAGTTGCTCCGACGGGGTGAGGTGTCGAAGGATGGGGTCGATCCTCACGAGCGTGCCCGTACGCTCGAGGAGGTTCGGCAGATGCAGCACTATGGGTTGTTGGATCTGTCGGTGAACGTCGAAGAGTATGCCGCGGCGCTGGCCGTCATCCGCCAACAGACCGAGGCCGAACACCAGCAGGTCGTAGCCCTGGGCGGTATGCACATCATCGGAACCGAGCGCCATGAAGCCCGCCGCATCGATAATCAGCTCAGGGGGCGTGCCGGTCGTCAAGGCGACCCCGGCTCATCCCGCTTCTATCTGTCGCTCGAGGACGATCTTCTTCGCCTGTTCGGCTCCGACCGTATCAGTAACATTATGGAGAAATTGGGGATCGAGGAAGGAGAGCCGATCGAGCACAGTATGGTCACCCGCGCGATCGAGACGGCTCAGAAGCGGGTAGAGGCTCATAACTTCGATATCCGTAAGCACCTCATCGAGTACGATGACGTGATGAATAAGCAGCGGCAAATCATCTACGCCGAGCGCTGCAAGATCCTTGATGGCGAGAGCCTGCAAGGTATCCTGGGTGAGATGCGTGGCGAGGTGATCGACGAGTTGCTCACGCTCTACGCCGGCGAGGAGAGCTATCCCGAACAGTGGGATCTGGCGGGCCTCACCGAGGCGGTGAAAAGACAGTTCGATGTGGAGATCTCGTGGTCGCCTGAGGAAGTGGCCGGGCTCACTGTGGCATTGCTGCGCGATAGCATCGAAGAACGAGCCCTCAAGGCCTACGAGGAGCGGGAGACGCGGTTTGGCCCTGAGCTTTCGCGGTATCTGGAACGGATGGTCATGTTGCAGGTGGTAGATGGGCAGTGGAAGGACCACCTTCTAGCCATGGATCACCTGAAAGAGGGGATCGGACTTCGAGGATACGGTCAAAAAGATCCGCTCGTCGAATATAAGCGCGAAGGCTTCGCGATGTTTGAGGCGATGATCGACCGCATTAAGCAGCAGACAATCGAATACCTCTACCGGGTCCAGGTAGCTCCAGCCGAGGCCCTCGCATTTGCAGGGGCACAGCAAGCGCCGGCCGATGCGGCGAGCGTGGAGGGCAATCAGGCTATTCGCTCCCAGCCAGGACCGCAGCCGAAAGCTGCAGAGCGTTCTCTCCGCCCGGCCGCCGCGACTGCGCCCATCAAAGTGGCCGGAAAGAAGATCGGACGGAATGATCCCTGCCCCTGCGGCAGCGGCCAGAAATACAAGAAGTGTTGCGGCGCCTGAGCGTAGCAAACGTATGCGAGACTGTACATCGTCATTGCGAGGGAGCGGGTAAGTCGAAGCCCAGAGCGAAGCGAAGGGGACCGTGGGAATGTCATGGTCTTTGGGATGCGTGGCCGCTGGGAAGAACTGTGGGATTGCCGCGCTCTCGCTGGTCGCTCGCAATGATACCGGGATCAAGATGCGCGGGGTGTCGGTCATTGGCATCGGGTGCACGCCGTTCGGGCAACAGAACGGCGTCAGTATTACTGATCTGGCGCTTCAGGCATGTCGGGAGGCCCTGAGCGACGCACAGATCCCCACGAGTCTGGTACAGGCGTTCTACCTTGGCAACTTCGTCTCAGAGGCTCTTGTCCATCAAGGGGCATTGGCCCCGATCGTCGCGCATCGGCTCGGCCTGAGACCGATTCCCTGCACGAAGGTAGAAGGGGCGTGCGCTTCCTCCGGTATTGCCTTCCGTCATGGGGTGCTGCTGATCGCATCGGGTGTATGTGATATCGTACTCGTCGCGGGTGTCGAGAAGATGACCTCGGCGGGGACGGGGGCGGTGACGGAGGCGCTGGCGTCGGCTGGCGACGCCGACAGCGAGATGCGGCTCGGTCTCACCTTTCCAGGGACCTTCGGGATCATCATGCGGCGGCATATGCATCAGCATGGGACGACGCGCGAGCAGGTGGCGATGGTCTCGGTCAAGAACCGGCAGAGCGGCAGCGCCAACCCCAAGGCCCATTTTCAGAAGCCAGTGGCTTTGGGGGAGGTCCTGGAGTCAAGGCTGATCTGTGATCCGCTTCGACTCTATGACTGCACGCCGATCAGCGATGGCGCCGCAGCCGCCGTCTTGTGCGCAGCCGATCCGGCCACCGAGTACGCCGATCAGCCGATTGATATTATCGGCTCCGGTCACGCCATGGGTCCGGCGACGCTGTTCGAGATGGCGGATCTGACTACGTTTGAAGCCTCGGTGGCTGCCGCGCAGCAGGCCTACCGCGAGGCCGGTCTGACCCCGCGCGATATCGACGTGGCCGAAGTGCACGATTGCTTTACCATCGCCGAGATTACGGCCATTGAAGACCTGGGTTTCGTCGAGAAAGGAAAAGGGGGACCAGCCGTCGCCGATGGACTGACGGCGCTTGACGGGATGCTCCCGGTCAACCCGAGCGGCGGCCTGTTGAGCAAGGGGCATCCGGTGGGCGCCACAGGTCTCGCCCAGATCTATGAGATCGTCGGGCAGTTGAGGGGTGAGGCAATCAATCAGGTGAAGGGTGCCCATATCGGCTTGGCTCACAACCTTGGTGGGACCGGGGCGGTCAGTACGGTCCACATCCTGAAGCGGCGGTGAGGATGGCCTCGTTCGAGGCGTTTACGTGCGACGCGTGCAAGGGCCTGTTCGCGAGATCTCAACGCTCATGCCGGCGTTGCGGGGCCTCAGCGATCCTGCCGGTGAACCTGTCCGGTCGAGGCCTGCTCACCTCCTTTACGACGATTCGAATGCCGCCGACTGCCTTTCAGGGACAGGAGCCGTACGATATTGCGGTCATCGATCTGGAGGAAGGATTGCGGGTGACGGCTCGACTTACCGTCCAGGCCGGAAGAACAGCAGGGATCGGTGATCCGGTGATGTTCGAAACGATGTGTCCGTATGGGGCGGCCTTTCGGCTGATCGAAGAGCAGGAATGAGCGACAACATACTCACGATTGCGGGAATCCAGATGGGATGCGGGGCAGACCCTGGGGCCAATCTGGAGAGAGCATTAGGGCTCGGCAGGGTTGCGGTCGAACGGGGGGCGAAGATTATCTGTTTTGCGGAATGCTTCGCTTGGCCTTGGTTTCCACGTCAGGCAGATCAGTCGCAGTTTGCTACCGCCGAGTCAGTTCCAGGACCGCTCAGTGAGGCGATTGCCGCATTTGCACGGGAGTGTCAAGCTGCTGTCGTCGCTCCGATCTTCGAACGCGGGGCGGATGCCGCCTACTACAATACGGCCCTCGTGTTTGACGCCGACGGGACCATGCTGGGTCATTATCGGAAAAATCATATCCCGCAACTCCAGAACTATCAGGAACAGTTCTATTTCCAGCCTGGAAACCAGGGATTCCCTGTTTTCCATACACGATACGCCACGATCGGCATCCAGATCTCGTGGGATAACTTCTTTCCTGAAGGGTCTCGCCTGCTCGCCCTTCAGGGAGCGGAACTGATCTATGCGCCGATGTCCGCCTCGGTGATCGCATCTGCTGCCAAGTGGGAGCGGGCGATTGTCGGGAGCGCGGTCTACAACGGGGTCTTTGCGTTTCGAGTCAATCGGGTCGAAGGCGAGGACGGGTTGCCCTTCTACGGAAAGAGCTGTTGCGTTGATCCGAACGGCGACTTCGTAGTAGAACCGAGCGGCCTCAGCGAGGGCGTCATCCTGGCCGAGATCGACCTGAGATGGGTTAAGACGGTCAGAGACATCTGGCCCTTCCTCCAGGACCGCCGGCCGGAGATCTACACGGGGTTGGCCTAGAATAAAGCTCTACGTGCCAGGTTCCATGAAAAAGTTCCCAGTTTAGAACCCGGAACGCGGAACTTAGCACGGCGAAGCTGAACCCGAAACTTGGAAACGCGAAACGGAAGGCGACCCGTACAACCTGAAACTCGAGTCGGCTGATAAGGTTAGGATAATACCATGGCGTTAATCGCACCTTTCAGAGGATTGCGGTACAATCTTCAACTCGTCACAGACCTGAGTGTGGTGATGGCTCCGCCCTACGATGTTATTTCACCGGAAGGGCAGCGAACCTTTCACGCTCGTCACGAGCAGAACGTCATTCGTCTGATCCTGGGAGAAACGCTGGCGGGAGACGACGCCGAACGGAACCAATACAGTCGCGCGGGAGACTACTTCCGCCGATGGCAGGCCGAGCAGGTACTGATTCGCGACCCTGCGCCCGCGCTGTACCTCTACCAGCAGACCTTTCGGCTTCCCGACGCGAAGACGCTCACACGGCACGGTCTGATCGGACTGGTTCGTCTGGAGGAGTTCGGTAGTCGTACAGTCTTTCCGCATGAGCG
Source organism: Candidatus Methylomirabilis sp. (assembly GCA_002634395.1). GTDB lineage: Bacteria > Methylomirabilota > Methylomirabilia > Methylomirabilales > Methylomirabilaceae > Methylomirabilis > Methylomirabilis tolerans. The sequence goes on from NSJM01000060.1 coordinate 7,880, forward strand.
AACCATGGGAGCGGCCAAGGCGGACCGACTTCGCCTGATGCAGGCCTGCCACGCGAACTTGAGCTCTGTCTTCGGCGTTTATCCCGGTCGTGTTCACGAGTTGGATCGGCTGGTAGCTGCAGCCGGGGAGTCCGAGCCGGCCATTGACCTTACCGATTGGGATAATATCCGCCATCAGGTCTGGATCTGTCAGGATCGCGAGGCGATCACGAGACTTCAGGTGGAGTGTGTGTCAACCCCGATCTTCATCGCGGATGGTCATCATCGATATGAAACGGCGCTCAACTTCCGAGATCTGATGCGGGCAAAGGAGCAGGGCGATCCCGTCCAGATGCAGAAACGGCCCTACAACTACATGATGATGACGCTGGTCAGCGCGACAGACCCTGGCTTGGTCATCCTTCCGATCCATCGGCTGCTCAGACACCTTCCGGGCGGTAGTCTGGAAGGTTATCTGGCTCAGCTTACCCCGCAATTCGCCGTCGAGCAACTGTCTGTTCCCCGCGATCCTGAGGCGGTTGCCTCGGCCCTGCTCGGCCGGATGCGACAGACCAAAGAGGGGACGCACTGTTTCGGTCTGTACGGTGGAGAGGAGCAGGCATACCTCCTGACGCTCACTGACGAACGGGCTCTGGAGGCAGGGGTGGAGAATGACAAGCCGCTCGTCTACAGACAACTTGATGTGACCATCGCGCATACACTGCTGATCGAAAGACCGCGTTCACGGTATGGGCTGAGCGATCTTCCGGAGGATGCGCTCAGTTATAATCATGATGCCGCAGAGACCATCCGGCTGGTCCAGCAAGGGGGGTGGGCGGCGGCCATTGTGCTTAATCCAACCAGGATCGCCGAAGTCCAGGCAGTAGCCGAGGCCGGCTTACGGATGCCGCCAAAGTCGACTTTCTTCTATCCCAAGCTCCTCACCGGCTTGGTCATCCATCCCCTCATGTCCGATGAGGCAGTCGAAGTCCAGGCTGCCGAGAAATAGGAAAGACCGTGGCGGTGTTCCGTCGGCTGTTGTGAGAGATCTCCAGGAGGCGGGCTCATCCGGGGACCGGAAGCGTCAGGGTGGCCCACACAGAGCCCTGGAGTTCCCACCGAAACAGGCCGTCGCGGTCCTTTCCGGTGTTGAAGGAGTTAAACGGATCAGCCTTGTAAGATCCTTTGCCAGGAATGGAGCTGATCTGTTCATCGATCTCGATATTCTGGTGGTGATGAATACTGATCGCAGTTTTATTGACCGCCCTCGGATGTTGTCCCCGCTCCTATCTCTGCCCGTGGACCTGGACCTGCTGTGCTATATTCCTGACGAGCTAAAGCAGATGGAGGAGAGACCGTTCAGGATGGTGGTTGAGGCTGATCTTCAATAAGGCAAACGACAGATTGTTGCACGCTAAACCCACAGTTCTGATCACCGGTATCAATGGATTTGTCGGGAGCCATCTCGCAGACCTGCTGATATCGGAAGGCTATCCGGTCTCAGGAATTGCCTTGACCCACGATCTGAGACACCTCTCGCATGTCAACCAACAGATTTCTCTCGCTTATGGGGATGTCCGGAATACCAAAGAGGTTGCGGATATTCTGACCGAGGTGAAGCCGGATTATATTTATCACCTTGCCGGTTCATCGTTTGTTCCAGATGCGGAGGCCGACCCAAGAATTGTCTACGATGTAAACGTGCTAGGAACGCTGAATGTGCTCGAAGCTGCTCGATCAACTCATCTGAATGCCAGGATTCTGATTGTTGGTTCGGGTGAAGTCTACGGTCATGTACCGGAATCAGCGCTTCCTGTCAGCGAGGAATACCCCCTCAAACCGATCAATCTCTACGGCGTGACAAAAGCGTGTGTGGATATGATGGCGTGTCAGTACGCAACCGCTTACAAGATGCATGTCATTCGTGTGCGGCCCTTCAATCATATCGGGCCCAGACAGTCGGAGCAATTTGTGTGTTCGAGCTTTGCCAAGCAGATCGTTGAGATCGAGCAGGGTATCCGCACACCGATTCTCCACGTCGGCAATCTTGAATCCAGCCGAGACTTTACTGATGTGCGCGACGTGGTGAGGGCGTACAGGACGCTTCTGGAAAAGGCCAAGGGCGGAGAGGTGTATAATATCGGCAGCAACAGGGCATGGAAGATCGGGGATATCATTGGGATGCTTATCGAGGCAAGTCGTGTGAAGGAGATCGCACTCGAACAGCAGTCACTTCGGGTCCGCCAGAATGATATTCCGATTATGCGCTGCGATACTTCCAAAGTTGAAAAGGCGATTGGGTGGCGACCCGACATTCCGATCGAACGGACACTGCAGGATCTCCTGAATTACTGGAGAGAAACGATCAGTGATGTCCAGGTCTTAGAGAAGCGCCCTCAGGGTGTCTAGGGAGAAGAGGGTGTGGGGCGGGAGCAGATCGCCAACCACGCCAAGCATCAGGTCCGCAAAAGGTTGACGTCTCCGGAGGAGTTGCGCGACAGCATTGGCTGCGCCTGGACGACGGATGATGGCCTGCAATATAGCACCCAGGCGTGTCCTGCTCGTCACGGCCTTGCGCTGCTCATCATCAAACCGCCAGAGGTGGGCCTCCGTAAGGCCTCCGTCACCCTCAGCGATGGCTGAGACGACCTCGCGGGTCGCAAGCTTCGCGCTGCAGAGGGCGTGACCTACCCCTTCTCCGGTAAAGGGGTCGTAAAAGCCGGCGGCGTCTCCAATCAGCAGCGCGCCGGCCTTGGCGGCATGATGCGCTCGAAACGCCAGGGGGCCAAGGCATCGGACCGGTCCACGTCGCGTCGTACTGCCGAGCGCACTCAGTGCGAGCGGAAACGCTTGCAGTCTGCCATCGAACAGCTCGTCGAGTTTCCCTTTCCAGCCTTGCACGATCCCCTGGTCCATCACAATGGCGGCGTTGGCCAGCCGCTCGCCGATCGGGTTGAGGATGCAATACGACCGATCGCCGATACAGATCAGGCCATGATCCTGTAAGGGCACGTTGCAACGTGCCCCTGCATAATAGGCCACCATGGCCATCCGACGTAGCGTTGGATGAGGCTGGTACAGGCCGAGCCGTCGCGCGACGACTGAGTCTCGTCCGTCCGCACCTACGACGATCCGCCCCCGATACGTTTTCTGGCCCGTCGGCCCGATCCCCGTGACACCGCAGACGCGTCCATTCTCAAAGATCAGATCGGTTACACGAAATCCTTCGACGCATTGCACCCCGAAGCCGCGAGCCCATGTCAGCAACAGGCTGTCAAGAATGGCCCTGGGGATGGAAAGTGCGAAGGGGGGAGACCCATTGATTTCGGTGATGACGGGAAACTCGGCCGTGAAGGTCGTGCCATCCGGAGAGATGACCGTCATGCCCCACAGACGTTGCGCTCCGGCCGAGCGTACGAGGTCCAGCAGGTTCAGCTGATCGAGGAGTCTGACGGTTCCCGGGCTGAGATAGTCGCCGCAGATCTTCTCGCGGGGGAAGGTCGCCTTGTCGAGCAGGAGCGTCTCAATCTCGCGCTGTGCCAGAAGCCCGGCCAGAACCGAGCCGGCCGGACCGGCTCCCACAATAATTACCGGGATTTGTGGCATAATGTAGATAAAAGCGTTCAGCGCTCAGCCGTCAGCTTCAGACAAACCCCCCTGACCCCCTTTTCAAAAAAAGGGGGATATTACTGAGACGCGTCCTTGCCTCCCCCTTTCGTAAAGGGAGATTGAGGGGGTTTTCATGCGCTGATCGCTGAACGCTGATAGCTGTCTTCTCAAGTTGCAATCTCGTTAGTGAGGGCGATGCGAAACCATGGAAGGCGGCCCAGTCGTACATTGGCAAGACCGGCCTCGGTCGCCATGCGACGCAACTCCTCAGGTCGGAACCCGCGAAGGACAGACATCGGGCCGTCGTGGCGCGTCAGACGATTGCCGGACAACAGCCGTGTGGTCATCGCTGTCAGCAGACAGGCAAGTCGGCTGCGAAACAGGTCATTGACCAGCAATCCGCGTCGCGCCACCCGCGCCATCTCCCGCAGCAGGAGAGTCCCTTCGGCCTCGTTGAGGTGGTGAAAGAAAAGAGAGGCAATGACGTAGTCGAAGCTGTGATCAGGGTATGGCAAGGGCGGCGCTTGCACCTGCCGCAGTCGGATCTCCGGGAAGTCGATCGACCATTCGGTTGCAACAGCCAGAACCTGGTCGTTCCGGTCCACTGCCTCGATGGCAACAGCAAGCTTGCGCTTTCTAGCCCAACGACAGATGGCTCGAGGAATATCGGCCCCGCCGGTCGCGATGTCCAGGATCGTGATAGGGCTCTGTGAATGCTCGCCTACCATTCGACTGAGGTGCACAAGTACCGTGCGCACACCCCCGAAGTAGCGGTTCAGCCGTTCCAGGTCGTGCAGGTTCTCACGGATCTCCTCATCGGAGTGACCCGAGCGGTCCAGTAGTTCCGCCGCCCCTTGGAGACGAGGGATGGACAGCCGGGTCGTTACCATCGCAGTAGCGCACCCTCGGCGCAGAAGCCGGGCCCGAGCGCAATCATCACGCCCAGGTCGCCGGGGGATGCCTGCCCGGATCTGATCACTTCATTGAGGACGAAGAGCACCGTGGCCGACGACATATTCCCGAATCGGCGAAGCACCTGGCGGGAGAACTGGAGGTCGGCGTCACCGAGCCCGATCTCGCGTTGCGCCCGTTCGAGAACCCCTCTGCCGGCGGAATGCAGGACCCAGAACCGGATCTCTTCCTGTTTGAGATGATAGCGATCGAGTATTGCTGCCGCCAGCTCCTTCATCATGGCGCTGCCGATTCCCCTGATCTCCTTGGACAACAGGATGCGGGGTCGCCCGCTCGGATAGGTAAACCCCATCAGATCAAGGTAGTCCGAACGGACCAGACTCATGTGGCCCAGTACCTCAACCCCAGCGCCATCGGATGTCAGGATGGCTGCCGCGGCTCCGTCGGCAAAGATCGCATTGGCCACTGCGGTCTCGAGGGAGTCATCGAGGTAGTAGGTCGAGGAGCAGATTTCCACGGAGACGATCAGGGCCCGATGATCAGGAAAGGCCCGGAGATGGTTGTAGGCTTGCTGCAGCGCAATCATCCCGCTGGCGCAGCCCATATCCCCCACATGCACCCGTTGAACCCGTTCCTTCATCGCGAATTCCCGGACGAAATAGGCGTCGAGGTTGGGACACAGCCGGCCGGTGCAGGTGGTGGTCACGACAAAGTCGATCTCCTGAGCGGAGCAGCCAGCCTGATCCAGGGCGCGCTGGATCGCCAGACGGCCGATCTCGACGCCTCCTTTGCGGAATCTGGCGTTGAGTTCGTCCGTGGTCTCAGTGGGACGAAAGGTGGCCTTCTCCACATACATATGCCGCTTCTCAATGCCGCTGTGGAGGAAAAAACCCCGTCGTCGCTCGTCGGTATACGACGCGAGGGACAGAAGCTCTTCCTGAGAGAACTGTGTTGTCGGATTGGCAGTGCCGAGGGCTACGATTGTGGGGTTGGGCATAGGTGAGCCTCCTGAAGATGTGATATCCGGATTCCTCACTCGCGGCACACGTTATTTCTTCTCTACCAGGAAGTAGACATAGCGAAGAAAACCTACATCATAGCCGACCTTGATGTAGATCGCTGCCGGAAATTGTTCTTTGATGAGTCTGATCCCATCGCTCCCCAGTTTCATACCTTTCCAGATGAGGCGCGGAAGATCCTTGCGTGAGAGTGTTCTCACACCGCCCAATGCGGATTCATAACCGAACTCCCAGTTTCTTTTGACTTGATCGTTAAGATCAGTAATCTCAATTATATTGAAATTGTTTTGTTCAAAATATTTCTTGTAATTGTCTGGCGTTTCAAGACTTGGGATGGCCCAGTATTTCATAAATGGATATAAGACAAGCTCTTCCTGAATTTGATTAAGCCCGCTCTGTTTGCACCATCCGAGCAGAAGAAAGCGAGCCCCTGATTTTATAACCTTTGATATTTTTTCCACAGCTAATTGTTTATCTGGTAAATAGCAATCGGCGTCCATGAGCATGACAGCGTCGAACATTTCTCCGAGCTCATCAACTTTCATAATATCGTAGTGTTTGAAACGCAGATTCGGTCGCTTAAATCGATGAGTATGTGAAAGTTGTGAACGGGAGATATCGATCCCCAAAACTTCACCAGAAGTATTTTCGGCAAGAACATTGGTAAAATCACCCCTCCCGCAAGCCAGATCGAGTATGTTACGCGCGTCGCTTGTCCGTAGAGCTTCTAGATATTTGTTGTGAGTATTCAGGAAAGCCGACTCCCAACTTTCATGGTCATCCTTGAACAGCGCGAAATGGAAAAAACCATTCCAATATTCGGCATAGAGATCGCTGACTGCCGCAAACATGCATTCCATGCTTTCGTCGTATTTTTCCTTAAAATACTTAAAATCTTTTGTATAAGTGTTTGAAGTAAGCATAGATTTAAAAAATTCCTTTTACGCACCGCCTATTGGCCATTCAGCAAGGCGTCCTTTTTTATAATTGTCGTCCCGTCATTGGTGACTGTCAAGAACTTCTTCCGTCACAAATGCGCCGCGGGAAGGGTGTGCATGAGCGTTATCAACTTCACGCAGCCTTGCCACTTTTCACTTGACAGGAATCAATCAATGCTTGAAGATCGCCGCGTCTTTACGACTGGGTTTCCCTCATGTTTCCTCCCGACAGGCCCCATGCACACTACTTGGACGATACGGTTATCACGGCACTGTGAAGCGATATCCCTGCCATACCTTGCTTGTGGCCGGTGTCAACTCTGCCGATGCTGAGGGGTAGCGAATGAACGCAGCGACCGGACTCTTAAAGCGCACTCCATTGTTCGAGGCGCATCGCCGACTCGGCGCCAGGATGGTGGCCTTTGGCGGCTGGGAGATGCCCGTGCAGTATGCCGGGATTCTGGATGAGCACCGCGCCGTCAGGGAGCATGCGGGTCTGTTCGATGTGTCGCATATGGGGGAGATTGAGTTGAGGGGCTCCGGCGCTCTGGAAGCGATTCAGTGCCTCACCCCGAATGATGCGTCCCGTCTCTCTGTCGGAGAGGTGCAATATTCTGCGCTCACCACCCCCGACGGAACATTCGTGGATGACATCACCGTCTATAAGTTTGCGGACGACCGCTACTGGTTGACGGTGAACGCCGCGAATACCGAAAAGGACTTCGCTTGGATCCGCGAGCACCTGGTATCGAATGCCGAGGTCAAGGATATCAGCGATGACATGGCCCTCCTGGCCCTCCAGGGACCCAGGGCACAGGAGATCCTGGAGAAGCTGACCTCCGTAGACTTGAGAACGCTGAGGTACTTCCGGTTCGTCGAAGGACAAGTGATCGGCATCGACTGCTGTATCTCCCGGACAGGTTACACCGGAGAGGACGGCTTCGAGATCTATATTCCACCGCAGCATACGGTCACCCTGTGGAACGCCCTTCTCGAGGCAGGGACACCGGTGGGACTGCAACCCTGCGGACTTGGCGCCCGCGATACGCTGCGCCTGGAGGCCAAGATGGCCCTGTACGGTCAGGATATCGACGACCGCCACACCGTCCTGGAGGCGGACCTCGGCTGGATCGTGAAGCTGGAGAAGGGAGAGTTCATCGGTCGTGAGGCGCTTGTGCGGCAGAAGGCAAATGGGATCAGCCGGAAGCTGGTAGGGTTCGAGATGTGCGGCCGGGGGATTGCTCGTCCCCACTATGCGATTGTCAGCGGGAGTCAGTCGATCGGCGAGGTGACCAGCGGCGGTCCCTCGCCCTCGCTCGGGAAGAACATCGGGCTGGGGTATGTGGCGACACAGTACGCGGCCATCGGAACCGAGTTCGACATCGTGATCCGGGGCCAGTCTGTCGCCGCAAGAGTAGTTCGGACTCCTTTCTACAAGCGAGCACATTGAAGGTGACGGAGGTAATCATGGTTCCTGAGGGGTTGCATTATACGAAAGCGCACGAATGGATCAAGGTTGAGGGGGATCGTGGACGTATCGGGATCACCCACTTTGCCCAGAGCCAACTCGGCGACATTGTGTTCGCCGAGCTGCCGCAGGTCGGGAGGGTCCTGCGTCAGATGGAGGCGTTCGGTGTCGTCGAGTCGGTAAAGGCCGTCTCCGACCTGTACTGTCCGCTGACCGGTGAGGTACTTGAGGTCAATTCCTCGCTCGAATCGAGCCCGGAGCAGATCAACGCCGATCCCTACGGAGAGGGATGGATCATCGCGGTACACATCGCTGATCCAAGGGAGCTGGCGAATCTGATGTCCGCTGAGGAGTACAAAGCCTTTCTGGCGGCGGAGGAGCACTGATGCAGTACATCCCGAATACGGAGGCCGACTGTCGCGCGATGCTGGATGCCATCGGCGTCCGGTCGAGCGAGGAGCTGTTTGCCGACATCCCCTCCAAGCTCAAGCTCAAGCGAGGACTGAACCTGGCGCCGCCGCTGTCTGAGACCGGACTGCGACGGCATATGAAGGAGTTGGCCGGCCGGAACGCGGACGTGGAACAATACCCTTCCTTCCTGGGGGCAGGCGCCTACAATCACTTTATCCCTGCTGCTGTCTCCCACCTGGTGTTCAGATCGGAGTTCTACACGGCGTATACGCCCTACCAGCCGGAGCTGTCACAAGGGACACTCCAGGCGATCTACGAGTACCAGACGCTGATCTGCCAGCTTACCGGCATGGAGGTGGCAAACGCGTCGATGTATGACGGTTCCAGCGCCCTGGCCGAGGCGGTGCTGATGGCTCACAGGATCAACGGTCGTCGGGAGGTGGTGCTACCCATGGCCGTACACCCGGAGTACCGGATGGTATGCCGCACCTACGCAAGCAAGCTCGGCCTCCATATGCATGAGGTTCCCTATACGGACGAGGGTACGACCGACCTGAAACAAGTGAAGGCCGCGCTGTCGGACCGCACCAGCGCCGTTGTGGTCCAGAGCCCGAACTTCTTCGGCGTCCTGGAGTCGCTCGATGAGCTTGCGGAGGCCGCTCACAGCGCCGGGGCTCTCCTGATCGTGGTTGTGGCCGAGCCGGTCTCATTCGGTATCGTCCGATCTCCAGGCGAGTGCGGGGCGGACATCGTGGTGGGAGAGGGTCAGGCGTTCGGGAATCATCTGAACTTCGGCGGCCCCTACCTTGGCTTCTTCGCGTCGAAACAGGCCTATGTCCGCAGTATGCCGGGTCGTTTAGTCGGCCGGACCGAAGATAAGTCCGGTCGACCGGGTTACGTCCTGACACTGTCTACCCGGGAACAACATATCAGGCGGGAGAAGGCGACGTCCAACATCTGTACGAACGAAGGGCTGTGCGCCCTGGCCGCAACGGTTCACCTGTCGCTTTTGGGGAGAGCCGGACTCAGGGAGCTGGCCCTGCTGAACCTCCGTAAGACGGCCTATGCCAAAGGCGCGATCTCCGCACTCCGCGGCTACGAGCTTCCGTTTGCAGGCCACACCTTCAATGAGTTTGTCGTGCGGGTGAAAAGGCGGGCCCCGGCTCAGGTGAATCGCGCGCTGTTCGCCAAAGGCATCATCGGCGGTGTGGAGCTGGGTCGATTTTACCCGGAGCTGTCAGATTGCCTGCTTCTCTGCGTGACGGAGCAAAACAGCCGCGAGGAGATCGACGCGCTCTGTAAGGCGATGGGAGGTAAGCGATGACGGAAGAGGTGCAACGTTCGACGTTCAACGTTCAACGTTCAGGCGACGTAGGGGAGGGGGTG
>NSJM01000061.1 GCA_002634395.1 Candidatus Methylomirabilis sp.
AAGAGCTGGAACTGATGAATGCGTATTGGCGGGCCTGTAATTACCTTTCGGTAGGCATGATCTATCTCAAGGATAACCCGTTGCTCAAGGAGCCCTTAAAGACTGAAGATGTCAAGCACCGGCTGCTCGGCCACTGGGGCGCAAGCCCGGCGCTGTCCTTCGTGTGGTTACACCTGAACCGGATGATCGTCAAGCATGATCTCGACGTTATTTTCGTGGCCGGGCCCGGCCACGGTGCGCCTGGGGTGCTGGGGCCGGCATATCTCGAAGGCGCCTACTCCGAGGTCTATCCGGACAAGAGCGAGGACGCGGAAGGGATGCAGAAGTTCTTCAAACAGTTCTCCTTCCCCGGCCATATCGGGAGCCACGTCACTCCGGAAACTCCCGGCTCCATCCATGAAGGCGGCGAGCTCGGCTACAGTCTCTCGCATGCCTACGGCATGGCGCTCGACAACCCCGATCTGATCGTCGCCTGCGTGGTGGGTGACGGCGAGGCGGAGACCGGGCCGCTCGCTACGGCGTGGCATTCCAATAAGTTCATCAACCCTGTGCGCGATGGCGCGGTGCTGCCGATCCTGAACTTGAATGGCTATAAGATCGCCAATCCCACCATCCTTTCACGGGTGAGCCACGAGGAATTAGAAGCGCTGTTTGTCGGCTATGGCTACACGCCCCATTTCGTGGAAGGGAGCGACCCTGCGCAGATGCATCAAAAGATGGCGACCACGTTGGAAGAAGCAATCGGCGAGATCCGTGCCCAGCAGAAAACGGCGCGCGAATCGAACAATCCCTTCCGTCCGCGCTGGCCTATGATCGTGCTGCGTTCCCCCAAGGGTTGGACCGGGCCGAAGGAGATCAGGGGACACAAGGTGGAGGCTTTCTGGCGCTCGCACCAGGTGCCCTTTGCCGACGTGCGCGACAATCCGGCGAACCTGAAGCTCCTGGAAGACTGGATGCGGAGCTATAAGCCTGAGGAGCTATTCGATGCGAGCGGCAGGCTCGTGCCCGAGCTCAAGGCCCTGGCGCCCAAAGGACATCGGCGTATGAGCGCCAACCCCCATGCCAACGGCGGGCTGTTGCGCAAAGAACTCAAGCTGCCAGACTTTCGCAAATACGCTGTAGAAGTTCCTGATCGAGGCGCAGTGGCATACGAGAACACCAAACCTCTGGGCGAGTTCCTGCGCGATGTGATGAAGAACAACATGACGAATTTCCGTGTCTTCGGCCCCGACGAGACCGCCTCAAACCGGCTCCAGGCTGTCTACGAGGTGAGCAAAAAGACCTGGATGGCGGATATGTTGCCGGAGGACGCCGACGGCGGTGAGCTGTCCCGTGATGGGCGCGTCATGGAGATGCTTTCCGAGCACACCTTAATCGGCTGGCTGGAGGGATATCTGCTCACGGGCCGTCATGGGTTGTTTCACACCTATGAAGCCTTTGCCCATGTCATCGATTCCATGTTCAACCAGCACGCCAAGTGGCTGGACATCAGCAAAAATCATGTTCCGTGGCGGGCCTCGGTCGCTTCCGAGAACATCCTGCTGTCCTCCACGGTCTGGCGCCAGGACCACAACGGTTTTTCTCATCAGGATCCCGGATTCATCGATCTGGTGACCAACAAGGGCCCATCGGTCACGCGTGTCTATCTGCCGCCAGACGCCAATACGCTTCTGACCGTCGCGGATCAGTGCCTGCGCAGCACCGACTGTATCAACGTTATCGTTGCCGATAAACAGAAGCATCTACAATTTGCCACAATGGACGAGGCGATCATTCACTGCGCGAAGGGCCTCGGCATCTGGAGGCGGGCGAGCACTGATGCGGGCGAGGAGCCTGATGTCGTATTGGCTTCCTGCGGTGACGTGGTTACCATGGAGGCGTTGGCCGCTGCCGCGATCCTGCGCGAGCGAGTGCCGGATCTGAAGCTGCGCTTCGTCAACGTAGTGGATCTGTTCAAGCTGCAGCCGGTATCCGAGCATCCGCATGGGTCGACGGAGCGCGAGTTCGACAGCCTGTTCACCACGGATAAACCGATCATCTTTAACTTCCACGGCTATCCCTGGCTCATCCACAAACTCTCGTATCGTTTCAAGGGGCACGACAACCTGCACGTGCGCGGCTACAAGGAAAAGGGCAACATCAATACACCGCTGGAGCTGGCGATGCTGAACGAAACCTCCCGTTTCCATCTGGTGATCGACGTAATCGATCGGGTGCCGAAGCTGCGCACGAAGGCTGCGCATCTGAAGGAAGAAATGAAGAACGCCATCATAGACAATCTGCGCTACGCCCACGAACATGGCACCGACCGGCCGGAGGTCGCCAAGTGGACTTGGCCGTACTGAAAGAGAGACGCAGATGAAAATCTACTTCCATGGCGCAACGGGTGGCGTCACCGGCTCTGCCTATCACGTCACGACGAAGCACGCAAGCGTGCTGGTTGATTGCGGATTATTCCAGGGCAGTAAGGAAGAACGGGCGAAGAATCGCCATCGGGCGAAACTCGAAGGCGGCAGGCTCGATGCGGTGGTACTCACCCACGCCCATCTCGACCATGTCGGACGCTTGCCGCTGCTCACCAAGCATGGGTACCAGGGTCCGATCTATGCGACTCAAGCGACGATCGATGTAGCGACGTTGATTCTCCGCGATGCGTTCTATCTTCAACAAGCAGATCTTGAGCGCGAGAACCGAAAAAGAGCGCGCTCCGGTCTGGCGCCGCTCGAACCACTGTACGAAGAGAAAGATGTACGTGGCCTGCGTCCGCTGGTCAGGGCTGTCGCCTATGATCAGATCATCAAGGTCGCGCCGGGCATTCACGCGCGTTTAGTGGACGCCGGGCATGTGATCGGCTCGGCCAGCGTCGAGCTCACTGTGGAGGAGGACGGTCGAAAAAAGGTCATAATCTTTTCCGGGGACCTGGGGGCGCGAGGGGCGCCGCTGCTGAACGATCCCGTTCCCTTCGAGCGAGCCGATGCGGTCATCATGGAGTCGACCTATGGAGATCGGAATCACCGATCGCTTCGAGAGACGGCCATCGAGGCGCGACACATTGTCGAAAAGGCGATCGAGGCCAGGGCTAAAATTCTCGTGCCGGTGTTTGCGGTCGGACGAACTCAGTTGCTGCTCTATCTCCTGGCGGCAGCATTCCGTAACAAGACTCTGCCGCGATTTCCGATTTATGTCGATAGTCCATTGGCCATCGAGGCAACGAAGGTGTACGGCCGCCATAACGAGCTATTCGATGAGGAAGCGCAGGCTATGGTGAAATCCGGCGAGTTGCGTCGCCAACTTCAGAGCGTACGCTTCTGTCAGACGGCCGACGAATCCAGGGAACTCAATAACAAGAAAGGGCCGTGTATGATCATGGCCGGCAATGGCATGTGCACCGGCGGGCGAATCGTGCACCACCTGCGGCACAATCTATACCGGCCGGAAACGGCGATCCTGATCGTGGGCTTTCAATCGCCCGGAACACTCGGACGACAACTGGTTGATGGCAAGAAGTCGGTTACCATCCTTGGAGAAGAATGCGTTGTTCGCGCGTCGATTCACACCATGGGTGGATTGAGCGCGCATGCCGGACAGGACGACCTGCTGAACTGGTTCGCCGTTGTCGCCCCTTCGCGACCGCGCGCGATCATCACCCACGGAGAAAATCCGGCACGAAAGGCATTGTCGGGGTGCATCCGTTCACGGTATGGCTTAAGACCGGAGTGTCCTAATCTGGGCGACGTCATAGAGATATGAGGCCGGCTTATGTCCGGATGGGAAGCCGTGTGAATGCAAGGAATGTTGGCAGCGGCGTTGCATTGTCGATGGCCGCGAATAGGAGTCCCGGAAAATGACAGCGTTAGAGAACCGGCTGCGTGCGCTACAGGTCTTCGGCCAGTCGGTGTGGCTCGATTATATACGCCGTAACCTGATCACCAGCGGCGAGTTGCGCCGCCTGATCGATGAAGACGGCTTGCGGGGCGTGACCTCCAATCCGGCGATCTTCGAAAAAGCCGTCGCCGGAAGTTCCGATTATAAGGAGATGCTCGAGGCGCCGGAAGCGCGCGCCCTGGATGCAAAGACGCTTTATGAGACACTCGCGGTCCGCGATGTCCAAGACGCGGCCGATGTGCTATACCACGTATATGAGGAGACCGGGAAGCGTGATGGGTACGTGAGCCTTGAGGTCTCGCCGTTCCTCGCGCACGATACGGCGGGCACGCTGGACGAAGCCCGGCGATTATGGCAAGCGGTGGGACGCCCCAACCTGATGATCAAAGTTCCGGCTACCCCAGAGGGCATTCCCGCCATTCGGCAACTCATCAGCGAGGGCATTAATGTCAATGTGACGCTGCTGTTTGCGCAGGACGTGCATGAGCAGGTGGCGGAAGCGTACATTACGGGGCTAGAGACATTTGTTGCCCGCGGCGGCGACCCGAAGCGGGTGGCCAGTGTGGCCAGTTTCTTTATCAGCCGGATTGACACCGCAATCGATGCGCTCATTACGGTACGGTTACAAGCAACGACGAATGCCGCGGAGCAGAGCGTACTACGCGGCCTGACCGGTAAGGTGGCGATTGCGAATGCCAAGCTTACCTATGAACGGTACCGGGAACTTTTCGGTAGTCCGCGCTGGCAGGTGTTGGCCGGACAGGGAGCGCATACGCAGCGCTTGTTATGGGCCAGCACAAGCGCGAAAAATCCCAATTACCGCGATGTCGTCTACGTGGAAGAACTGATCGGACCCGATACCGTGAACACGATTCCTCCCGCGACTTTTGAAGCGTTTCGCGACCACGGGAGGCTGCGCGCAAGCCTCACGGAAGATGTCGATTCCGCCCACGACACGTTGGATATGCTGGCGGAAGTCGGAATCTCCATGAAAGACGTGACCGACACGTTGCTCGCTGAAGGGGTGCAGCTCTTCTCGGATGCCTTCGAGAAGCTGCTGAAGGCGGTGGAGAAACAACGCATGGAAGCAGGCGCGGGGAAAATCAATCGTCTGACCTACGCACTGCCCGAGCCGCTGGCCGCAGCGGTGAAAAGTTCGTTGGCGGAGTGGCGCGCACAGGGTAAGGTCAGACGGCTCTGGGGTCGAGATGCGTCGCTATGGACCGGCAAGGATGAAGCGGAGTGGCTCGGCTGGCTCGGCATTACAAACGGCCAATTAGCCCATATCCAGCGCCTGACCCGCATTACAGAAGCGGCCAAGAGCGCCGGCTTCTCTCATGTCCTGCTGTTGGGCATGGGGGGATCGAGTCTTTGTCCTGAAGTGATGAAGATGACCTTCGGTAAAATTAGCGGGTATCCGGAACTTCACGTTCTCGATTCGACCGACCCGGCCCAGGTAAAGGCTCTTGAGAACACAGTCGATCTTAAAAACACTCTTTTCATCGTCTCCAGCAAATCGGGCTCGACCCTCGAGCCCAACATTTTCAAGCAGTATTTCTTCGACCGCGTCAGCCGGCTCATCGGCCAGAAAGAAGCCGGCAGCCATTTCATTGCGATCACCGACCCCGGCTCAATGATGCAGCAGGTGGCTGAACGCGACGGTTTTCGACGGGTCTTCTTCGGATGGGCGAATATCGGCGGGCGCTATTCGGCGCTCTCCGATTTCGGGCTGGTTCCGGCGGCCATCATGGGAGTGGATGTCGCGAAGTTCTTGGATCGGACAGAGGAGATGGTCTGCGCCTGCATGCCGTCGGTGCCGGTTGAAGAAAATCCGGGTGTCGTGCTCGGCGTCGTCCTCGGTACGGCCGCGAATACATTCGGCCACGATAAGGTGACAATCATCGCTTCGCCGGGCATGTACGGTCTTGGCGCCTGGTTGGAGCAGTTGGTTGCGGAGTCAACAGGGAAAGACGGCAAAGGATTGATCCCGATTGATCGCGAAGCGCTCGGCACGCCTGATATATACGGCCGCGACCGCCTATTCGTCTATCTGAGGTTACTGTCGGCGCCGGATGCGGCACAGGACAGAGTCGTCGATGCCCTGGAACAAGCCGGCTACCCTGTCGTGCGCATCGGGGTGGACGATCCCTATGACCTGGGAGAGGAATTTTTCCGTTGGGAGGTCGCGACCGCGGTGGCCGGTTCCATCCTCGGCATTCACCCATTTGATCAGCCGGATGTGGAGGCGAGCAAGACGGCAACGCGGAAGTTGACCGCCGAGTACGAAAAAACCGGAGCGTTACCGGCAGAGACGCCGATGTTCTCGGGGGACGGGATCACGCTGTTCACGGATGAGAAGAATGCGGCTGCATTGAGGAAGATGGTACACGGTCAGCACACGCTGGCGGGTTATATCAAGGCGCATCTGAACCGGCTCGGCGCGGTTGATTATTTTGCGCTTCTCGTGTATATACAGATGAACGAGGCGCATGAGCGGACGTTGCAGACGATACGCCACGGCGTTCGTGATGCCAAACGCATCGCCACCTGTCTGGAGTTTGGACCGCGCTTCTTGCACTCAACAGGACAATTGTACAAGGGTGGGCCAAACACGGGCGTATTTCTGCAGATCACGTGCGATGATGCCGTCGATGTGCCCGTACCGGGACACATATACACGTTCGGCGTGGTCAAGGCGGCCCAAGCTCGTGGTGATTTCCAAGTCCTGGTGGAGCGCGACCGCCGCGTGCTACGCGCGCATCTTGGTGCGGATGTCGGCGCCGGCCTGGCTACGCTGCAACAAGCCATTACGGCGGCGCTGGTGCCGTAGCTCGACGGAAAAAACCGGAGGCCGTATGTGCCAAAACACGAAAAAAGGAGTCGGTCGCCATGAGCACGTACGAATCCCCTGATACGACATCCGATGTGATCAGTTTGGCAGACGAGGAACGCGTGAAGCAAGTGCTCGTCAACTCGATTCTCGATCTGTGGGACGTCGTCAACAATCTGACACGGCTGAGGCCATCCCGGTCTCAACGCTACCGCGTCACAATTTTTGGCTCGGCGCGGGTGGAGGCGGGGACGTGTGCATATGAAGAGACCAAGCGGCTCGCCGCTGCGCTGGCCGAGATGGGTTGCGATATTATCACCGGCGGCGGTCCGGGGCTGATGCAGGCCGCTAACGAAGGAGCCGCCGTCTTCCCCGAACATGCCCAGTCGGTCGGGATCAGAGTTGATTTACCCTTTGAACAGGAAGTCAATGCGTTTGTGACCCAGGCGTTCGAGCATCGAACCTTTTTTACGCGCCTGCACCAGTTCGTACTTGCCTCCAACGCCTTCATCGTCGCGCCGGGAGGCATCGGCACGGTTCTGGAAACGATGATGATCTGGCAACTGCTGCAGGTGCGCCATCTTCAGGACACACCGTTGATTCTGGTTGGAAAAATGTGGCCCGGCCTGGTCGAGTGGGCGCGTAATTCTATGCTGTCTGTCGATCCGCCTTTAGCAAACGTTGCGGATATGACAATCCCACATTGCGTAACTGATGCAGATGCGGCCATTGCCCTGATTCGCGGACATCACAAGACGTGGTTGGCGGCGCAAAACACCTAAAGACGCTTCGGATAGAGGGGACAAAAACCAATGGATAAAACGGAACTGATCAAGAACACCTACCTGTTTCGCGAGATAGCTGCCAATGATCTCACCGCCCTGGCGACAATCGCTGAGGAGAGAGACCTTATGGCGGGCAGCCTTATTTACGACGCCTGGCAAGACTCCGATGCCATCTTCATTATTGCGATGGGAACGGTCGACATTGTCCCGCAAGGAAAACAGGCGCCCTTTGCCACGATGGGCAGCGGGCAAACGTTTGGCGAACTGGCTTTTTTCGGCCCGACAAACGAGTGGCTTCGGCCACCGTCCGAGAGCGCACGCAGCTTGTGCGGATACCTTTCGATAAGTTGGCGCAATTGGTTACAGACCGACCGGCTTTCGGCCTCATCTTCTACCGAAACGCTTGCACATTTCTCGCCAAACATGTTCGAGGGTTAGCTCTGGAGCGAAATCACCGTTACTTCTAGCCCAACGTGGCGATGTCCCAGGACCTCAATCTCCCGTTTTTCCCCTCACATACAAACTCACCAGGCGCGCAACCATCACTGCCAGGAAGAGTTGGCCTCCGACCCCTTCAACGATAGCCAAGCCGCGGGCGACATCGGTGCGCGGCACGATATCGCCATAGCCGAGCGTTGCCAACGTGACGAAACTGAAATACATCGCACTCGCACGGGAGAAGTGGTCGGTGACAGTAAAGGTAGCGGGCCAGATCTGCTCTATGACCCAGTACAAGAGACCGAAGAAGATACCGGCGAGTAAGTAGGCGCTGAGGGCCGCATACACGTGCTCGGCATCGACCGACGCGGCGCGCATGGCAAACCGCAAAGCACCAGCCGCTGCGAACAGCCCAATCAGCGTCCACATCACGAGTGTCATCACCGAGAGCGCCGGATGATCAAACCACGCAGTTATCGGGCGCGCCAGCCACACTACCGCCACAATGGTCAGTAGAATGCGGCGGTCTTTACCCGTGCCGACCGGAGCCACTGCGGCAAGCAGGCTGGCGGCTAGAAACGACTCCATCAGGGCGCCCGTCAACTCGAGGGCAGCGACAATCGGCGCGGCCACCATAGTGAGCAAGAGCATGTAGAATAGGATCGCGTAGCGTCGCAAGAAGTATGCACTTTGGAGCGCATGCAGGCTCCCGGCTCGATCCTTAATGACTTCGCTCATCGCGACGCCGTCTCCGGTAGGAAGTAAAACAGGAATGCCATGATGACGTACACCGTAATGAGTTGTACGCCCTTATACCAATTCGATCGCCCGTCTCCCGACACCATCGCGCCGATCAACACGGCGAGGAACATCGACCCAATCTCCGCCCTCCCGAACGAAAGCTTCAGCGGCTGCGGTGCAACCGCGTAACTCACAAGCACCAGCGCAGGGGCGACAAACAGCGCGATCTGGATACAACTGCCGAGCGCAATGCCCATCGTAAGATCGATCTTGTTCTTCCGCGCCATAGCGATTGCCGATCCGCTTTCCGCAGCTCCACCGACAATCGCCAGCAAGACCATGCCAATGAAGGTCTGCGACATGCCCAGCGACTTGCCGGTTCCCTCGGCTGCACCGACCAGGATCTCGCTCATCCAGGCCGCCAAAACGGATGCAATGAGCAGGCTGCCGCCAGCCCTTGGAAGGCCCCATTGCGTGCGCTCGCCATGACGTTCTTCTTGATCGCCTGCAGCGGAGAAAAATTCGGGATGAGTCTTCAGCATGAAGAGAAGATAGAGGCCATAGGCAATCAAAAGGACAACCGCCACGCCTAAATTGAGGAGCTGCTCCTGGCGCATCGTGGCTTCTGACGAAAAGAATCTGCTGAACGTGCTGGGTACGACCAGGCTGATAACGGCGATGAGCATCATCGAGCTGTAGACCCGCGTGGCCCCCGGGTTGTATTCCTGAGTGTGATAACGTAGCCCTCCCAGCAGAAAGGCGACTCCCAGAGCCAGCAGAAGATTCGCCAGAATTGCTCCAATGAGCGAAGCCCGCACCATATCGAATAGTCCGGCTCTCAGCGCGACCACCGCGATGATCAACTCAGGGGCGTTGCCGAAGGTCGCGTTGAGCAATCCGCCGACGGCGTCACCCGTTCGTGAGGCGATGTGTTCCGTACCCTCTACAATAAGCCGCGCAATGGGGATAATGGCCAGGCACGCCGCAAAGAAGATCCACGTATGCGCTCCTGGCCAACCGTACTCAAGCATGATGGCAATCGGGATAAAGATGAAAAGCCAGTTGATCGTCACAGCTACGGTTGCCATCCGCCGCCGAGAGCGCGGTAGAGCTGCACCATGGCATTAAGCTGTGCGCCGCGCAGCCTGGCCAGCAATAGCTCCGAGTCAAACAGTTGCTGATCGGCGATTAAGATCTCCAGATAGTTTGAATAGCCGGCATCGTAACGTTGCCGCGAAAGATTGCTGGCATTTTGCAACGCCGCAACCTGCGCTTCTTTCTCCTCGCGTTCAACCTTGAGTTTATCAATGGTTACCAGCGCATCAGCGACTTCGCGGAAGCTGTTTTGAGCAGCCTTCTCGTATTGAGCAAGCGCCTGATCGAAGCGCGCCTTGGTTCCTTCATAATTCCAGAACAGCCGCCAGCCCTGAAAAAGCGGTTGTAGGAAACCGCCGGTTACCGACCAGATCGCTGCGCGCTTGTCAACAATGTTCGAGAAATCGTGACTAACAGCGCCAAGCGTCGAGCTCAGCGAGAAGGTGGGAAAGAAGAGCGCCTTCGCCGCGCCGATATCGGCGTTGGCGGCCACCAGCAACTGCTCGGCGCTTTGCACGTCGGGGCGGCGCTCCAGCAGTGCCGACGGCAAGCCGGCCGGAATCGTCGGCGGGTAGTATTGATCCGTCAGAGCCACGCCGCGTAGAATTGGTCCAGGGTTGTGGCTGAGCAGATAATTGATGAGATGTTCCTGACGCGCAATCCGGCGTTCGAGGTCCGGAATAGCCGCCGCCGTACGCGCGCGGTTGGCGACCGCCTGCTCTACTTCCAGCCGATTAGATATGCCGGTATCAAACCGGCTCTGGTAAAAGGTTACCGTGTCATCGTTCAGTTTGAGTGTGCGCCTGGTGATCTCGAGCTCGAGATCCAGCTCTCTCAAATCAAAATAGAACTGCGCGATATCGGCGACCAGCGCGAGATACACGCCGCGGCGATCCCATTCGGTAGCGTAGTGCGCCGCGCCGGCCGCTTCTGTTTGACGCCGGATCCTGCCGAATACATCGACCTCCCACACCATGCCGAAGCCGGCGAGCCAATTTTGGAAATGTCGGTCGCCTCCATCCGACTGCGTCGGATCGCTTGCCCGCGAGACCCGCTGCGCGTTCCAGCTGCCGTTAAAGTTGACTTGAGGGTAAAGAAAAGACCGCACGACGCCGACCTGAGCCCGCGCTTCCTCCACGCGAGATGCAGTTGTACGCAGATCGTAGTTGTTGCGCAGCGCCTCTCGAATCAACTCCTGGACTACGGGATCCCTGAATAGTTCCCACCAGGGGAGATCTGCAAGCGACTCTGTAGCAGGCGTTCCGACGACCCCACGGTGACTGTCCGGGGTTAAGATTGGCGGACGCATATAATCCGGACCGAGCGTACAGCCGCCCAGCAAGAGAACGAGGACAAGCGCAATCCTCAAGGCCATCTTAGTGCGGCCTTCCTGACGAGCCGTGAGCTTCAGGGGGACCTGGGTGATTCTCTCCGGTGTGCGCCGGAGCCGGGACTGTCTTTGTCGTGAATCGCCGGATCACATCGTAGAATATCGGCGTAAAAACCAGGCCAAAGAATGTGACGCCGAGCATACCGCTGAAGACCGCCACGCCCAAGGCAAAGCGCATCTCGGAGCCGGCTCCTTTCGCGAGCACCAGCGGCACTACACCGAGAATGAAAGCGAAGGCGGTCATGAGAATCGGACGCAGGCGCACGCGCGAGGCTTCCACGACAGCGTCGGTCCGGCTTTTGCCCTCACCTTCCAATTGTTTGGAAAACTCAACGACCAGGATCGCGTTTTTCGCAGCCAGGCCGATGAGTGTGATTAAACCGATCTGCGTGAAGATACCGTTATCGAGTTGCACCAGGTTCACGCCGATCAGTGCCGCCAACAGGCACATCGGCACGATAAGCAGAATGGCAAAAGGCAGCGACCAGCTTTCATATTGCGCCGCCAAGACCATAAACACGAACAGCACCGATAAGGGGAATATGATCTTGGTGAGGAAATCTTTTCCGGCGAGAATCTGCTGCAGGGTGAGTTCGGTCCACTCAAAGCCTAACGTGGAAGGTAACTCTTCCGAGACCAGTTGCTCGCTGTGACTGATTATTTGACCGGAGCTCACCCCAGCCGTCGGAATAATATTTACCTCGGCGGAAGGGTACAGGTTGTAATGATTGACGATTGCCGGACCGCTGGCGTTTTTTATTTTTATAAATGTCTCCAACGGCACACGGTCGCCGGCGTCATTGCGTACTTCCAACCGGCCGATATCGGGCGTTTTATCTCGGAAACTTGGATCGGCCTGGATGTTGACCTGCCAGTTGCGCCCCTGGAACGAGAAGTCGTTAACATAAAAAGAGCCGAGATACGCCTGTAATGTCGTATTGATTTCGTCCAGTGATACGTGTTGCGCTTTGGCTTTTTCGCGATCGATATCGACGAACAGTTGCGGCTGAGCGACCGCGAACGAGGTAAACAGTCCCGTAAAAGAGGGATTGCGCTGTCCCGCTTCCACGATCGATTGCACGCCGCCCTCTAACGCCCTCAGTCCGGACGCGCGCCGGTCCTGGACATGGAGCTTGGACCCGCCCGTGCTTCCTATGCCGTCGATCGGGGGGGCGTTGAATACACCGATACGAGCTTCCTGGAACACGCTGAGTGTCCGGCGCAACTCTACGGCAATCTCGTTGGCGCTGAGTCCGGCCTTGCCCGCGCGCTCTTCGAAAGGGTCAAGGACCACGAACATTCCGCCTACGTTGCTGATGTTCGTGCTCAACAAAATTGAGTAGCCCGGGACGTCGATAGTGTAGGCTACGCCCTTGATCTTGCGCGCAGCTTCGCTCACCTGTGCAACCATTTTATCGGTGCGTTCCAGACTGGCGCCTTCTGGCAATTGCGCATTGACAACCAGATAGCCCTTGTCCTGCTCCGGGATAAAGCCTTTTGGGGTGACGTTGAAACCCCAGACCGTGAGAGCCAACAATCCGCCGTAAATAACCAGCACGATGAAACTTACCCGCAAGAGGCTACGGACGATCACGCCATAGCCGTTAGAGAGACGGTCAAAAAACCGATTGAACACGGTGAGAAACCGGCCGATCCAGCCATTGATCAGCCCTCTGAACGTCCAGCCCAGCAGCGTCCCTGCGGCGAAAATTCCAAGTCGGACCGCCCACACCCCCCATTGCGACGCCGCATGTGCCGCTTCATGCGTCGTCTCCGCAGCCGAGCCGTGACCCGTCGCAGCCAATCCCACAAGCGACAGCACATAAGGCGTGAGGTAGTAATAGACGATAAAACCGACTATGAGAGCGATGCCTTGAGGTGGAAGGGCCTCGGCTCGGTGCCCACCGGTGTGGGGCTTGATCAACGTGACGGCGCGGGCCGGCGCCATGGTCATGGCGTTGATCGCCGAAATGATCACCGACACCGCTATGGTTAACGCGAATTGGCGGTAGAACTGGCCCGATATTCCCGCCAGGAAGGCGGTCGGAACGAACACCGAACTCAAGACCAGCGTAATAGCAATGACAGGGCCGGTTATCTCGTCCATCGCTTTGATGGTGGCTTCGCGCGCCGGCAGTCCCGTCGCCATCCATCGTTCGATGTTTTCCACGACCACGATGGCGTCGTCGACGACGATACCGATAGCCAGCACCAGGCCGAAGAGCGTCAGGTTGTTCAACGAAAAGCCCATCGTCGCCATGACGGCGAGGGTTCCGATCAGGGAAACAGGAACGTCAATCATCGGCATCAGTGTTGCGCGCCAGTTGCCAAGGAAAATCAGGACGACAATAAAGACGAGAATAAACGCTTCAAATAACGTCTTGTACACTTCATGAACCGATTCATCGATGAACACCGTCGTATCGTAAATGATTCGATATTCAAGCCCCTCGGGAAAACGGCTCTTCAGCTCTTCCATTTTGGCCTTGATATGTTCTGCGGTGTTGAGGGCATTGGAGCCGGGCAGTTGGAAAATTGCCAAGGTCGCTGCCGGCCACCTTTGGTCTTTAGCGCCGAGGTAGCTGTTGACGTCGTAGTTCTTGGCGCCCAGCTCGATACCTCTTAGAATCATCTTCCCGTCTTTGTCGTATTGTGAGTCGCTTACGACGTCCTGCAGATAGACAACTTGACCCTGCTGACCGGTCTTAATAATGATCCGGTCGAATTGTTCTTCAGCGGTGAAGCGCCCTTGAGTATTGATCGGCAACTGGAAGGGAACCACCGCTCCTTGAGGCACCGGCGGCTGTCCGATCCGGCCTGCGGCGACCTGCACGTTCTGCTCTTGAATCGCTCGGATCACGTCGCTCGCGGTCATCTGCCGGGAAGCCAATTTCGTCGGATCCAGCCAGATCCGCATGCTGTAGTCCCGCGCCCCGAGAAAAGTCACATCGCCCACGCCTTTTACGCGCGCCAGGTCATCCTTGATGTTCAAGGTGGCAAAGTTGCTCAGGTAAAGCTGATCGTACCGGCCATCCGGAGAAATAAGATTCACCGCTAACAGAATAGACGGCGACTTTTTTTTGGTTGAGACCCCAAGCCGTTTGACCTCTTCGGGCAGTTTCGCTTCGGCAATGGCGACGCGATTTTGCACCAACACTTGTGCCGTATCGAGATCAGTGCCTAATTCAAAGGTCACATCGAGCGTCAACTGCCCGTCATTGGTACTGCGCGAAAACATATAGAGCATGCGCTCGACGCCGTTCACTTCTTGTTCAATAGGTTGAGCAACGGTCTCGGCAACGGTAATGGCATTGGCGCCGGGATAGGTCGCCGTCACCTGGATGGTCGGCGGCACCACGTCGGGATACTGCGCAATCGGTAATTGCGTGAGCGCCACCAGACCGACGAGGATAATAACGAGGGAAAGAACCGTGGCGAAGATCGGACGGTCAACAAAAAATCGAACAAACATCGTTAGACCCCCTTGTGACTAACGACACCTGTTGTCAGGGGTGAGGCGCGCAGTGCTCGTGGCTCATGTTCGTCCGAGTACGAGTATGATTTACACGAGACGATTGAGCGCAACGAAGCCTATGAGTATTTCAGCAGCCTGTCAGTGGGACGTCGCCGCCGCGTCCGGTTGAGCCTCGCTCGTCTTGGCTTGCGTGATTGGGTTCCCTGAACTATCCATAGGTTCAACCGGGTTGTTGATTCGCGCGCGTTGGAGGCCGACTACGATCACCCAGTCGCTCGGCGTGATCTCTTGGCCTTTCTCGGCGGCGCTCACGACCCGCAGACCGTCATCGAGCAATCGGCCAGGCTTAATATCGCGCCGGTACACCACATTCTTCTCGTTCAGTAAGAATACATACTTTTTGTCCTGGTCGGTTAAGATAGCCGTATCGGGTACCAGCAGCGCCTGATAGGGGTCGCCGAAGGGAATACGCACGCGAGTCCGCGATCCCGGAACGAATCGGCCCTGGGGATTCGCCACTACGCCGCGTACCTGGAGGGTTCCGGTAGTTTGATCGACGCGGTTATTCGCAAAGTCCATCACGCCCTTGTGAGGAAAGCCCTGGTCGCTGTCCAGGCCGAAGCTGAAGGGGAACTGAGCCTGTTTGAGGGTGGTGCCCTGCCGAATCCGCTCTGCGTGCGTTTTTTGATAGCGCTGCAGCGAGCGCTCATCGATATTGAAATAGAGGTGGATAGGATCGATGGAGACAATCGTGGTTAAAACCGGATCGGTGCCACCCGCATTGACGAAATTCCCCACGGTAAGCTGTGCGCGGCTGATCCGTCCGCCGATGGGCGCCGTAATCCGAGCGTATTCCACATCCAGCGCCTTACGAGCGATCTCTTGTTTGGCCGCCTCCACCTGGGCCGCCAGGGACAGCGCTCGTGCTTCCGACTTATCGGTCTCCGTCCTGCTGACCGCGCCTGAGACTACTAACTCTTTCATCCTCTCGTAATCTCGGTCGGCGGCGACTTTCTGCGCCTGTACGACTCTCAGTTCATCCTGCGACCGCCCGAGCTCAGCTTCGAACGGTCGCGGATCGAGCTGGAACAGCAAGTCTCCTTTGTTGACGATTTGGCCGTCGATGAAGCCGATCTTTGCGATATGACCGCGTACGCGCGAACGCACCTCAACGTTCTCAGCAGCTTCGAGCCAACCATTGTAATGGTCTTCGTCGACCAGGGTCCGCTGTTCCGGATGAGCGACCGTGACCTTGGGTGGTGCGGGAGGCGGTGCCTCCTGTTTTTTTGAGCAAGCGACGACAGCCGTCAGAATAAGGCACGTCAAGATAGTCGTCGAATATCTCATTGATCGCCCTCGCCTCAAGCCACTACGCTTTACGTTCACAATCGCCCCCCAAACACTTTGAATGCTCGGATTATACAACTACGTCATGATGTTGCGTACTGTATTCCTATCGAACAAAAACGGGCTCTATTGATTAATCTGAGCGATATTAGCTACATATGGTCCTTCTGTAAGATCGAGAGATTTAAACGATCAGAAAATCCCCCTTACTCCCCCTTTTCCAAATGGGGAGGTTGCTTAAGATGTCGTACAAGCAGGTATTGTATGTGATGCTCTCCTTAGTAATACCCAGCCTCGTGATAGTAGATGATTTTGAGATTTCGTCAAGAGCATTAGGATGCACCATAGGGCTTTGGGGGGCTATCGCCCACACCGCATCCACACGACGCCCTTGGCATACTCGGAGGCGGCTGTGGCCTCACGGAGCCCCGCGATCGCCGGGGTCTCTATGAGCGGCTTCGCTAGTGATCATGGTTGGAAATACAGTGATATTGCGATATAGGACTACGTGTGACATAGTGAGCATCTGAGGGGGATCACAATTGCAACCCGCGGTTCAGCCGATACCCTGCACGGCGACCCCGGTAATGGTTGACACTGGTGGGCGGGGTTACCCATGATCGCTGCGATCCAGCGTAGCTGCCCCGCGTCTCTACTAACGACTATTACACAGGAGGCATGCGATGAAGCTCGGAACCCGTATCGTCTCGTCCCTGTCCGTTGTGGTTTTACTTGCCGGGTGCGCGTCGACTAAGGTCACTGACCGCCAGATGCTCGACCCCCAAGCAAGGATCCCCCGACCGGATCGCATCCTGGTCTACGACTTTGCCGCTACGCCCGCCGACGTTCCGGCCGACTCCGCGCTTGCCGACCATCCTACCGTTGCGCCAACACCCCAAACCGATGAGCAGATCGCGACCGGCCGTCGGGTGGGCGCTGACATTGCGGCGCGGCTGGCTGAGGAGATCCGCAACATGGGGTTGCCGGCGGAGCAGGCGTCGATCGGTGCGACGCCGCAGATCAACGATCTCGTCATCCGGGGCTATCTCCTTTCGGTTGAGGAAGGGAGCGCCACTAAGCGCCTGGCGGTCGGATTCGGCGCCGGGAAATCGCAATTGAGCGTGGCAGTCGAAGGCTATCAGATGACGGCGCAGGGGCTGCGCAAGCTCGGATCCGGTACGGTAGGGGCCGGCGGGAGCAAGGGGCCGGGTGCCGCTGTACCGCTCGCCGTCCTCCTGGCGACCGCCAACCCGTTGGGTCTCGTCGTGAGCGGCGGGATGAAAGTGTACGGGGAGATGAGCGGGAGCAGCAAGATCGAAGGCCGAATTGAGGCGACCGCGAAGGAAATCGCCGAAAAGATCAAACCCAGATTCCAAAAGCAGGGATGGATCGAGTGAGGAGAAACATAGCAGACGCCATCGCTTATTGCAGGGCGTACCCTACCACCGTCCACGCTGTTCTCGTCAAAAGAGGCTGCTGTGATGCACTGCACGTCTATCTTGCTCAGCGACACGGATAGTCGGATATGTATTACAGTTACATATCACATAT
>NSJM01000062.1 GCA_002634395.1 Candidatus Methylomirabilis sp.
AGACGATGTGGTAGAGCAGGACGGAGACGTTGTGGCTGCGGTGGATGCGCTCACTCACACCCCCAGCTTATCACAACCGGACGCGGCAAGCCGCGGGGTATCGACCCTCAACGGAATGAAGAATGAAACGGCAATGCGGTTTGTGGCGGATGCGATGTTGGGTCGGTTGGCCACGTGGCTCCGCCTATTGGGGTACGATACGCTGTACTGGCGAGGCGACGATGCCAGGCTGGTGCGCCTGGTCCTGGCGGAGAACCGGCTGTTGCTGACCCGAGACACCCACCTGCCTCCCCGGCTTCCGCCCCATCTGATCTGCTTCATCGAGAGCGATCATTACGATGCGCAGCTCGGTCAGGTCGTGGCCCGCTTTGGGTTGTCGCCACAGATCGGCCGCCTGTGCGCACGATGCAACCTTCCCCTGGAACCGGCTGATAAAGCCGCGGTCCGTGCCGAGGTCCCTTCGTTCGTTTGGCAGACGCAGGAGCGGTTCGCCCGCTGCCCCGGCTGCCTCCGAGTCTACTGGGAGGGGACACATTACGCCCGGATGCTGGAGATGCTCGATCACGTGGCAGCTATGAAGAAGGAGAACAGCCAATGCGCGTGAGCTTCATGGGCACACCCGCGTTCGCCCTGCCATCGCTCACGGCGCTCATGGCCGCGGGCCACGACATCTGCCTGGTCGTGACCCAACCGGATCGGCCGGCGGGGCGCGGCCGCGTGCCTACCCCCCCACCGGTGAAACTCGCCGCCCAGGAGCTCGGGCTTCCGATCCTGCAGCCGGAGAAGGTCGGCGAGCCGGCGGTCATGTCGGCGCTACAGGCGGCCCAACCGGAGACCATCATCGTTGTCGCCTACGGTCAGCTTCTGCCGAAGTCGATCCTCACCCTCCCGCCGCACGGCTGCGTGAACCTTCACGCCTCGCTCCTGCCGAAGTATCGTGGCGCGGCGCCGATCCCACAGGCCATCATCCAAGGAGAGACCGTCACAGGGGTCACCATTATGCAGATTGAGGCGCGGATGGATGCCGGTCCGATCCTCATGCAGCAGCCGGAGCCGATCGGGGATCGGGATACCACCGGCACCCTGGGCGAGCGGCTGGCCATCATTGGGGCCGAACTGTTGTGCCAGGCCCTCGATCAGGTGGCACGCAAGACAGTCCACCCGATCCCGCAGGACGAGCGACTCGCAACCTATGCGCCAAAACTGCTCCCCACTGATACGCACCTGGACTGGGCGCGTGACGCGCGAATCCTCGACTGCTTGGTTCGTGGCCTGTGTCCGGCACCCGGCGCCGTGACCGGCTTCGGGGGACGCCGGGTCAAAGTGCTGGAAGCCACGGTGGAGGCGGTAGCCGACTCCTCTCCCGGTACCGTATCTGCAGTCGATCAGAAAAAGGGGATCCTGATAGCTGCCAAGTCCGGAGGCCTGTGGCTCACACAGGTGCAACCGGAGAACCGCCGTGTTATAACCGGGGCGGAGTTTGCCAGTGGGTACCGTGTCCGGCCCGGCGACGTATTCGGGCCATCTTAGAGGCATACAGATGCACGCACGGCGGCTCGCATTCGAGATATTGACCCAAGTAGAGGAGCAGCAGGCCTACGCCAGCCTGCTGCTGGACGCCAAACTCAAACAGGCCCGCCTCTCGCAACAGGATCGGGCGCTGGCCACCGAACTGACGTACGGCGTCCTCCGCTGGCAGGGTCGTCTCGACTACCTGCTGGCCGCGGTGACCGACCGCTCCTGGAGCAAGGTCGACCGGCCGCTGCGCCGTCTGCTCCGCCTTGGCGCCTATCAGATCCTCTTCTTGACGCGCATACCGGCCTATGCGGCCGTCAACGAGACCGTCGCCCTGACCCAAGCCGTCGTGCGTGGCCACGCCACGCCCGGCGCCAAAGCCTTCATCAATGCGATCTTGCGTCGATTGCTGGAGCGGCATGCAACGATCCGCTTTCCTGATCCGTCCGGCGATCCGGTCGGCGCCCTCGCTGCGCGCTGGTCGCACCCGTCCTGGCTGGTCACCCGGTGGCTGAAACGGCTGGAGACCGAAGAGACCGAAGCGCTTCTTCAGGCCAACAATGAGACCCCGGCACTATCAGTCATGGTCAACCGTCTGAAGCGTCGGCCTGAGGAGGTCGAAGAGCGCCTTACCCGCATCGCGGGATCGGTGACGCCGGGCCGCTTCGTCCCGGGCGCCTTTCACCTCAAAGACGGCGCCGAGGCGCTGCGGGACCCGGCATTTGCGGACGGCTGGTACTTCCCGATGGATGAGGCGGCGGCCTTGCCAGTTCTTATGCTGGATCCCCAACCTGGCGACGTCGTGTTGGATGCCTGCGCCGGCGGCGGCGGGAAGACGGCCTTGCTCCTGGGACGGCTCGGCGGACATGGGAGAGTGATCGCGCTCGACCCGAGCGCTCGCGCTCACCGGCGCCTCCAAGAGGCCAGGGTACGCTTGGGTCTTGATCGAGTCAGCCCGGTTCAGGCCGATGCCAGGCAGGCCGCGCAGTTATTCACGCGCCCGGTGGACAGGATCCTGGTGGATGCGCCATGCAGCGGCCTCGGCACCCTCAGACGCCATCCCGAGCGAAGGTGGCAGCAACAAGAGACAGGCTTGGCAGCCCTGGCGCGCCTGCAACTTGAACTGCTTCATGGTGTCGCGCCGGTGCTTAAGCCGGGAGGATCCCTGGTTTACAGCACCTGTTCGCTCGAACCAGAGGAGACCGACGTCGTAGTCGAGACGTTTCTGCGTCACTTCCCGGAGTTTGTCGCCGCCGATACCGGCGGCGGGCTTCCTGCAACGGTCGCGGATCTGATCGATTCCAAGGGCGCCCTTCGTACCTGGCCGCACCGGCACGGACTCGACGGCTTCTACGCTATTCGGCTCCGTAGGCGGAACAGATGAGACTTTTCCGGCTGCTGCGTAAAGGGCTCGCGGCGGCCCTCATCCTCACCACTGTGGCTCTCGTGACCGGCGTCATCACGATGTGGCTTGCGGCAGAGAAGGACAAGGTGCAGCTTCCGCGAGTCATCGGGATGGACTCTACGGCGGCGCTTGAGTTGCTGCGTAAGCAGGGCCTTCAGCCGAAGGTAAGCGGCCGGGAGTATAGTGAAACGATCCAGCAAGATGCCATCATATTCCAACGGCCAGCCAGTGGCTCATGGGTACAAAAGAATAGCAAAGTTCGCTTAGTGGTCAGTCAAGGGAGCGACGCGGTCGTACTCCCGAATCTCACCGGACTGCCTCTACCGGAAGTCCAGCAACTCCTCCAGCGATATGGTTTCACCCTTGGCCGGGTGGTGCGGGTCCACTCGTCGGAGCGCCCGAATGGGGAGGTGATCGCCCAGGATCCCGAGGCCGGCGCTCTTGTCCGGAGGGGGAGCCCGGTTGCCATACTGCTCAGTCTTGGCTCGCTCGAGGAACCGGCCCCTGTACTCATGCCGCCTACCTTGAGTTCGCTCAAATCGCCAGGGTTCACGAACCGAATCCGCGCGATTGTCAAGACCGAGGTTATCGCGAGGAAGGGGCGCGAGACGCTCATTACTCGTGCGTCGTATCGGGACCCTACCGACAAATCGGGAGCGCCGACGGAGAAACGCCCCGTAGCGTTGCGAGGGGCCGCCAGCGTATTGGTCGGGGCAGGTGACATTGCCTCGTGTGTCAGTGACGGCGACGACGCTACCGCCAACTTGCTGGACGCGATCGACGGTGTGGTCTTCACCCTCGGGGATAATGCGTACGTAGCGGGTACTCCCGTCGAGTTCGCTGCCTGTTACGATCCGAGTTGGGGACGCCACAAATCACGCACCCGTCCCGCTCCCGGTAATCACGACTATCATACGCGGGGAGCGTTCGGCTACTTCGACTACTTTGGCGATGCGGCCGGAGATCCCGACAAGGGCTACTACAGTTACGATCTTGGTTCCTGGCACATCATCGTACTGAACTCAAACTGTGCAAAGATCGGCGGGTGCGGTCCGGGTTCGCCCCAGGAGCAGTGGCTTCGCGCGGATCTTGTCGCCCACCCGGCGACGTGTACCCTTGCCTACTGGCACCATCCGCGCTTCAGCTCAGGCCGTCATGGCGGCGACGCGGCCCTCGAAGCCTTCTGGCAGGCACTGTACGAACATGACGCGGACGTCGTGTTGGCCGGACACGACCACGTGTACGAGCGATTTGCGCCACAGACGCCGGATGGTAAGCCCGATCCGATACACGGTATCCGACAATTTGTGGTGGGTACTGGAGGGGATCGTCATCATACATTTGCCGGCCCGGTCATCGCGAACAGCGAAGTACGCAACGGCGAGACGTTCGGCGTCTTGAAGTTGACGCTGCAACCGGCGAGCTACGAGTGGCAGTTCATTCCGGTCGCAGGGCAGAAGTTCACGGATTCCGGCACGGGGCGGTGCCATTAGCTTGACACGGTGGCGAATCGATTGATACACTCCTTGCCATGCTTGATGTGGGCGAAGTGACTCGACTCCCACTTGGGCGACGAACAGACAACTGGAGGGCTGGGCTTCCGTGATAAGTCGAGGTCAAAGAGTTTTTGCTCTTGCCTTTACGCTACTCGTTGTGTACATGGGATCACCAGGCATCCATATGGAAGTTATCGGTTCCCATGATCATTTCCATTCGATCCCTCTCGATAACCAATCTGCCACTCACCGCTCGCATGTGAACCTGCCTGAACAAACACAAAAGCCTACGAGAGCGCAAGACGACAAGCCTCTACCCACAAGCCAACCGATTCCTCACTGCGATCTCGAGGTAAACCAAGCAGCCAATCCACCCTCGTTTACGTTAGATCCCCCAGGATGCGTCGAGCAGTGTAACGCTCGGCCTGCACCTTCCCCATCTTCCATCACGTTAGATCCACCCTCCTTACCTCCTCGCCAGACATAGCTCTCCTTTCCTTTTTTACGACTGTTTACTTCGCGGTGGGTGTGAATCGAGCGCCATCGTGATGTTTTCTCCTCACTCGGGCGGTCAATCCTCTTATGGTATATAAGACCGACCTATCGTTCGAGGTGTATTGATGGATAGATTAGCGATGAGAATCCCGAAACTATCTGCGCTGCTTGCTCTGTTCGTATGTTCGATGAGTACGCCTATCTTCGCTGAATCCCAGAGTGCAACCCTCCCGCAAATGCTTTCGTTGGCCGACGCCTTACAAATCGCAGGGCAGCAGAACCCTGGTCTACTGGCAGAGACGACAGCCAGACAGATCGCGCGCGGAGATGCGACTACCGCCGCGTTGCTCCCCAACCCACAGCTCCAGATCAGATCGGAAGGATTTCGCGGGGGATCGTTCGCTGATCGACAGGAACTCTCTTTTGAAGTCAGCCAGGAGATATTGACGGCCGGCAAGCGCTCCCAGCAGATCGCCGTCGCGGGCGCGAACCTGCGTGCGACCGCGGCTGACGTCGACAATACGGCCCGTCTACTTCGGTTTGCGGTCAAGCAGGCGTATTACCAGATCGTGTTGGCCAAAGCCGACCTTGCCGTAGCCCGCGGCCTGCTGACCGACTTTGACCGAACCATCCGCGCCAAGGAGGAGCAGTTCCAACTCGGGGAGATCTCCGGAGCGGAGCTGAGACGGGTTCAGGTCGAGCGCTTCAGGGTGTTTGACGACGTGGTCGCCGGGGAGCTGAATCTCAAGCAGGCCAGGGCCACGCTGCTCACGCTGCTCGGCCTCTCCGACTCGACGGTCGAATTCGATGTTACTGAAGAACTACTGAAGGGTGAACCGATCGGTAGCTTGGCGCCGTTACATGTCGAAGCCCTGCAGACCCGCCCAGATCTTAAAGCTCAGCGTCAACGGGTCGTCCGATCTCGCGAACAGAAGGGGCTGGAACAGGCACGGCGATTCCCGAACCTGTTCCCCTTCGTGGGCTACAAGCGGGACTTCAGCGAAGACGGCGTCTTATTTGGCGTGGCGGCCCCCCTACCCCTCTTCAATCGGAACCAGGGGGCCATCGTTCGGGCTCAGGCAGAAGAGGATCGAGAATCATTCCAGTCCAGGCGACTGGAGACCCAGGCGCGCCTGGAGGTGGATCAGGCGTTCAACAGATTTGAGGGCGAACTCCGACGCCTCGAAGGACTGGAAACCGAATACCTGCCCAAGGCCCGCGAATCCCGGGAGATCGCCGAGGCTGCGCATAAGCTGGGAGCCATCGATCTTACGGCGTTTCTGGATGCACAGCGGACCTTTCGGGAGGTCCAGCGGCTCTACAACCGCTCCCTGTACGAACTGAGCATTGCCAGATTTCAAGTCGAAGCGGCCGTCGGCCGGTAGGGGTACACGATGATTGCACGCCCTCTCGTTATGAAGTGTCTCAAAATAATCGTTTCACATTCTGGAACAAACCCTCCTCGCCTCCCTTTGCCAAAGGGAGGGTTGGCCCCTCGCCTCTCGCACCTCGTGCGTCGGACTCCCGTATTGCCGACGGTGATCATTGCGGCAGTCCTGGCGTTAGCGGCCTGCAGCCGTACCCCCGAAGAAAAACCGGCTGAGCCCAAAGGCGAGCAGAAAGACGGCAAGATTACCGTTTCGGCCGAGGTCCAGACCAGGTTCGGATTTGCCACCGCCAAGCCACAGCGTATCGCGCCGGTCCGACTCATTGAGGCCACCGCCGCGATCGCACCGGACCCGGCCCGTGTAGCCCATATCGCCCCCATCGCCAAAGGCCGGATCGAGCGTGTCTATGTGCAGGTTGGGGATTCAGTGGACCAGAGCGCTCCACTCTTCGAATACGACAATATCGAGCTGGGGGAGGCCATTGGAGATTATCGGAGTGAGCTGGCCGAACTGCGGAAAGACCTCGCCCTCATGGAACACCACCGAGAGATGTGGGAACGCGCCCAATTGCTTTTTGAGAAAGAGGCCATCGCCCGCAAAGAGGTCCACGTGCGAGAGACAGACTACTTGGTGGAGAAAGCAGCGGTCGAGAACCGATACGCCAAGATTGCCAGAGTGAAGGAGAAGTTATTTCGCTTCGGGATGACCGAAGAGCAGATCGACGCGCTGGCGACCAGCCCTGAGAGATCATTCCGTCGTGAGGCCTCTTATACTGTCGTCAGGGCGCCGATTAGTGGTGTCATCATCAAGCGGGACGGGGCACCCGGCGAGGTAGTCGGGCCTGAAAAAGAACTACTGGCGATCGCCGACCTCTCCAGTGTCTGGACGCTGGTAGACATCTATGAGAAGGACCTGGCTCATGTCCGTCGAGGCGCATCTGTTGAAATCAGTCTTGAGGCGTATCCGGGTGAAGCCTTCCGCGGCACCATCAGCTATGTCAGCGATCTCCTCGATCCCGACACACGGACAGCCAAGGCGCGAGTGGTGATCCCCAACCCCCAACGGAAATTAAAGCTTGGAATGTTCGCAACCGTCCGGCTTCGGGCCCAGGGGACCGACAAAACTGCCATGGTTGCGGCGATTCCTTTATCGGCCATTCAGCAGATCGATGGGGAGCCGTCTGTGTTCGTCAAGCTTGACGGTGTCACCTTTGTACGGCGACAGGTGAAGCTCGGATTCACATCAGGGGACCTCGTTGAGATCACCGAAGGTCTCAGGGGAGATGAAGAACTCGTCACCACGGGTAGTTTCTCGCTCAAATCCGAGTTCCTCAAGGAACAGATAAGTCAAGGACAAGGGGGATAACTCCCGAAGGGATCCTGCATGCTTCAGCGTATCTTCGAGCTATCTCTGGAAAACCGATTTCTTGTCCTGATTCTGACCGGTCTCCTCGTCATCGGGGGCATCATAGCCCTGCGAGATCTGCCGATCGATGCTGTCCCGGACATCACGACGGTCCAGGTACAGGTTCTTACTAAAACAGCGCCCATAGGCCCAGTAGAAGTGGAGCGATACGTCACCTTCCCGATAGAAGCAGCCATGAGTGGTCTGCCGGATTTGCAGGAGCTTCGCTCAGTGAGCCGATTCGGTCTATCGGCCGTCACGCTGGTTTTCAGGGACCACGTCAACGTCTACTTTGCTCGACAACTGGTGGCCGAACGGCTGGCTGCCGCCAAAGAACAGATTCCCGCAGGCTTCGGGACGCCCGAACTCGCGCCGGTCTCCACAGGGCTGGGCGAGGTATACCAGTTCATCGTGAAGGGCGAAGGCTATACGCCGATGCAACTCCGCGAGATTCTCGATTGGCAAATCGCGTACAGGCTGCGCACGGTCCCAGGGGTCGTCGAAGTCTCGCAGTGGGGCGGGTACGCGAAACAATATCATGTCGTCGTAGACCAGCGAAAACTTGTCTCGTATCGAATTCCTATCGGCCGCGTCTTTGAGGAACTTGAAAGGAACAACGCCATCGCCGGCGGCGGCTACATCGAGCACAACGGCGAGGCCTATGTGATTCGAGGCGAGGGGCTGGTCGAAAATCAGGAGGATCTGTCCCGCATTATGGTAGGCGCCGGGTCAGGCGGTACGCCCATTACGATGGCTCAACTCGGTCACGTCAGGATCGATGCCATGCCTCGGATCGGCGCGGCAACATACGATGGCATCGGTGAGACCGTCGTGGCTATGACCCTGATGTTACGCGGCGGCAACGGTCGCGTCGTAGCCGAGCGGATCAAAGAAGAAGTGGAGCGGATGAAACCCAGCCTGCCGCCCGGGGTTTCCATTGAGCCGTACTATGACCGATCGGACCTCGTGAATAAGGTCATTCGAACCGTCACCACCAATCTGATCGAAGGGGCGTTGCTGGTCATTGCGGTGTTGCTTCTGCTCCTCGGCAACCTTCGAGGCGGTCTGATCGTGGCGGCGGCTATTCCTCTTTCCATGCTGGTCGCTTTCACGGGGATGATCCAGACGGGGATCTCCGGAAATCTGATGAGCCTGGGCGCGATCGATTTCGGCCTGATCGTGGACGGCGCAGTCGTGATGATTGAAAACATCGTCCGGCATCTCGCTGAAGAACGAGGGGTGCGGCGGGAGGAACGTCCGCTCATTATCCTCCGAGCCGGTCGCGAGGTCCTGCGTCCGATCTTTTTCGCCGTCAGCATTATCGTGATCGTCTATCTGCCGATCCTGACGCTACAGGGCGTCGAGGGGAAGATGTTCAAGCCGATGGCGTTTACGGTCATCTTCGCCCTTATC
The DNA here is from genome assembly GCA_002634395.1 of Candidatus Methylomirabilis sp. Taxonomy (GTDB): domain Bacteria; phylum Methylomirabilota; class Methylomirabilia; order Methylomirabilales; family Methylomirabilaceae; genus Methylomirabilis; species Methylomirabilis tolerans. The sequence continues at coordinate 9,117 of NSJM01000062.1, forward strand.
GGATCGCTGATCTTGTCGTTTACCCTCATGCCGGTCCTGGCTTCACTGTTCCTGCGAGGGCCGATTGCTGAGGGCGATTCGTGGCTTCTCCGCCGCATCAAGGCCCTGTACTTACCACGGTTGGCCTGGTGCGTTCATCACCCGAAAATGACCGCCCTTGTTGCAGCATCGGCGTTCGTTTTGAGCCTCCTGTTCGTGCCGTTCCTCGGCGGGGAGTTTATCCCGCAACTCGATGAGGGCGATACGGTGATTCAGACCTGGCGTCTGCCGAGCACCGCGTTGGAACAGTCGATCAAGGACTCCCTCGAGATTGAGCGCACCCTTCTTCATTTTCCTGAGGTGAGTCAGGTCGTGTCGAGAATCGGATCTCCCGAGATCGCCACCGACGTCATGGGAATGGATATGTCTGATGTCTTCGTGGCTCTCCGACCGCAGAACACGTGGACAACCGCTACGACAAAAAATCAGTTAATCGACAAGTTCGCTTCCGCTCTCTCCTCTGAGGTGCCAGGCGTCGGGATGAGCTTTAGCCAGCCGATTGAGATGCGTTTCAACGAATTGATCGCCGGCGTCAAATCCGATATCGGGCTCAAGATTTTTGGGGACGATCTCAAGGTCCTCAAGGAAAAAGGGGACCAGGCGGCACACATCCTGCGACAGATTCCTGGCGGTCAGGATATCCGGGCCGAGCAGGTGACCGGCCTTCCTGTCCTGCGCATTCAGGTAGACAGGCGGCGGATCGCCAGATATGGGATCAACGCGGCAGATGTCCTGGCCGCTGTGGAGGCTGCCGGCGCCGGGAGGGTGGTAGGAACGGTCTTTGAAGGGCAGCGACGGTTTCCTCTGGTCGTTCGAGCGGTCGGCAGCGGCCGTACCGATCTTCCTTCTTTCCAGGACCTGCCCGTTGCCGCCCCAAATGGCGCCCTCATCCCTCTTGCGCAACTGGCCTCCGTCAGCATCGAGGAGGGTCCGGCCCAAGTGAGCCGTGAGGATATCAGTCGGCGAATCGTCGTAGAAGCCAATGTGAGGGGTCGCGACTTGAGTTCGTTTGTACGCGAGGCGCAAGACCGAATCGCCAAGGAGCTCACGCTGCCTCCTGGCTATCACATCAAATGGGGCGGACAATTTGAAAACCTGGCGCGAGCCACCAGTCGTCTGGCTATCGTCGTTCCCCTCTCACTGTGCCTGATCTTTGTTCTGCTGTACACCACCTTCAATGCGGTCCGACCCGCGCTGTTGATCTTTTTGAACGTCCCGCTGGCGGTAACCGGCGGGGTGCTTGCCTTAGCCCTACGCGGACTGCCGTTCAGTATCTCTGCAGGGGTGGGTTTCATTGCCCTGTTCGGCGTCGCCGTCCTGAACGGCGTGGTGCTGATGAGTTACATCCTGCACCTTCGTGAGGAGGGGCTTTCGGCGAGTGAGGCCGCATTTAAGGCCGCCGAGATCCGTCTCCGGCCGGTCTTGATGACCGCCCTTGTCGCCGGCCTTGGGTTTATTCCGATGGCGCTGTCCCATGGCGTGGGCGCCGAAGTTCAGCGCCCGCTGGCCACGGTCGTCATCGGCGGCCTCGTCACCTCCACCCTGCTGACACTCTTCGTGCTCCCGAGCCTCTATCGCTGGTTTGAACGCGAACCCGCAGACGCTGCCTAACTCCCCGCAATATTTGTTGAATCCACTTGGGATTCGTTCCCCGACCCTTGCCGCAAGTTCGTCATACCGGCGCCTGCCCCGTATCCAGTACGGGGCAGGCGTGTCACGCAGCTGCCTGTGCGTATCCGCACGCAGACAGGCGGAATGACGGACCAGAACAGAAGACATTACCCCGCGGTTTGCCGAGGGGCAGTGCATTCTTTTTCGCTTGACAGCGGTAATCATGCTTCGATAGCCTACAGCTAGTGGAGGACTATGCGAGAGTCGGCGTAGGAAGCAGGGTTGCAGAACCTCAATGCAGAGATTACGTGAAAGATCCTTAATTCGCCTGCGCCTCAAAACCTTTGCGGCTGCGTCTTTCGGCTTTTACCTCCTCCTCAACGCCTTCCTCACTCACTGTCTCATCCAGCCCCACAGCGCACACTTACAAGGTCAGGCCACTAGTCCTCTCGTTTCGCTGTGTGCGTGGGTCCATAAGACTGTTTCGCCTCATGCGCCATCAGCCGGATTGATTCTTCCCATCATTGCGGCGGCTCTGTTCATCGTGGCGCCGCCCCTGCAACGCTCTTCTCAATTCCAACCCATTAAGCCTATCGGTCGGTCCCCACCCCAGCTCTGCTTCGTGTAATTCCTTTCGACCGACGGCTTAGCCGTCTACTAACTTCCAGCGAAAATCACAACGCTTACGGGTAGCGTGTAAACGTTTTTAACGTTGCACTGTTGGTGTCGGGTTGCTCGACGCCGGATGACCGGGAATCCAGTCGTTTCGAAACGAATCAGTTTTTCAAGATCGTAAGTTTACATTCGGGAGGAAAGACGATGCGTCAACGAACCGGTTGGCTCAGTATCCGCGTATTGGTATTAGGTATTGCCGTTGTGATCGCGCTGCCAACCGCCGGTTGGGCGCACGGCGTGGTCGGTAAGCGCTGGTTCCCATCCACGCTGGCGGTCGAAGACCCGTTCGTCTCTGACGAGTTAAGTACCGTGGTTGAACACATTAGAGACCCTCACGCCCTGGAGACTGAGATCGAGATGGAGCTGACCAAGCGGCTGACCCCGAATCTGGCGATTGGGATCGGCGGCACACGCAGCATCATCAGACCTCGCGGCGGACACGGCGAAGAAGGCGAAGAGCACGGTCATGAGGAGGACACCGGAACGTCTCACGGCTGGCAAAATCCGGAGTTCATGCTCCGCTACCAGTTCATTCGGAATCCGATGCGGGAGTTGGCCGCTACCGCTGCTATCAATGTATCGCCTGGCGGCATCGGCAACAGGAGTGTCGGCAGGCTCTCAGGGACGACCGTCAGCCCGGCCATTCAGATCGGCAAGGGATTCGGCGATCTCCCGGACTGGGCCGACTGGATCAAGCCGGTAGCGGTCACGACGTCTCTCGGTTTTGACCTGCGCACCAACCGCAATAACAGAGAAGAAGACGCCCAGCACGCCTTCGGCTGGGGGGTCACCGTGATGTACAGTGTTCCCTATCTGCAGTCCTTTGTGAAAGACGTCGGCCTCCCGTGGCCGTTCAACCGTGTGTTCCCCATCGTGGAGTTCAACGGCGAAACCCTGATCAGTGGACCCGAGAAGGGAAGCCATACCGCCTTTGCGAACCCCGGGCTGATCTGGGCCGGAAAGTACATGCAACTCGGGGTTGAGGCAAAAATTCCTTTAAACGACACATCAGGCAAGAGCGTGGGGATCTTAGGCATGGTCCATTTCTTCCTCGATGATATCGCGCCTGACATTTTCACCTGGACACCGTTCCATGGCGTACTGGGACCGCAAACACTACCACGATAACCGATCGTTGGCACGATGGAGCAGCTTTCCTGCCCTCGTGATGGGGCTGCTCCTGACGACCAGCTTGGCATGGGGACATGCTTTCCCTGACCACTCAGACCCACGGGTAGGGTGGACGGTGGACAAACCACCCGCTCAGGTCAGGATCTGGTTTGACGGCGCCATCGAGCCTGCCTTCAGCACCATTAAAGTGGTGAATGCCGATGGCCAGCAGGTGAATAAACAGGACGGTCGCGTGAATGCTGCAGACCATACACTCCTGGAGGTTGACCTCCCACCCCTTTCGCCCGGCAAGTATCGGGTCTTCTGGAGCGTCGTCGCCATCGACACACACCGCACTGAGGGCGACTACCCCTTCACGGTCGCTGGAGCCCGATGATTCCCACGCAGGTGTTCATGCAATCCTTCGTCCGCTGGCTCGAATTCGTGAGCCTCACGGCGCTGATCGGCGGCCTCGCATTTCGATGGCTGATCGCCCAACCAGCCATCCTCTCACACCAGCAATTCCAGATGATCGAGGGCCACCTTCGCCGGATGGAGTTCGGCGCCATCACGGTAGTGGCGTTGACGAGTCTCGTGGACCTGATCGTCAGGACCCTGGCGATGAGCGGCGGCAACATCGCCTCACTGAGCCTGACGCTTCCGCTCGTGCTCAGACGCACCCATTTTGGGGCCGTCTGGATCGCGCGGATTGGCCTGCTTGGGCTGCTTGGTATAGCCTGGTGGCTGAGGCTCCAGGGAGTCGCCGCAATCCCACGCTTGTCCTGGATCGCGCGGACCCCGCGTGTTGGGCCGCTGTGGATGAGCTGGTGGCTGAGGCTGCTGGGGGTGACCGCGAGCCCACGGTTCAGCGGGGCCTTCTTCCCCGTAGCCTCCTTCGTCGCCCTCACGACAACCCTTTCAGGTCACGCGGCCGACTGGGGCAATGTGACGGTTCCGGTGTTGATCGACTGGCTCCATCTTGTGGCAGTCTCGATCTGGATCGGCGGGCTCTTCACGTTCGGGTTCGTGCTCAAGCGTTCCCTGGCAACACCGGACACGGCAGAGATGGTTCCCCTCCTGTCCATCATTGCCAGACCGTTCTCCAGGTTGGCAGCCGGCTGCGTCGTCGTCTTTCTGGCGACAGGGTTCTACAACACCTGGCTGCAGGTGGGCTCCGTCTCGGCTCTCGTCGAGGCTGCGTACGGCTGGACCCTCCTGCTCAAGTTCGGACTTGTGGGCGGCGTCCTGATGATTGCGGCCGTCAACCGGTATTACCTTCTCACTCTGCTGGTGCACAGGTCCGGCAGGGCCGATGGGCTGATCTTCAGGACGATCCGTCGGTTCATCAGCATGTCTCAATCTCAGTTTTCCCGGTTCGTCCGGCTGGAGTGGATGATCGTTGTCGTGGCGTTGGCCTGTTCAGCGCTCCTCACCCAACTCATGCCGGCCCGTCATGCACGCCACCTCGAACATCTCAAGTCTCTTGAGCATCATAGCGGCCAGCCGTCGGCGCACAACACGCCGGCGGTCATGCCACCACCAACGCAAAGGTAGGTAAGTGTTGACAGTGAAGCAGTCCCGCGCACGGCCCCTTGAAGCGTTGGTCTTTGTCCTGATGCTGTTACTCTTCGCATTTGCGGCCGGGCTCCACTCGATGCACAACATCGGTCATCTCAACCAAGCGGCCCAATGCGCGGTTGCCTCGGCCTCCACACATCTGGCCGGCACCGCCGTCGAGTCCGTGATTCTCGAGATACCTGCTCTACCCTTGGAGATCGTTCCAGGAACCCGCTTTACTGATCCTTCCATCGCTTGTCTCGGTCCTGCCCACGGACGCGCTCCCCCCTCTTGCACCGCCTAGACTGCACACCATACGTTAGACAATAGCGTTCAGCAGTCAGCACTCCGCATTCCGCCGTAGGTCGGGTTAGCGCAGCGTAACCCGACAACTCGGCCAAGGTGAAGGAAGTATCAGAAGCTGAACGCTGAAAGCTGATTAACTAGGCAGAAGTGCATTGACGTGTCATTGGGAGGAGTCACAGCCATGAACAAGTGTCTATTGCGTGTCGATGAAGCGGCGATGCTGCTCAGCGTCAGCCGATGGACCATTTATCGTTGGGTGCAGGAAGGCCGATTGGAGGCGACCAAGGTCGGAAAAGGGAGTCTCCGCATCTTTCAGATCTCCGTGGCTTCGCTGATCGAGCAGAACCGGACTTGGGACGTCACACCCAGTGAGAATCAGTTGAACCTCTCACCCCGCTAAACTGTCTGCGGGCAGAACGAGAGGTATTCCTGCAGGAGCCCTGAGTAAGACCCGGCGGAAGGACGCCATCATGAGTAGTCTTCACACAGTCCTGTACACCTCCGTCCTCTGGCTTGACTTCGCGGGGTTCACGACACTGATCGGTACTCTCGCATTTCAATACCTGATTATCCGACCGGTCATCCTCTCATTGCGGAGGTTCGAGTCCGTCGAGCGTCGGCTACTGCAAGTAGAAGTCTTGGCGCTCATGCTAGTGGCCCTCGCGAGCATTCAGGAACTGCTTCTCAGGGCACTGCTTATGGGCGGTGGGATCATCGGTAACGTCAGTGGGGTCCTGCCGTCGATGCTCCTGGAAACTCGATACGGCACCATCTGGATCGCGCGGATCGGCCTGCTCGGGCTGCTTGGCATAACTTGGTGGCTGAGGGTGCTGGGGGTAACCACAAGCCCGCGGTTCATTGCGGCATCCCTCTTTGGAGCCTCCGTTGTAGCGCTCACGACGACGCTCTCAGGCCATGCGGCAGACTGGGGAGACGTGACGCTTGCAGTGCTGATCGACTGGCTCCATCTGCTCGCGGTGTCCACCTGGCTTGGAGGACTGCTCGTTTTGGGATTCGTTCTCCGGGCAGCCTTACTCCCGGCCGGCACTGAAGACGCAGCACGCCTCTTTGTATTAATCGCCAGACAATTCTCAAGGATCGCAAGCGTTTGCGTCACGGTCTTTCTTGTGACAGGCCTGCTCCACCCCCGGTTGCGGCTGATGTCTTTCTCGACCCTCTTCCAGATACCCTACGGATGGACCCTCTCGGTGAAGCTCTCGCTTGTTCTCCTTGTGCTGGGACTCGCCGCACTGAACCGCTACTATTTCCTCCCGCGCTTGGGCAGCAACTCGACCGCTCGGACCCGGTTAACCGTCACGACGATTGGGCGACTGGAGTGGATCCTTGCGATTGGAGTGCTGGTTTGCAGCGCTTTGCTTACCCAGCTAACGCCAGCCCGCCATATCCCTCGCTACGGGCATCACAAACAGCACGCTGTCCTCCTGCCGCCGCCGGTCAAATCCCATCGCGTTCTTTTCCTTTCCCTTCCAGATCGTGTTGCATCCGTTGGCAGGGGTAAACATTAAAGTTAGACAGGGAGACTACTGAGGCATATATTATTTTATGTAGGAGAAATATGGGGGGAGTACGATTTTCTCGTTAGAGCAAGTAAAGGAGGGGAAATATGTTGCTCAGAAAGGGATTAGCGCTCTGTATTGCAATCGCGGCCCTACTTTTCCTTGGTAGCTTCGTCCCACCCATCGAAGCCGGACAGGTCACCCTTCACATAGTGGATGTGGACGCACATGAGGGCGTCCAGGTGTGGGTACCCAGCTCGATCACTGTGAAGAAGGGGGATACGGTAACACTGGTCCTCGTAAACCACCTGCTCGAGGAGCACGGCTACGAAATAGAAGCTGTTGGCGTGAAGGAGGTTGTCGGCAACCATCAGACCAAGACCGTCACCTTCAAGGCCACCAAGGCAGGTATCTTCCCGATCAAGTGTCAGCTTCATAAGGCGGAAAACCATTACGCCGGGCAACTGGTGGTCCTCGAATAGCAGGGGCGGCTCGTTCGATCGAGTGCAGCCCGGGCCCCAAGGGATTCAATCCCTTGGGGCCTTGCTTTTGACGGATGTTCGCCTGCAACATTTTGTTGCAGCAGTAAGCAGGCATCTGTAGACACGCTCGTCCGGAGGCAGTAAAAAAGGGTACGCGGTGTCGCACCACACTGTATCGTCTGTCGCAGGAGATGGAGCTCCACCAGTGGCACTCTTGAAGAGAAAAGTCTACGAATCTCGGCCGCTACAGCCCCTGGCAGTATCGGCGCTTTGTCTCTACCTGCTGCTCAATGTCTTCCTCATCCTGTGTCTAAGCCATCCCCATACTGTTCATCCCCATGATCAGACAGATAATCGTCTGGGTCCTGTCTGTGAGTGGGTTCACAACATCGCCTCCTCTCATGTGCCATCGTCAGGGGTCTCCCTGCCGTTGGCAGCAACTGTACTGCTCGTCTTCCTCCCGTTACTACGATACAGTCTAGAGTCATTCCCTATCCGGCTGACCGGCCGTTCCCCGCCCTCGCCCGTCTTCGCATAAGCTCCGCCAACTCTCTTTCACTTGAATCCACTCGGGGTTCATTCCCCGCAACTTGCCACGAATTCGTCATACCGGCGGAGGCCGGTATCCAGAAGGCCCAACTGGATTCCGTGTCAAACACGGAATGACGGACCAGAAGAGAAGTTGTCGGGTTACGCTGCGCTAACCCGACCTACGGCTGAACATTGATTACTGATCGTCGTTTTCTGAGGAACCGAAGGAGTCCTTGACCATATACGCACGTGAGGGAGATAGAAATGTCTGAACTTGTTGCGCTCCTCATCAAAGGGGGACCGGTCATGATCCCCCTCCTCTGCTGTTCGATCACCTCGCTGGCCGTGGTCATCGAACGGGGACTGTTCTGGTGGCGTCTGCGCCCCTCCGGGGAAACGGAGCAGATGCTCACGCTGGCGGCGACCGGCAACTGGGAGGATGCGCGCACGTTCGGCGAACGCTCCCGCTCCCCGGTGGCGCGCGTCCTGGCCGCCGGGATCCGTCATCGGAACCCGGCCCCCACGCTGGCGATGGAGGCCGCCGCCCATGACGAGCTGACCCAGATGCGGCGCTACTTGCCGTT
>NSJM01000063.1 GCA_002634395.1 Candidatus Methylomirabilis sp.
ACCCTCCGGCTACCCTGCCCATCCCCGAAGCCTCGGGGAGCACCTCCGCAAACGGCGGCTCGATCTTGGATTATTCCAGAACCAGGTCGCCAACCAATTAGGCGTTGACGAGATGACCGTCGTCTACCGGGAGAAGGCACGGATTAAGCCCTCCGTCAGACAGCTTCCCAAGCTCGTCACGTTCCTCGGTTACGTTCCCTTCGAGTGCCCGACGGACCCTCTCGGGCGGCTTCGATACTATAAGCGGGTCCAGGGGTTGTCCTGTGAAGCCCTGGCTCAGGAGCTTGAAATGGATGAGTCGATGGTGACAGGGTGGCTCGCCGGGAAGCATCGGCCGAGCGCAAGATCCCTGGAGCGACTTGACGCCTTTCTTCGCACAAAAGCTCTCCCCGCACCCCCGCACAGCCCACTGTAGACTCCTGGCGCAGCGATCCGTGAGGTCCGCGACCACCTCACTCGATCGGGATCTCCTCCAAGGCGTCGTCATGCCCTCATCCTACACGACCGACACGGGAAGGCCAAGGGCTCAGGAGAGCGCCCGGCAGTCCGCTCTGAATCGGTCCCCTCTTTACCGAAGGAGCGCCTTGAGCAGCCTATAGGCCAGTTGAAGCTCCGTTCGACCCGCATCCTTGAGCAGTTCGTGAATCATCGCCCGAAGCTTCGGGATCGTTGGCTCCTCATGCTGTCGCGTTCATAGACCAATCTGGCGCTTAGCAAGATAATCCTTGACCGCGACAATAAAAGCCTTGGACTCCTCGATTAACGGTTCAACTTGGTCAAGGCTGGGCTCGACGTATTCTCGATAATCGCTCCGTTGCCTCAGTTCGAAGGCCCTGTTGAGAGCGCGTCCAAGCGCCACTGGGAGAAGGCCACCTTTAATGAAGTGCTTGTTGAAGTAGGTGAGAACACCAATGTGCTTTGATGATGCATAGGGCTCATTGACGAGAAGAGCCAAGACAGCGTAGAACATTGCATAGTACGCCCTATTGATGATGCTGCGCGAGCTTTTCCTTCCTGCCAGGAGGAATGCCGCCTCTTCCAGGCTTTCGTCGGCCTGCTTGAGTCGGTACTGGATTAGCTCGCGTCTCTTTTCTTCAAGGGTCAAACTTTGACGCCCTCCCGTTCAATGACGCGGTACAGCGGCGATTCTCCAAGTGGCCCTTCTTCAATTTCCCGCCTGCCGAAGATCACAACGGAAATAAAGCAGTCATGCTCGAGATTGATCTTGAACACAATGTCATCGATCTCGGACTCGGATACCGGGTTGTAATCTTCGATCTCGATCATCACATCGATGTCGGAATCGGGCGCCGCGTCACCGCGTGCCTTTGAGCCGAATATGCGAAAATCGATAAGTTCGAACCGCTCTTCGAGCTTTCTTTTCAGCTCCGAAAGCGCAGCCCGTTCACTGTCCACTAACTCGATTGTTTTCATGTGTACAGTATAGGCCAATGATCCTCTTTTTCAAATTCAAGAAGACGCCTCTAATTTATCCTTCTGTCGGGGGTCCGGTATTGGATCGGTTCGGCCAGATGGTCGGTTCAGATTATCCTGACTTCGGGATACGGCGCGCCATCTCGTCGTTCGAAATGACTCGACCCGCGTCCGAGTCAGCCAGACCGCGTTCGACTATCACATGAAATGCCATCTCCCGCATGATCTCTTCGCGCGAACTATCCTCTGATTGCTCTTCGATAAGCTTCCTCAACTCTTCCTTCGCCTTCGACATGGACACGCCTCCAGCCTGCTTTCAATCTTGTCACACTGGGGAAATGCGATCAATCCAACCTTCGTGCTTGCTACCACCCGGTACGGCGGTCCAGGGTGCGGTACTGGATCGCCTCGGCCAGATGGTCGGTTCGGATCGTCTCGTGGCCTTCAAGGTCGGCAATGGTCCGGGCGACCTGACGGGCCTCCACCACGCTCGCATCTGGTCCGAGATCTTAGAGAAACTCGACATGACCGCGCATCTCCTCGGCGTCCAGTACCTGATGGATTAGCATCAGCCCGCGAATGATGTTTTGAACCGATGTTGGTTGCGGCGCATAGATGATCCCGGCGTGATCCACGCCGGCAGCGTGCAAACGCAGGAAGTCGTCATCCTGGGTAAAGATCACCCGATCTTCGTTTCCGGCTCGTCTTATATGCGCTTCATCGAGCGCTCCAATCATGCCCGCTTCCAGCACCGTCAATACATCTACGCCTCGTTGTCGCAACCCTCGCACAACGGCCTTTGCCACGTGCTCATCGGTGTACAACCTAATCTTTCGGCCCATGCAGCTTCTGCTTCAGCTTCGAAGCACTGCTTTCTCTGACGGCCTTGATGAACGCTTCGCTCTCCTCGATGTCGCGGTCGATCTCGGATCGGTGGTCGTAATAGTAAGCCAGTGCCGCATAGACATCGGACAGGGCCAGGTCGCCTTCGGCAGCAATTTCATCAGCGCTTTTGCCCATCCGCTCGTGCCAGATCACAATATTCTGGACCGTAATACGATGCCCCGCGATGTGCGGTTTCCCGCCTGCTATACCAGGGGTCACCTCAATATGTTGATCCAACGTCTTCGTAGCCATATTGTGCCTCCCTTTTGCTGAAGACCGCTTTCACGTTAGCAGATTCGACGTGAAAGTCAAAAGCCGCATTCGGATCGAAGGCTTACCACCCGGTGCGACGGTCCAGGGTCCGGTACTGGATCGCCTCGGCCAGATGGTCGGTTCGGATCGTCTCGTGGCCTTCAAGGTCGGCAATGGTCCGGGCGACCTTGAGGATCCGATCGTGCGCCCGCGCGGACAGCCCGAGCCGCTCGATGGCGGTTTCCAGGAGCGCCTGTCCGTCGGGTCCGATCTGGCAGTGCCGCCGAAGCTGCTTCACGCCCATCTGGGCGTTACAGAAGGTCCGGGTTCGCCTGAACCGCTCCTGCTGGAGAGCCCTGGCCTCCTTCACTCGCTCTCGCACCTGCTCGGATGGCTCCCCTTGGGAATCGGTCGTAATTTCCCGATAACGCAGCGGCGGCACATCGAGGTGCAGGTCGATCCGGTCCAGCAGCGGGCCGGAGATCCGCGACCGGTACCGCTGAATCTGTGGAGGGGAGCAGGTACACGGTCGCTGCGGGTCGGTGAAGTAGCCGCAGGGGCAGGGATTCATCGCAGCGACCAGCATGAAACGAGCCGGGTAGGTGACGGAGGTCGCCGCGCGCGCGATGGTCACCGTGCCGTCCTCCAGCGGCTGACGCAACACCTCCAGAACCGACCGCTTAAACTCGGGTAGTTCATCCAGGAAGAGAACCCCGTGGTGTGCCAGACTCACCTCGCCTGGGCGCGGGTTCGTTCCGCCGCCGATCAGTCCGGCATCCGAGATGGTGTGGTGAGGCGCCCGGAAGGGTCGCGTCGCGACCAGCGCCGCGCGGGAAGGCACAAGGCCGCAGATGGAATGGATCTTCGTCACCTCGATTGCTTCCTCCAGGACCAGATCAGGCAGGATGGTAGCCAGTCGCTTGGCGAGCATCGTCTTGCCGGAGCCGGGCAGTCCGATGAAGAGGATGTTGTGGCCGCCCGCCGCCGCCACTTCAAGTGCCCGCTTTGCGTGGGCCTGCCCTTTCACATCAGCCAGATCGACGCCGTAGCCGGCGTGCTGCGCGAAGACCTCCTGGAGATCAACCCGCGTGGGCGGAATCTCCTGCGCGCCGTTCAGAAACTCCACCACCTGCGGCAACGTCTCAACTCCAAAGACCTGGATCCCCTCCACCACGGCCGCCTCTGGGGCATTCTCTGCAGGCAGGACCATCCCGGTCAATCGGGTACGCGCGGCCGCGACCGCCATCGGCAGGGCGCCGTTGACCCCTCTGATACCGCCGTCCAGCGCCAATTCGCCCAGAAGCAGATGGTTCTGCAGCCGATCAGGTTTAATCAGGCCCATGGCCGCCAGGATGGCGCAGGCGATGGGGAGGTCGAAGCAGGCGCCCTCCTTCTTGATGTCGGCCGGCGCCAGGTTGACGGTGATCCGTCGTGCGGGAAAGTCGAAGCCGCAGTTCTTAATGGCTGCCCTCACCCGGTCACGGCTCTCCTTGACCGCCGCATCCGGCAGCCCGACGGTGTTGAAGTTGGGCAGGCCCTGGGCGATGTCGACCTCTACGTCAACCAGGTAGGCCTCAACCCCCAGCACTGCACTGGATAACACCTTGGCCAGCATGCTGTCTCCGTTAAAAGAGGGCGGTCCCCTCGCTGCCGAACGCGTCCCGGATCAGGAGGACCTCCGGTTGCCCTGCCAGACCTCCTGGAAACGTTACCGCCACGACGTCAAAGCGGCAGGCCGCCTCGGAGAGTCTCTCCCGCTGTAAGTACAATTTTGCCACACCGACGATCTGGTGCTGCTTCCGACGTGTGACCGAGGCCTGCGGCGGGCCGAACTCTCCAGACGTGCGTGTCTTGACCTCCACGAATACCACCACACCACCCTCCCTGGCGATCAGGTCGATTTCGCCGAGCGTGGTCGAATAGTTTTCGTGGAGGATTCGAAATCCTTGAGTCCGCAGATACGTTTTCGCTATACGCTCCCCTTCCACCCCCAGACTCAACCGTCCTGTTTTCATTAAAAGGCTCTCTTATACGTATTCCCGGACACCCCTGAAGCTCTTCCGGTGAATAGGGCTCACTCCGACCCGCGCAATGGCTGACAGATGTTCCGGAGTCCCGTACCCTTTGTGTCGACGGAAGCCGTACTGCGGAAGGGCCAGGTCATACGCGTGCATGATCCGGTCACGGGCAACCTTCGCGAGGATAGAAGCCGCAGAGATTGGAAAGCAGAGACGATCCCCTGAAGGAATTAATCGATGGGGGTTGGAACAGTTCGGGGATTGATCGCCGTCAATCAGGACGAAATCGGGGGGTGGGTTCAACGCCTCGATGGCGCGTCGCATAGCGAGCATAGTCGCCTGGAGAATATTGAGGGCATCAATGGTCTCCTCCTGCACCACGCCGAAACCGACGGCTATCGCCTCGACCCTGATTGCCAGGTCGAGTTGCTCGCGTCGGCGCGCGCTGAGCGTCTTGGAGTCGTTCACTCCATCGATCACGCAGGTCGGCGAAAGGATCACAGCGGCAGCTACGACCGGCCCGGCCAGAGACCCTCGTCCGACCTCATCAACACCCGCAATGAGGTAATAGCCTGCGGCACGGAGAGAGGTCTCCACCTCTGCAGGCGGCAGCACAGCGATTCTCTTTACTTCAGCTTGCGCTCTAAGATCCGGGCAGCCTTTCCCTTCAGTTTTCGCAGGTAGTAAAGTTTTGCTCGACGGACATGACCCCGTCTTATGCACTCGATCTTCTCAATCATGGGGGAATGGATGGGAAAGATGCGCTCCACGCCCACACCGTACGTCACCTTGCGTACTGTGAAGGTCGCACGAAGTCCCTCACCGCGCATACGGATCACCACTCCTTCAAATACCTGGAATCTTTCCTTATCCCCTTCCCGGACCTTTACCTGCACCTTGACCGTGTCGCCGGGCGAGAAGTCCGGAATCTGCGCCTTCAGCGAGGGCACCTCGACACTGCTGATGACATTCATGATTCAGCCTCCAATACACGAAAATATGAGGCGCAAGGTACTTCGCGCCACGCCATCCAACCTTGCATCATTTAACCGACCCCTTGCTCACCATCGATCTCTTCCAGAAGCTCAAGGTCCTCTTCGCTCAGGAGCGCCTGCTGCAAGAGATCCGGCCGACGCGCCTTCGTAGCCCGCAAGGCCTCCTTTCGGCGCCAGCGCCTGATCCGCTCATGGTCTCCAGACAGCAGCACGTCGGGAACGATGAGCCCCTGCACGCTCTGTGGCCGCGTATAATGAGGAAAGTCCAACAACGTATCTACAAAAGAGTCGTACCGGGCTGAGTCTTCATCGCCCAATACACCAGGAATAAGTCGAATGACGGCATCCAGCAGGACGAGGGCCGGCAGCTCCCCTCCCGTCAGGACGTAGTCCCCGATGGAAATCTCATCAGGGGTAAGCAGCGCCCTCACCCGTTCGTCGAACCCCTCGTACCGACCACAGATTAACAGCAGGTGTTGGTGCTCGACAAGCTCCTTTGCAACCGCCTGCTTGAACGGGCGGCCTTGGGGAGTCAGGAGAACCAGATGGGGCTCTTGACCTCGGCGGAGGCTTGCGACCGCATCGAGGATCGGCTCTGGCTTCAGTACCATTCCAGCGCCACCCCCGTACGGCCGATCGTCCACGACGGCATGACGGTCATGCGCATAGCTTCGAAGATCGTGGACTGCGATCCGCACGATGCCGTGTTGCTGGGCTCGCTTCAGGATGCTTTCTGAGAGCGGTCCCTGAAAGAACCCGGGGAACAGGGTAAGGACGTCATACTGCCTCAGCTTCGATCATTCCTTCAGGGGGCGGACCAGCATGATTCCACCTGCAAGATCGACCCTTCTGACAACCTCCCTGGTCGCGGGCAGCAACCATTCCGAACCTGCACCGTGGACGACGTACACATCGTTGGCGCCCGTTTCCAGAATTTCTACGATCCGTCCAAGCTCTCGTCCCTCTTCGGTCACAACCTTCAGGCCGATGAGGTCGACATGGTAATAGGTTCCTTCCGGGAGCATAGGAGCCGCTGATCTTGGAATAAGCACCTCGCGGTTAATCAGGCGCTCCGCCTGTTCAATGGTCTCTACACCATGCAATTGCATGATCCAGGAAGAGCCGACCTGCCGAACCCGCGTCACGACGTATTCAACAAGATCGCTCCCGGCCTCTCTCAGGTACACGGTTGCCGACCCTGCTACAATTGCTATCGAGTCGGCATAGGGCTGTACTTTCACTTCACCCTTCAGCCCCCAGGCTTTGACAGCCCTACCCAGCACCAGGTACGGCACCGGCATTCATCTATTCCAGAATCTCCAGGACGGCCCGACGCTTTGACCTGGCTGCGATAGCGTGCAGCACAGTGCGCATCGCCTTGGCTGTCCGGCCCTGCTTTCCGATGACCCGGCCGACATCGGAGGGAGCCACTCGCAGGCGGAGGACCATTGCCGTATCTTCCTCTGTCGCATCGACGGTCACCTGGTCCGGGCTGTCCACCAGCGCCATGGCCATCCGTTCTACCAGCTCTTTGAGCGCCTTCGCGTCCCCCATGGTATCCTGACTTGGAATCGACGGACCGGCTTCCATCTTTCCTCCTTCCGATACTGTAGCTACGACCTCGGAATTACTGACCCTTTCCTGCGGCTTTCAGTTCAGCTAGCTGCCGCATGACGCCTGCCCGACGTAAAAGTTGCCGGGCACTGTCGGTAGGTTCAGCGCCCCGTTGCAACCAATGCAATGCACGCTCCGCCTGCACAGAAAGCGCAGGCTGCTCTCCATGAGGATTATAGGTGCCCAAGGTTTCCAGTACCTTACCGCCTCCCGCGACCGGCGAATCTCCCACAACCAAGCGATAGAACGGGTGCTGCTTCGCCCCCATTCGCCGCAGTTTGATCTTTACAGCCATCTGTATCTCTCCCCCTTAGCCATTCAGCGTTACACTCCCATGAAGGACCGAAGACGCTTTGCCATTTTCGCCTTCGCCCCGCTCCCTCCAGGCATGACCCGTTTCATCAATTTCCTGGCCTGGACAAACTGCTTCAGCAGACGATTGACGTCCGCCACCGATGTCCCGCTTCCGGCGGCAACCCGGCGGCGACGGCTCCCATTGATCATGTCGGGAACCTCCCGCTCTTTCCGGGTCATCGAGTTAATAATCGCCTCAGCCTGTTTGAACTCTCGCTCTGCTGAAAAGGTATCGACCAGGCCCTTCTGTCGTGACAACCCCGGGATCATCTCCATCACCTGATCGAGAGGCCCGAGATTCTTCACTTGCTGGAGCTGTAAGCGAAAATCCTCAAGCGTAAAACCTTCGGAGCGAACCTTTTTTACAAGATCCAGGGCTTGCTGCTGGTCTACCCTCGCCTGCGCCTTTTCCACGAGGGTCAGGATATCGCCCATCCCGAGGATCCGAGAGGCCAATCGTTCAGGGTGGAACGGTTCGAAGGCATCCGGCTTCTCACCGACACCGATGAACTTGATCGGCTTTCCCGTCACGGACCTGATCGAGAGGGCCGCACCGCCTCGGGAATCCCCATCCAGCTTGGTAAGGATAAACCCCGTCAGGTCAAGATCGGCATTAAACCGAAGGGCGGAATTGACCGCATCCTGCCCGGTCATGGCATCGGCGACCATCAGCCGCTCGGTCGGAGAGGTCGCTCCGGCAATCGCCACCAGTTCCTGCATCAGCGGCTCATCGATATGGAGTCGCCCGGAGGTATCAAGAATCACCGGATTCTGTCCGCGCTCTTTTGCCAGTCTCTTCGCCTCCTGGCAGACTTGCAGCGCAGAACCTGCCCCGGCATACACCGGTACACCCAGAGCTCGCCCTAACGTCTGGAGCTGCTCCCTGGCCGCCGGCCTCACCGTGTCGGCCGCTACCAGGAGCGGCGATCGCCCTTCCGACACGAACCACCGGGCCAGCTTCGCCGATGTCGTCGTCTTCCCTGATCCATGCAGACCGACCAGCATGATGGTCGTGGGAGGATCCGACGCATAGGTCAGCGGGGCGCGTGTCTTACCCAGCATCTCGACCAGCTCTTCGTAGACGACCTTAACGACCTGCTGGCCAGGGGTAAGACTCTCTAATACATCACGACCCACTGCCCGCTCGCGGACGCGCTCGATGAAACCTTTGACGACCTTAAAATTCACATCCGCTTCGAGCAGCGCAAGCCGCACCTCTCGGAGCGCCTCAGCGATGTTCTCTTCGGTGAGCCGTCCGTGGCCACGAAGCTTTTTTAGGACCAAGCCTAATCGTTCTGTGAGTCCTTCAAGCACCTCCTGCACTCCCTCCGTAGCGAATAAAAATAGCCCCCTCCTCGCCTCCTTGTCAAGGTCAAACTACACGTTGCGCAGTTACTGTCAAGACAGACGTTGGAGACGGATCACGGACGTGCCTGCTAGTATATCATGCAGGCCGCGTTTTTGGCGGGTACACGCGATCATCAGAAAGCCGATGCCGAAAAGCAGGAGCGAGAGTATCCAGCACAGTGAGCGAAGCAATGCCCTGCCATAGGTCATCTCCTGACCATCAATCCGGATAACCTTCAGGCGATAGACCATTTTCCCCGGGGTCTGTCCGCACGATCCGACAAAGATAGTACAATACACCATGCCACTCAACATCACGATGGCAACAATTGAATATCCAGCCAATACCATCACTTGGCTGTTGATCTCGCCTCCCAACCGGCCTCCGAGATAAATCGTCGTCAGTGCTGCAAGAGCCAAGGCAATGGTGACCAGAAAAAGGCAGGGGATATCAATGGCCCAGGCCGCCAGTCGAATCCAGAATCCGGCTCTACCGGCCTCAGGCCCCGCACCACTCTCCGGCACATCAGCCTGCGGAGCTGGACGCATTGCAGTGTCGACGGGCGATTGGCCAGGCGATGGAGGCACCGGACTTGACGCCGATGGTAAGCTCACCGGATCGAAAAGACTGGTGAAGCTCGTCTCGATGATCGGAAGGTCAGTCAAGGTCCAACCCGAGCAAGTAGTCGTTTAATTCTCGCTTTTGCCGGTCTTCTACAGTCTTGAGGCTCTCGATCTCCTTGCGGAGATTCTCAATATCGGTTTCCTGCTGATTGAGCTTACCCACGTAACGGTTATAGAGCTCCGAGTTCTGCGCCAGCTTCGCCATGTTCTCCCGGATGCGGCCCTGTTCCTGGGTAATGTCTTTGGTCCGTTGCTCTAGTCGGTTACGACCGGCAGCCGTCTGATCGAGACGATCGCGCAGGGCAATCACCTTCTGGAGCGCCTCCTTCACCTTGGGGCTGACCTGCTTCGCCTGCACGTAGTAACCGATCGTCTCAGGGCCCGAGTCGATCAGCCGAACGGTCTGCTGCGCCTGCTTTTCCTCGCGCACGAGTAACCGGGCGCCGCCGCCGGCATTGGTCGTCACTTTAAAGCGATACAGATCGCGTGTCAGCTCGGCGGGCTCCGCCGGCTTCACGAGCCGCCAGTCCTGGCGGAGGGGGTGCTCAATGAGAACGACCTTCGCCTTCTGATCGCGGTTGTTCACCTGATAACCCTTCTCCTCGACGTACTTCCTCGTGACCAGCAGTGTCCCCTTGCGAAGGCTGGCCGTAACCACCTCTTCCTTCTCCGGTGTGGCCTGGACGGCCACGTCGGCCTTCAGATCCAGCGCATAGCTGATAATCCGTTCCTGGCCGGGGGGGAGATCCTCGATCCGAGCGTCACCACCGTAGATCCCACCGTCGAATACCGTAATCGGCCCCTGCATCAGGTGCAACACCGTAGAATTCTTCAGCCGAAAACCGTTCATCGGATACTTGGCATGTACCCGCTCGTTGTAGATGGAGAGTTTGTCGCCCCTGACCTCCTCATTGACGATCGGCAACAGGGCCGATTGCCGGCGCGGAAGCGAGAGTGGCGCGCTGATACTATATTGGAAGAGTTCGCCTGTCTCCATCGCCTGGGATGTTGACGTCACCCCTTGCTGCAGATCGACCTCAGAGGCGCGCGGGGCCAGCATCGCAGGCGGCATGGCGCGCATCGCCCGCATCCGAGGTGCGATGCCCATGAGCGTCTGGGCCGTCTCGGCTTCCGCCGGTCTTTCGCTGAGGTCCGCCACCGCTTGTTCGTGCACTTGAGGTCGCAACGATTCGTACAGCTCGGAGACGACCAGGGGTCGCTTCACGTAGAGCGGTTCGTACAGCTCCATCCTGAACGAGATCGGTCGGCCGGAGATAAGCGACAGCTTTACGTGTTCCCAATCCTCATCCGAGGTGTTTTCCACGATCGCCCACCCTTGCAGGAACGGCCGACTCGCCTCGGACAGCGACAGTCGATAGCTGGTCTTCCAGACGGGCGTCTCGACGATATACCCGACTCGAACGCGGCGACGGCCCTTGCCGTCGAACTGTAGCCTGACGGTCTTCTTCTGCACGTCGTGGCTGGAGGCCAGCACCTCAAGGGCCTGCCGCAACTCGGCATTAAGCTGTTCATTCGCCAGTCGGATGCGTTGGACCTGGGCAAGGGGAAGCGAGCGAAGGCCATCGGCGGTGACGAGGTTCAGATACTCCACTTCTGTGAACTCCTTCTCGCCGACCTTCTCACGTTTCTTCTCGACCCCCAGGATCGTTCCCTGGATGGGATTCGGCGCGGCGGCCTCAATCCGCTCGCCCCGGAGTTGCTCGAGCAGTTGGCCCAAGCCTAGACTCGCGGTCAGGTCCACTGCGAAGCTCTTGAGCGCCTTGCTGATCGGATCACGCGAATCGTACGTCACAGCCGATATCTGTCCCCCGTCGAAATCCTGAATGACCAGGCTCTTGAGTAGATCATTGACGTTATCCACCTTGAAGCGCAACTCGGCGTCGCCTCGTCCCTCAATCGAACCGTTCCGCTGGAAGTATCCGACACCGCTGGAATACAGCACGACTTCCGAGAGCGGGAGTAAGACCGTCGATCCTGACTTCCCGGCTGGTTCGATCGTGGCTCCTGCGGCCGGTGCGACTACGCCGAGCGCCAGGAGCACCACCAGTCCGACCAGGCGTACCATACGACTCATGACTCGTCTCCTTGTGTGATTCCGTTCCACCCCAGACTTCCTGGACTTCAGGCGAATACTTCGTTGCACTTCCGGGCACATACTCATCGCCCGGATTTCCGTTGCTGTCCCGTCACCTTTAAGCCAGGTCGGGTGGGGGGCGTAAAGCGATCGGGACCTCGATGACCGTCAGCCGGTTTCGCGCGAATGCCTTCTCAACGACCTGGCCGATCTGTTCGAGCGAATCGACCCGCTCCGCGTCGGCGCCAAATGACTTCGCCAAGGCGACAAAGTCCGGGTTTACAAGCGCTTCGTCGCCAAACAGTTGGCCCGCCTTTCGCTCGGCATAGTCTACGACACCAAAGGCGTTGTTATTGAAGAGTAAGACGACGATGGCGGCCCGATATTTGACCGCAGTCGCCAGTTCCTGACAGGAGTACAGAAACCCGCCGTCGCCGCACAGCGCCAGAACCTGACAATCCGGCTTGGCGAGCTTGGCACCGATGGCAGCCGGTAGCCCGAATCCGATCGTCCCACTTCCCATCGCCCAGAGAAATGTTCTGGGCTCGTGAACCTCAAAGTACCGACGCGCCCAGTATGTCGCCATGGCCGAATCGTTGGCCAGGATGGCGTCGCCCCTTACCACTCCCCTGAGATCTTCGAGCAGCTTCACTTCAGCGGGATATGTCGCTCTCACACTTTCCAGGACCTGCCGTTTGGCCTTGATGACCTCTGACCGCTCAAAGCCTTGCGGACGTGACGGCTGCTTTCCAAGCCTTCCGAGAATAGCCTCTACGGTTATGCGGGCATCGCCTGCCAGCTCAACGACATGGCTGCCCTGGATGCTCGGATGGGTCTTGGCAAACTGCTGCTCATCTATATCAATCCTGACCCATCGTGAAGGCAGCCGCAACGACCACTTGCCGGTTGATCGGTTGCTAAACCGTGTGCCGACCACGATAGTCAGATCGGCCCTTGCAAGGAGCGACTGAACAGGCTCCTCAGTCCCCAGATTGCCAAGGGATAGATCATGAGCCTCCGAAAATACCCCTTTCCCTTTGATGCTGGTAAGCACCGGGGCGTTGAGCCGCTCGGCCAGTCGTCCAATCGCTTGGCCAGCCCCTGAGGCGATTGCGCCGCCTCCCGCATAGATAACAGGCCGCCTCGCGCCTGCAATCAGCTCAACCGCATCTTCCAGCCTCGTTTCGTCAGGCAGCTTTGGCGTGCACACAACCGGCTGATACAAGAAGGGGGCGGCAGGCTCCGCGTTCAGGACATCCACCGGAACCTCGAGGCCATAGGGTCGCGGTCGTTCATTTTCCATCCTGGAGAAGATCGTCTGGAGGCTTTGAGGAATGTCTGATGGTGCCATCACGTCATAGCACGCTTCGGCCACATTCGAAATCAGACCGTGCTGATCTTTCACCTCGTGGACATCCCCCCAACCCTTGTGCAGATGCGCCCGCTCGATCTGACTGGAGAGGAGCAACACCGGCGAGGAGCTGCAATAGGCTTCCTGAATGCCGACCATCGTGGCGGCAGTACCGGCGCCTGTCCCGGCCAGCACAACCCCGACCTGCCCGGTCACCCTGGCATAGGCATCGGCCATGAAGGCTGCGGACTGCTCGTTGCGGACCTCAATGAATCGAATGCCTTGTCGTTTGGCGGCGGTGGCCACAGGCGTGATGTGCAGGCCGCGTATCCCGAAGACAAGTTCAACTCCTTGAGCCTTCAGGCATTCGACAACCGCTTCTGCGCCAGTCATCACTATCCTCCATCACCATGAAAGTCCGGACCCGGCACCACGACATACAACCGCCCCCAACCCCCCTTTAGCAAAGGGGGAATACGGGGGGATTTGACAAATAGGATTTTCTGAGAAAGGTTAGAACCCATCCTATTGCCTTCGCGAACGGCCTCGGGTATGGCCACCACCTACTTGATCTGCCTGATGGCGGCATCCAGGATCATAACGGCCCGATCCACATCCTGCGGACTGATAATCAGGGGCGGCATAAACCGGATTGTCTGAGGCGGGATCGGGTTCAGTAGCAGGCCCCGTTCGCAGCAGGCCTTGGCCATTGCGAGCGCGATCGGCTTCGTAAACTCCATCGCCAGGAGCAGGCCGCGGCCCCGAACCTCCTTCACGATATCCCACTCCTCTTGCAAGCCCAGGAGCCGCTCCCGGAAGTAGCTTCCCACCCGTACCGCGTTACCCGGCAGATCTTCCTTCATGATAAACCGCAAAACTGCACCGGCTACTGCAGCGCAGAGCGGATTGCCGCCATAGGTGGAGCCGTGATCTCCCGGACCAAAACAGGCGGCCTGTTCGTTGGCCAGAAACGCAGCGATAGGAACCCCGCCGCCCAACCCCTTACCTACCGTCATGATGTCCGGCCTGATACCGAAACCCTCGTATGCCCACAGGGTCCCGGTTCGACCGCAGCCCGTCTGGACCTCGTCCAGAATGAGCAACAGGCCCCGCTCGTCGCAGAGCGCTCGAACCTCCTTCAGATAGGTCTCAGGCGGGACGTTCACCCCGCCCTCGCCCTGGATCGGTTCCAACAGGATCGCACAGGTCCGCTCCCCTACAGCGGCCCGCAGGGCTGCGATGTCGTTGTACGGGACGTTTCTGAATCCTTCAGGGAGCGGAGTAAAGGGCGCCTGATACTCCGGCTTACCCGTCGCGGCCACCATCGCCAATGTCCGACCATGGAAGCTCTTCAGGGCTGAGATAACCTCATAGGCGCCATTCAGGTGCAACTTCCCATACTTCCGGGCCAGCTTGACCGCGCCCTCGTTTGCCTCTGCTCCGCTATTACAGAAGAAGATCTTGGCCAAACCGCTCGAGGAGATGAGTAGCTCAGCCAACTCAATCTGGGGAATCGTATAGACATCCAGACTCGCCAGGATAAGGCGCTTTGACTGTTCCCGAAGGGCCTCCTGGATAATAGGATGGCAGTGGCCGAGACTACAGGCAGCCCATCCGGCAATGAAGTCAAGATATTCTTTCCCGGCATCATCCCAGGCCCTCGCCCCCTCCCCGCGCACGAGCGTCACCCCGAGACGCCGGTGACCGGTATCCATGAAGTACCGCTTATCCAACTCGATCCAATGGCTCATAATCCATCCCGCTCAAGAAAGAGGGTCAGGCACTTGGGCCCGCCTCCGGCCTTAAGAAACTCCGTCGTCTCGACCTCGTGAACCTGATACCCGGCCTCGCTGAGCGTCCGAGCCAGATGGGGGCAGCCGGCATTGAGGAGCACCGACTGTCCGATGACCAGCGCATTGCAGGCCAACCGTTTGGCCTCTGCCTCCGTCACCGGGAAGAGCTCTGGGGTCGTCTCTTTCAAAAGCCGCTGCGAGGCTGGGCTGAACGCCTCCGGATAGTACGCTGCCCGGCCTGGCTGGAGCGGACAGAAACAGGTATCCAGGTGGTAAAACCATGGATCGGTCAGCTCCAGGGAATAAACGTGCAGCCCAAAAAGCTCCGCGAGCAGGTGATGGGCCTGCAGCTCCGAACGAAAGCGATACCCGGAGAACAGGTCATTCCCGCAAAACAGCGCATCCCCCTCCCCCTCAAAGAAGACGGGTTCAGGAAGACAAGTGACCCTGTAATTCCGCTCTGCAAACCACTGTGTAACATGAGGAACTTCCGCCTCACGCTCATGATATCGGAAACGACTGCTCACGAACAGGCTGTTCATCAGGAGTCCGGCGTTCGCGGTAAAGCAGAGATCAGGCAACCCCGGAACAGACGGCAGCAGCTCCACCCGGACCCCTAATGTTTCAGTGAGCAGTCGATACAACGCCTCCCACTGCCGTATGGCGACTGCCCGGTCCGCCTGGCGCCTTCGATCCATCCAAGGATTGATCTCATAGTAGATCCCGTAATGGTCGGGACGACACATCAGCAGCCGGGTCATGGCTACACCTCGGTGCTCAGACCTTGCGCCATCCTGATCTCACGACCATGATTGACCGTCCACGCCACCTTGTGCGTCACGAGATCCAGCAAAGGCCAGGACGCCGGAACACCCGTCCCGCTCTTCTTCAGTCCGCCGAACGGCAGGTGTACCTCGGCGCCGATGGTGGGCAGATTCCAATACCCAACGCCGAACTCGCATTCCTCCCGAAGACGACGGGCGATCCGATAATCTTCGGTGATCACGGAGCAGGCCAGGCCATACTCCACACCGTTGTGGATGGCCACGGCCTCGTCCAGCGTTTGGAAGGGGATCAGAGCCACGTGGGGTCCAAAGACCTCCTCGTGGAGTACCCGGGCATCTTTCCGATGCGCCATGTGATAGATGAAGGGGCTGAAGAAGTAGCCGTCCCGATAGGCCCCTTCCTCCAGGCGCCCGCCGTCCAGGAGCACCTCAGCCCCTTCCTGCTTCGCCAGCAGATTATAAGAGCCGACCTTCTTCGTCGCCGCCTCGTTAATGAGCGGACCCATGAAGACCTGAGGATCGAGGGGATCGCCAATGACAATCCGCCGTGCCATAGCGACAAAGGCCTTCGCGAACTCCTCCATCCGACTCTCATGGATGATGAGGCGAGAGGCCGAGGTACAGCGCTGGCCGGTCGTCTTAAAGGCGCTGAGAATCGCGGCCCGGACGGCCAGATCAAGGTCGGCGTCCTGGCAGACGATCATCGCATTCTTCCCGCCCATCTCGCAGGCATACATCTTCCGATAGTCCTTGACGCACGCCTCCTTGATCCGTGATCCTACCTCATATGAGCCGGTAAAGAGGACGACCTCGACGTCGGGATGGGTCACCAGAGGCCACCCAGCATCCCCTCCGGTGCCCTGGACGAGGTTCAGAACACCAGGCGGAAGCTCGGCCCGTTCAAAGCACTCAACGATCTTCTCCCCTACCAACGGGGTGTTCCCAGACGGTTTGAAGACCACCGTATTCCCTTCGAGCAAGGCCGGGGTGATCAGCCAGATGGGAATCGCGAAGGGGAAATTCCAGGGACTGATCACCGTCACCACCCCTTTCGGCTTGCGGAACATATACGCGTCCTTCTCGGCAAGCTCCGAGGGAAGGGCCTGACCGGAAGGGAGCCGCGCGTGGCCGAACATATACTGCGCCATATGGATCCCTTCAACGACATCGGCTTTGGCCTCGTTATACGCCTTGCCGGCCTCCGATGCCACAAAGCTTGTGATCTCGTCGACCTGGACCTTGATCGCATCGATGAATCGATCGAGATACTCCCCCCTTTTTATTCGCGACAGCGCACGCCAGCCGGCAAAAGCCGTCTTCGCGGCCACAACCGCCTGCTCCGCATCCTCCCGATTCGACAAGGCCACAGTCCCGAGCACCTGACCAAATCTGGCGGGATTACGACTTTCAAATCTGGCTCCTCCGACCGCCTCTACCCATCTCCCTGCGATATAGTTCTTCCCGTCCATCGGCCTACCTCCTCAAAACAATAAGAGCAGGTCGCCTCACGGCTTCCTGCTCTTGGTATTGTATTGGGTTTCTCACCCCCACCACTACTGACTAAGCCCTTACGCCGCCCACCACCCGATGCCGCCCCCAGTCACAGTCAAGATCCGGCATGCACACTCATAATTTAGCGCGAAGGGCAACCGGGGGCAAGCTGTTTTCCCGCGACCAGAGTGGTGATGGAGCGCCTTCGCGGCCGATGGGCTTTTACCTTCGAT
>NSJM01000064.1 GCA_002634395.1 Candidatus Methylomirabilis sp.
GTCGCCACGTGCCCCTACAAGGCACGTTCACCAATGCCTTCTCCGACAAGGGGCGCTTCGCCGAGCTACTTCAGTCAATCGAAGTAAAGGTCGCCCTCAACCCCCGCGCACCCCTGATCGGCGCCGCACACTACGGCCTCATGCTGTTAGGCCGGCACTCGTAAGTACTTGGGCCGACTGGGCAACACTCTCTAACCCTCGCTTTCCCCCGTTGAAGTCATCTTCCCGTTTCATACGCTTGTCTCCCGTCCCGACTCGCCCAGCGAGCTAAAATCAGCGGAGTGTCCCCATCGCGGAATGTATGGTAGCATTCGTCATATAAATAGGTGTTGGACTAGAGTTTTGTAATATATCATGCTAAAGTGTGATGATTCGCATGACCAGTGGTTAGTGCTCCAATTCTGATCTCTGCTTCGAAAAGGATCAATATGCAGCCGAAGACCTTCCTTGACAGATGTCTTCTTCTGGACATCGAAACCAACGAAAATGGTGAGGTGTATGCCATCGGCGGCGTCATTGGCGAGAGGGTGTTCAGGCGTACCGAACGGTTCGACACCCATCAGGCGCTTCTAGAACTCGACTCGTTCGCCAATGAAGCCGAGTATCTGCTGGGTCATAATCTGCTTCACCACGACCTGCCGATCCTGAGGGCGCTGGCGCCATCCTTGCGATTCCTTACAAAACCGGTCGTCGATACCCTCTATCTCTCACCTCTCGCTTTTCCACAAAACCCCTACCATCGTCTTGTGAAGGACTACAAACTTGTAAGGGATACGCTGAACGATCCGGTTACCGATGCGCGGCTTGCGGCCGGCCTGTTTTGCGATCAATGGGGCAGTTTCACCTCGACGCAGCGGCACGAGGCGCGCCTTCTGCCCCTATACAGCTATTGCTTTAGATACCACGACTCGTTCGCCGGCCTGCAAGCGGCGTGGGCTGCAATGGGCGTCAACCAGGTTACTCCCGTCGAAGCGTCCGAATGGTTCAGGGCCTTGATGCAAGGGAGAGCGTGCAGCAGCGCAGTGGATCGTGTCGCTGCTGAGTGTCTGACAGACCCGAAACTGAGCCCGGCGCTGGCCTACTGTATTGCATGGCTGCGCGTGGCAGGCGGCAATTCCACTCTACCGCCATGGGTGCGTCGCCAATTCCCCACTGTCGCCTCGCTCTTACATCGGATGCGAGATATCTCGTGCAGCCTTTCAACGTGCGGCTATTGCCCGGAGATTCACGATCCGAGCACTCAACTGCAGAGGTTTTTCGGGTTCCCATCTTTCCGTCCTACGCCGGCCGCGCCTGACGGCGGTAGCCTTCAGTGCGCTATTGCGCAACATGCTATGGCGGACCGGCCGATGCTCGCCATGTTGCCCACGGGGGCTGGCAAGTCGCTCTGCTACCAGCTTCCGGCCCTCGTGCGGTATCTCAGGCGAGGTGTCCTTACTGTGGTCATATCTCCCCTGCAAGCTCTGATGAAGGATCAGGTGGACAATCTCCGTAACCGGACAGGCGTACCGAATGCGGCAGCCTTGTATGGCCTGTTGACGGCCCCCGAACGTGGCGAGGTATTAGACGGTATTCGACTCGGGGATGTGGCCCTGCTGTATGTGTCGCCGGAGCAGTTGCGCAACCGCTCATTTCGGGAGGCAATCGGTTACAGGGAGATTGGGGCCTGGGTATTCGACGAGGCCCATTGCCTTTCGAAATGGGGGCACGATTTCCGCCCCGATTACCTGTATGCCGCCCGTTTCATTAAGGAGTTCGCTGCAAAGCAGGGTACAGAGGTCCCGCCGGTACAGTGCTTTACCGCTACCGCAAAACAGGACGTGAAGGCGGAAATCCTGGACTATTTTCGGAGGGAACTTGGCCAGGAGTTTACCGTTTTTGAGGGAGGCGTGGAGCGGAGCAACCTGAGCTTCGAGGTGCAATTGGTAAGTTCTCATGACAAGTTGCAGAGGCTGCACGATATCCTCACAGAGAATCTACCTTCAAACGACACCGGCTGCGCCATCATTTACTGCGCTACGCAGGCTGGAACTGAGGTGGTTGCCGAATATCTGGCCAGGCAGGGCCGGCAGGCAGAGGCCTTCCATGCCGGATTGCCGGCGCCTCGCAAAAAACATATCCAGGACAACTTCATTGCAGGAATTACACAGGTCATCTGTGCTACCACCGCCTTCGGCATGGGGATTGACAAGGAGGATGTGCGTCTGGTGATTCATGTCGATATCCCAGGGTCGCTCGAAAATTACCTGCAAGAGACAGGAAGGGCGGGGCGCGATGGGCGCGATGCCAGGTGCATACTCCTTTATGACGAAGGCGATGTTGAGACCCAATTCAGTCACATGGCCCGCTCCAGACTCACCCAAAAGGATATCGCCGAGATCCTGCGTGGGGTTCGAAAGGCAAGGCGCAATCAGGCCGATAATGTTGTCATTACGGTTGGGGAGCTACTGCGAATCGAAGACATCCAGATAACCTTCTCTATCGAAGATCACTACGCAACCACAAAGATTGTCACTGCCATCGCATGGCTGGAGCGAGCCGCTCTTTTGCAGCGGAATGAAAACCGGACTCAGGTGTTTCAGGGCCGTCCCTTGGTCGAGACGATTGAAGAGGCAAGCGACAGGATCGACAAGCTTGGCCTTTCCAAACGGCAGCGGGCACGCTGGCTGGCTATCCTGGAGATGCTGATGAATGCTACGGCTGATGAAGGGCTATCGGCTGACCAGATCGCCGAGCACACTGCTTTCAAGCCGGATACCGATACCGACCCGGAAGACAACTCCAATGAAACAGAATCCCAGCGAGTATTGCGAACCCTGCATGCAATGGCTGAGGCCAGACTGATACAAAAAAGCCTGATGCTTTCCGCGTATGTGCGCTACAAGGTGGCGAAACACTCCCTCCTTATGCTGGAGCGTATCGGCAGGATAGAAGAGGCAATGATTGATGTCTTAATGGAGGAGGCGCCAGATGCGGGAGTGGAAGATTGGCAAACCCTGTCGCTGCGCAGGCTGAACCAGCGCCTGTTGGATCAGGACTATCCGGACAGCAACCCCAACCTGCTGTGCAACCTCCTCCGTAGTCTTTCGCTGGATAGTAAGGGATGCGTCGGCAGCCGTGACGGCCTCGACTTCCGTTACTGCGGCATGAACGCTTACCAGGTCAGACTTCAGCGCGACTGGAATGCCCTACGCGTGACCGCGCAGCGTCGCCGTCTGGTTGCAGCCATAATACTTGGCGCAATCATGGCCAGAATCCCGGGGGATGCCCCGGCCAGCGCAGAGTTGCTCGTGGATTTCTCAGCCGAGGACCTCATGGCCGCTCTGAAGCAGGACATGGTTGCTGCAAGCCAGATCAAGGATTCCCTCGCCGCCATAGACCGGGCGCTCATGTTTCTCCATGATCAGCGCATTATCACGCTACAGAAAGGTCTTGCGGTTTTCAGGCAGGCCATGACCATTCGGATCATACCCGAAGGCAAGAGACGCAGCTACTCAAAAGGAGACTATGAACCTCTGCAGTGCCATTATAACGAGCGGACCTTTCAGGTCCACGTGATGAACGAGTATGCCCGCAAGGGGCTGGAGGAGATCAGGCAGGCGCTGGCCTTGATGCTGGCCTATTTTTCCGACGATAAGGCGACCTTTATCGAACGCTTTTTTCCCGGTCGCCGGGAGATGCTGGAACGGGCTACCAGCCAGCAGTCGTTTGAACGAATCGTCGAGGACCTCCAAAACCCGGTGCAGGCCGCCATTGTAGCCGCCAAGGAAGACAAGAATATACTGATTCTGGCCGGCCCAGGTTCCGGTAAGAGCCGCGTTGTCGTCCATCGCTGTGCCTACCTCATCAGGGTTCTGCGCGTCAAGCCTCAAAGCATCCTCGTGCTCTGCTTCAATCACCATGCCGCCATCAGTCTGCGACACCGCCTAAGAGAGCTGATAGGTGATGATGCGAGGAGTGTCATGGTATTGACCTACCATGGCTTGGCGCTGCGATTGATGGGGCGTTCTCTTACTGTCCATGCAACGACAGCCGGACAATGTGAGATCAACTTCGACGCTCTGATCTCGGAGGCGGTCGAACTGCTGCGCGGTAACAAGGAGACCATCGATCTGGTCCCCGATGAGGTCCGCGACCGGCTGCTCGCCGGGTATCGCCATATCCTGGTGGATGAGTACCAAGACATAGACCAACGCCAGTACGACCTGATCTCGGCTTTGGCCGGACGCACCCTGGAGGACGCCGACAGCAAGCTGAACCTCCTTGCCGTAGGCGATGACGATCAGAATATCTACCGGTTTCGGGGGACGAATGTCGATTTCATTCGCCGATTCCAGAGCGACTATCAGGCCGATGTCCATTACCTGATCGATAACTACCGTTCCAGCTCGCACATCATCTCCGCTGCAAACCGGCTGATTGCCGATAATCGGGATCGTATGAAAACCGATTACCCTATTCAGATCAATCGAATACGCGCAGGGCTGCCTGCAGGCGGATGTTGGGAGCAGCGTGATCTGCTCGCTAAGGGGCGAGTTCACGGCCTGCAGGTGAGAAACGGAATGGAACAGGCGGAGGCAGCTCTATTGGAACTGGAGCGACTGCGGCAATGTGACGGCGGCGTCGATTGGAGCGACTGTGCGGTGCTCGCCTGGGAAAGGGAGCCATTAGCGTTGCAGCGGAGCCTGTGTGAGGAACGCCAGATCCCGTTCAGTTGGGTGCTGCCCCCTGACTGCGCGCCGCCACCTTTTCGCATCCGGGAGAATCGGACCGTTCTGGATCGGCTTGCAGGCGCCAAAAGCGAGTCCATTAAGGCGTCAGAGCTGATCGTATACCTCGATGAACGGCTGTCAGAAGACCCCCAGAACTCTTGGTGGCAGCATCTGCGCCTGCTCCTTGAAGACTGGCGAGCCGAGACCGTGGATGGCCTGATCCCGGTGACACAGACTCTTGACTTCCTTTCTGAAGCATTAGCCGAGCAACGCCGTGACCGCCGGCTCGGACACGGTCTGTTCCTAAGCACAATTCACTCGGCGAAGGGGATGGAATTCAAGCATGTGGCGATCCTGGACGGGGGGTTCGGCAAGGCACAAAGCCCTGAGGAACGCGAAGAAGAACGGCGACTCTACTATGTGGCCATGACCCGAGCCCGTGAGACGCTGTGCCTGTTGCAGCGCAAGGATGTCAATAACCCGTTTCTGACCAGACTAGATGGCGATTGCCTACTGAAGCGTACTTACGGAGGTCCATTGCGGAAGGATACTTCAGCAGCAGCAAAATGCTACTCCGTACTGGGTCTGCAGGACCTGAACCTTGGATTTGCCGGAATGTATCACAGTAACGACTCCATTCACAGCAGACTCGCCAACCTCAGACCGGGTAGCCCTTTACACTGTAGGCAGGATGGCAACCGTATACTCCTGTATGATGGTGAGACAGCGGTCGCCGCCCTCTCCAAGGCCGCCTGCCAGGAATGGCAGGATC
The DNA here is from genome assembly GCA_002634395.1 of Candidatus Methylomirabilis sp. Classification (GTDB taxonomy): domain Bacteria; phylum Methylomirabilota; class Methylomirabilia; order Methylomirabilales; family Methylomirabilaceae; genus Methylomirabilis; species Methylomirabilis tolerans. Next base: position 5,485 of record NSJM01000064.1, read on the forward strand.
GCTTTGATCGCATCGAATCGGTGCGGGTTCTAGCCCTGATCCGCCGCTACCGAGACGATGGCGATTCACGCTACAGCCAGTTCTGTAAAGCCGAATCCTGGGAGGTGCCGATGATAGAGGTCGTTCATCGCGCCGAATTGAGGAAACTCAATCGGCCATCGACGCCGAGTGGCCCTGTTGACTGGCCCGTTTCACCGCGCTGAAACGTCTCTTGATGCCTGGTGTAGTGCGTCCAACACTTCTTTACATTGATTGCAAAGTCCGTCATTCCCACAAAAGCGGGAATCCGGAGAGAAGCTGGATTCCGGGTCAAGCCCGGAATGACTAATGGGACATGACCTACGTTATTGTGTATAACAGGGGCAGGGCTTCAGGCATCTTCTCTACCCAACCTTTCTGATCTCCTCACGGATCACGCGTCGGAGTGTATCTTCGTCCATGGGCTGGCTCGCCTTGCCAAGATAGGCGCGGAGCGCATCATTGATCATGGTCTGATATCCGCGTCCGGAAGCATCCGCTCGATCGCGAAACGCTTCGAGGATATCGTCATCGATGTAGATCGTGATGCGTGTCTTCCCGGTCTGAGGAACCACCGCTCCCCGCTTTCCACCGCTGAAGTCATATTCCCGCTTCATACGCTCGCCTCTCTTGCCGGGTTGCCCGTCGTACAGAAATCAACCGGATGTCCTCGCCGCGGAATGTGTAGACCACCACCAGAAGCCGTCCGACGGGATCCATGCCGATGGACACGAACCGCTGTTCGCCCTCCAGATGCTCATCCTCTTCTGTAAGTGCATTGGGATCGAACAAGACTCCTTCCGCATCAGCAAACCGGATCCCGTGCTTCCGCACATTCGCTTCGGCCTTTGCCGGATCCCAGGTGATCGTCATATATGTATACTATGCATATTATGGTCCTGTCAAGCTGACCGGGCGCTGGGGTGGGATGGCGGCCTCACGTTGCGACTGAACGGCCGACAAGGTCGGCCCGATCCCAGCCGCTGGTCAGCTACCCTGTAGACGTCGCGCCGGTGCCCGATCTTGACAACGATTGCTACGAGAACATCGTCCTGGATTTCGTAGACGATACGGTATGAATCCTGTCGAAGTCGATACCTTTCCTGTCCGGACAACTTTTCGCATCCTTTCCCGCGTGGATCCTCCGCCAACGCCTCAAAGCATTTCAGGAGCCGGGAAACGTCCTTTTTCGAAATCCCTCGAAGATCCTTAGCAACTGATTGCTTGAATACCAGGCTAAATGTTCCCATGAGCTTTAAGGTCTCTTAAAAGCTCCTCGTAGGTCATCACGGGTTCTGCCTGTCGCTCGACGAAGGCAGCCAAGTCTTCTTGATCCTCGCGGAGGGCTAAGCGCACAGCGTCATTGACGAGATCGGACACGGTGCGCTGGGTATGGGCAGCCTTTATACGAAGGGCTCGATGCAGGTCCGGGCTGAAGTAGACTGTGGAACGCTTGGCAGACTCACTCATGATCAGCACCTCCATGAGCAAGAATGGCACTATAGCGTCTTGACGTCAAAACGCTATAGTGCCATCTATTCGCACAGCGAACATTCTGCCCGTAATCCGCCAGCCAACCGGGCACACGCGAGTGGGAACGGCGTGCAAGCCCGAACGGCTTGACGCGCCTTGTTCGGCGGCCTATCATCGTCCCTGGCGCCAGACGCTCATGCGCGCGCCCCCGAACTAGGGCTGCAGGATGGCCTCGGCATCGATCGTCACCGCCACGTCGTCGCCGACAATCACCCCGCCGCGATCGAGCGTGCCGTGTACGTTCTTGAAGTGACCCCGGACGTGCGTGACCATCATGTATCTGACGCAGAACTCGGCGGAGGTATGTCCAGGTTCGAACGTCCAGCGCTGCATCGAGCCTCCTCCTTTTCCAGCTCTTCCCGTCTCTCAGGCCCTACGCCATACTTCGATGCCCGCCGGTATAGGGTATAGGGACAGCCACTATTTCTTGAAATCCTTTCTTGGTCTTCCCCTCTGCAACACGTGCATTCCTCGTCCCAGTTTCCTGTGCACTTCCCAGATGACTCCATCCCTTTCCTATTTTCCTATTTTCTAAAGGGACGGGTTGAGCTACCCCGAATGTTGATTGAAAACGTTCAGGTTGCATTGGGATCTGTCCAGGATCGTTTAATGTCTTGGATGACCCGATCGAGCACTTGAAGAAACTTTGACCGGTCCTTATTCTGAAACGGGGCCGGCCCACCCGTAATCTCCCCCGCCCCGCGGAGAACATGCAGAAGGTCACGCATCGCGAGAATGCTTCCAATGTTCTCCTCGTCAAAAAGGCGTCCGTCCGGCCCGATCACCCGAGCTCCCGCCTTGATACAGCGGTGCGCGAGAGGGATGTCCCCCGCCACGACCACATCGTTCTTCACAACATGCTCGACGATCCAGTAGTCTGCCGCATCGAACTGCCCCTCGACCACAACAAGCTTTGCGCCCCACTCTTCGGGAAGGCGCATCCAGGAATTGGAGACGAACGTCACGCCGAGCCCGTACCGTTTGGCCACGCGGATCACCTCCGCCTTGACCGGGCAGGCATCGGAGTCGACATAGATCTGGGTCACTCGGCCTCTCCGACCAGCGCACGATACAAGTTTTCTACTTTGAGGCGAGCCCAGGGAGTCTTCCGGAGAAACGTAAGGCTCGACTTGATACTCGGATCGGACATAAAACAACGGATGCGTATCCGCTGTCCTAATGCGTCCCAGCCGTAATGTTCAACAAGACGCTCGAGAATGGCCTGGAGCGTCATGCCGTGTAGAGGATCACGCATTGGAATAGTCTTTCAAAACGTATAACGATAAGCCCAGCCAATAAAATCAGCCTGGAGCAATAATCGCACTCACAACAACCAGACGGGTGCTGCTGGAAACGTGGGTATAGGGACAGACACTATTTATTGTATTTCTTGAAATCCTTTCTTGGCCTTCCCCTCTGCAACACGCGCATTCCTCGTCCCAGTTTCCTACGCACCTCCCAGATGACCCTATTCCTTCGCAGTGGTCGCTCTGGCATCGTGTGCCTTCGAATCGCTGTCGTGCCGAAAGACCGCCTGGTAGTAATTCCTCTTTGCGTCACATGATACGGGTGGCCGGGAGCAACGGTTCGAGCAATCCGTGGCATGCACAATCATGACCACGAGCACCACCGAACGTCCCGATAATAGTGTCTGTCCCTATTTTGGTGAGGCCCAACTCCAGACCTCTTTGTCTTGAACAGCTACCTCTTCGGTGGCGTCTTCGAAGTCGGAGAAGGAGATGGCGATGGCGATGGGGTTGGAGTAGTCTCCTCCGTTGGATCTGCACTACACTGACATGGATCGAGCTTGCATTTCAAACATACTCCCATAGTTGTCACCTCCTTTCCTTCATTTGCAGCAGAGATTTTTCTACCTTGCATACCCCGTCCCAGAACAGCCTGCGCACCAGTCATAGACCCCTGGTTTAGTTGGATTTTGATCGTTATGGTGCCCGTCTCCACCGCACCTCTTACATCGATTCTGAGGATCAATTACGTTAACTTCGCCATCTCCAGAACAGCCTGCGCACCAGTCATAGACCCCTGGTTTAGTTGGATTTTGATCGTTATGGTGCCCGTCTCCACCGCACCTACGGCATCTTGCTAACGGCATAATATATTCCTCCTATTGACGCATCATAGTGAACTACCCTGCAACAATCTGCCTGACATCGCGTGCCAGAACAAAGAGAAACCTGCCCGGCAGGCCGACGAGAATGAACCCTCACAGATTCAATGCCACCTAATTTTGCCCGTAATCCGCCAGCCAACCGGGCATACGCGAGTGGGAACGGCGTGCAAGCCCGAACGGCTTGACGCGCCTTGTTCGGCGGCCTATCATCGTCCCTGGCGCCAGACGCTCATGCGCGCGCCCCCGAACTAGGGCTGCAGGATGGCCTCGGCATCGATCGTCACCGCCACGTCGTCGCCGACAATCACCCCGCCGCGATCGAGCGCGCCGTTCCAGCTCACGCCAAACTCGTGACGGTTGATCCGTGTGGTGGCAAGAAACCCAGCGCGAGTCCTTGGTCCCGTATCCACACCGTCCTCCCACCACGGCGTCTGCCACTGCCCGAGGTAGCGGACGTAGAGTTCGATGGGGCGGGTCACGCCACGAAGCGTGAGATCGCCGAGCACGACCGCCTCGGTGGCCCCGCGGAGGCGAACCTGGCTCCCACGAAAGGTGATCTCTGGAAAGCGCTCGACATCAAGAAAGTCAGAACCCTTGAGATGGGTATCGCGATCACGCTCACCGCTCCAGAGACCCCGCGCATCGATGACCGCCTCGACACGAGACAACGCGGGAAACTCCGGCTCGAACTCGAGCGTGCCATGCACGTTCTTAAAGTGACCCCGAACGTCCGTGACCATCATGTGCCTTACGCAGAACTCGGCTGCGGTATGCCCAGGTTCGAACGTCCAGCGCTGCATCGAGTGTCTCCCTTTGTCAGCTCTTCCCGTCTCTCAGGCCCTACGCCATACTTCGATGCCCGCCGAACGGGGCTGCGGGTCAGCGGCAGCAATGAAGCGCAGCGAAAGGGTAAGCCTTTCATCTCTCAATTTTGGGGACATAATACTAATTATCAGGAAGCCTCTTTGGCCTGGGACCTCGCTTTCCTAAACTGAGAGAACGTCCGGTAAGCGTTTCAACCAACTGTATAAACTGCGCATTTCCGGCCGGCCTACCTGAGCGTATCGCTTTGACCAGCCTACCATCGGCTTTCTCGTCGTTTCTTCCAAGATACTCTCCCCAGTTCCCTACTAGCCCCAGTAGGTCTTTGTCCGTTACTAAAATGTCATTGGGGATCAAACCGAGGTGAAACCGAGCGCTGGACCAGGGATATTCCTCGGCTGATCTTACCATGCCAGCATGAACGGGATTGAGCTCCACGTAGCGCGCAGCCGCCAAGAGATGCGTCTCATCTAAAGCACAAGAGCCAAAACGACCTTGGAAGAGATAGCCGCGTACGCCGTCGGCGACGTTCTTCAGTCGCGTGTATCGCCGGTGCGCTTCCCCAATCGCCCGCGCCAGGGCCACTTGGTCCTTGGGAACCACAACAAGATGGGTGTGATTCGTCATCAAGCACCAAGCCAACACCTCGATACCGAACCGGTGCAACTGCTCGGCCATGATATCAAGGTACGCTCGGCGATCACTGTGGTCGCTGAAGATGGGGATTGAACGTACGCCCCGTTGCGTAACATGGTGCGGATAACCCGGCACCACGAGTCTGGCAATCCGAGCCATAGGCGAAACATATTCGGTTAACTACGAGGCCGTCAAGAGGAATTTAGTATTGTGTCCCCGGAATCCCCGGAATCCGGAATCGCTACCGCCTCCGAACCTCACGTACGATTTTGACGATTTCGTCTGCGGTCATGTCTAAGTCCACCCCCTCAACATCGAGGGGTGACTCAGGCTTCGAAACGGGAGCGATCATAAATGCCGACCCATCTTTCCGTTTCACCAAGACCCTTCCCTCGGATTTCGCCTTTTCCAGTACGGCCGCAAATTTCTGCCGAGCTTCTGAGAATGTGTATGTTGTCATGGCTCCACCTCGATCACGGCTGCTCCAGCGCTTCGGGCAGCACGGCAAAGATCTCGATCCAGCGTCAAAAGAGGACTCTTATGCTTCAGGGCACACTGGATAAAGTAGGCATCATACGCGTAGATGTCGAGATTGGCGGCCAGATCGAGAGCTTCCCCCAGTGGGATATCAATAAACTGAATCGGAATCTTGTCATATGCCCGTAGCGCTGCCTTGGCCTGCCGCACGTTCATCCGTTTGCGTTTGAACATCGCTGAGAATGCATTGCCGATCTCCCACGGAATGGAAGCAGGGGCAATAAGTTCAGTGCCTTTGGTCACTTCAACCATCTGCCTCTTATGCTTTTCATTCGTCACAACGGCAATGATGGCAGAGGTATCTACAACAATGTTCATTGCACTCCCTTTTATTGTACAATTGTACAATCATACTAGCCTATGAGGACCGAAGGGGTCAACCTGTTCTTATCGTCCTGCTATCGGGGCAACGGGTTAGGCGACGGGTTGATGCGCGAGTGTGCTCGCGCGTAGAATCGCCCCGCTGCATCCGCATGATGGCCGGCGCAAAGTATCTGCACCATCGAAGCGCGGCGCAAGTGGCGTCAGGTGTAAGTAAATAGTTAGGCGACGTACCACGCCTGGAAGCAGATCCAGCATTGAAACAATGATGATACTTAGGGACCTATACGTACACCAAGAAAGACATCATCGGTCATTTGATTGCGTACGTAAATAGTCGCCCTATCGGGATAGACTGAATACATCAATGGTGCCCCTTCTCTAAAGTCCACAAAGTCCGGTTTGCGAAAAATACATGTATAGTTTTTCCCCAGTTGCACTCCAAACGGACCTGCCGTCTTAATCAGAGATGGGGGAAGTTGCAATCCAACTTTGTCACTCAGGCCGTAATACACAAAGAAGGTGCCGGGAGCTAGGTAGGTCTCATGAGGGAACACTCCGCCCGGCTGAGCTGCATGCTGTCGAGGATCGTAAGTGTAAGACTTCCAATTAACCATCCGTTTAGCTCCTATACTGTCCGCTGCTATTAGTCGGCTAGTAGCGTGGCTTGACCATACCTTCGGTTAAGTGTCGTGTTACATCAGATTACCGCCCCGTCCCGCCATGGGGTATATGGTTTCTGAATGTGTCCCTGTTCCTTTATCTGCTATCTGCTTCGGGGTCGGCATAAGACGCCTCCGCTTAGCCGTATAAAGATCCCACGTATCGGAGGGCTACGTGCAGCGTTGCGGTGTCTTGGGGTCTTATGTGGTTTCCGCATAAGACCTCTTTGATTCACGGCACATCCAACGGACTCCTCACGCCCTTGCCTCCCTCCACAGATCTCCTGAAAACAGAACGGCCCTTCGGGGCGTGAACTGCCCTGAAGGGCCTATACCTACAACTCCATCCAGACGTGCGAGTCTGACTTTTCACAGCCGTTTCCTCGCCGACCGCCAGTGTTTTCCGTCTTCGGTTCACGGCAGAGGGGAGTCGCCGAAGTGGCCGAATAGTAATACCGCTTTAAAAGCAGCGTCAAGGAGAAAAACGAACCTGAGGATAGCCATTGCAAAGTGTCATTGCGAGCGTAGCGAAGCAATCTCGCTTTCCGCAGTGAGATTGCCGCACACCATTCAGCTGCCCGCAATGACTGACGCGCTAACCGGTTACGTCGCCAATCACTATTCCAGGGTCGAAAAATCGAAAACGTGCGTTGACTCGGGCTTGCCCACTTTGGTAGTCTGTAGCCGTGATTATCTTCTCAATGGAACGCTAAGGAGGATGCTGACAGCGATGAAGCGATTTTTGCAGTTGCTAGGAGAGATGAGTCACTACCGATTACCCCAGGCCAAGCTTGCGCTGCAGGAGTTGGCAGCGGACGACGAGCTGGTAATCGTCGTACCCGAGCAATCGCTGGCAGGGGAAATACAGCAGTGGGCCACCAGCCAGGGTTTTACCGTCGCCGCCCCGAAGAAGATCCTCGATGGGTTGCCCCGGTGGCAACTGTCAGTCAAAAAGGCCGTCCCTGTGCCTGTGGAAGAAAAACCGGCTACCGCAGCACCGACTCCGGCCGCAGCACCGACACCTGTCGCAGCACCGACACCTGTCGCAGCACCGACACCTGTCGCGGCGCCAACGCCTCCCCCAGCACCGGCCCCCACCAGCCCAGCATCGTGATGTGACGCTACGGGTGCGACCGCTTACGGACAGTGAGCGGCAGCGATGGGTGCCTTGGCCTCGATGCCTGCATGGAGAGGATAACCATCGTTCGCCTTCTGCTCCCGATCAGGATAACGTGGGCTGAGTCTCGGTCGCAAGACAAGAGGACGATTCAGGCTCTTGTCACCTCCCGAAGAGTCGCTTGCTTGATTGAAGCCAGACTTGCAGTGCTCGCCAACGCCCCTTCTGAGTATCGATCAAGAGGAACTTGATGTATCGTTCCAGCATCTGAGAGACCAAGCTCTCTCGAAACAGCAATCGAGTGGTTGGCATGAGGGCCCGGATCAGTACATTTGGTCGCAGCCGGTCAAGAATTGAGTCTGGCACCGGAGCAGCCATGAGTGATTTGGCAAAATAGAGGGACCAGTAGAGCGCATGCCGACACTGACATCGGTTCGCCATCGCAATGAGGCGATCCCAGTCGATCCTCTCTGCGTCATGCTTGAGAACCAGGAAGAGATCACAGAGGAGAATTAGCCCGTCAAATGTATGATGAAATGCAAAATGAACACAGAGGTAGATCAGGAGAACCTCCCCCTTGAGGATCGGTATGGCATGACTTCCCAGGCGAACTTGATCAAGGGACGCCCATGTTCCGTGGTCGCTCAGCAACGATTGTGGCTCCCAGGAAGCCATCAGCGTGTCCCAGTGGAGGTCCACCGTCATGGTCACGGGACCCTCTTTATCGAACTCAATCTCTCCGAAGAGACGGAGCTTTTCCGCCTCGTTGACCGTCTGTCGAAGTCGAAATCCAAGGCTCATCAGCGTCGCTTTTGCCAACTCGTAGGTCTCTGGTCGGATGAGAAGATCGATATCTCCGTAAGGTCGTAGGCCTTCCTGGGGGTAGAATGCCTTCGAGAGCGCCTCACCCTTCAAGACAACAAATGGAAGGCCACGATCTGCGAAAGCCGCTGCGATTTCTCTCAGCGCTTCCTGATGGTACAGAGCGGTAGCGATTGACGTCCGGCGGCGCGCCTCCCACTCCTCACGAATCTCAGTCGGTATCCCAGCAAAGCGAGAGTTTCGGAGGCCATAACAGAGAAGCGGCTCAAGCCGATGATGCCGAGTCAACCGCAGGAACAAATCCCAATCGAGCGAGGAGAGAAAGCCCTCGAACACAGGAGGGATTGCCGACAGGGAGGCTCGCACTAAGGTAAGCAGCGCGGTTCCCTCTGGGGGGATGTTTACCCTCGAACCCATTGATCGAATAGGGTCTTCCAATATCCTTCAACCTCTCTGCACGGTTACGGTTACTATCGAGGTCCCTATCCGTTACCCTGGGCTATTTGGCCGAAGAGCTTAACGCCCCGATCCCTCCGGCCGTCATGGATCGCCTGTACGCCGCCGCCTCAGAAACCGACGCAACCATGGGCGAGACGGTCTTATCGGCAGCACTCGCCGGCACGCGACCAGATCTGACGCGCCTGATCCAGATCGGCGGTTGCCTTGGAAGAACCGAATGGATCGTCGGGAAATTAGGACATCTCGTGTCTCCAGAAATAGACACTTGCGCAAATGCCCCTAACTCATTTCCCCAAACCATTCGCGCCGCTCCATCCATTTGGCCAATTCCAGCACGGGCGACACCGTAAAAGCTAACACGACGACGATAGCCCAATCCACTAACGGCAGACTGAACGTGGCAAACGGTTCATGCAGGACAGGGGCGTAGACAATGATAGCCAACAGCACTACTCCCTGGATGATCGCCACATTTAACCACCTGTTGGCAAAGGGCTGATTCAGCACTGACAGTCGGTCGGAGCGGAAGTTGTAGGCCTTAAAGAACTGAATCAGCACCAGTGAAACGAACGTCATCGTCATGGCCTCTGCGATGCTCCGTCCAGAGTTCAGCGCCCATACGAAAAGGCCCAGGTTGACAGCCGCCGACCAGAATCCACCCACGACCATCAAGGTCACGACAGGCCGGGTGAAGATGCCGGTCCGTGGATTTCTCGGCTTGCGGCGCATGAGGTCGGGTTCGGGCGGATCGACCGCCAACGCCAATGCGGGCAAGCCGTCGGTGGCAAGATTGACGTACAGGATTTGCACGGCAGTCAACGGCAGGGGCAGGCCCAGCAGTGTGGTTCCGGCCATCAAGACAATTTCGCCGATGTTGGATGAGAGCAGGTACATCAGATATTTTTTGATATTGCCAAAGATGCCCCGACCCTCTTCCACTGCCGCAACAATGGACGCAAAGTTGTCATCGGTGAGCGTCATGGCGGCGGCCTCCTTGGATACGTCCGTACCGGTGATGCCCATCGCGATGCCGATGTCGGCCTTCTTGAGCGCGGGCGCGTCATTGACCCCGTCGCCCGTCATCGCAACGATGTGACCGTTCTTTTGCAGGGCCGTCACTACACCTAACTTGTGCGCCGGGGACACTCTGGCGTAGACTTCGATGTTCTCGACTTCACGCTCAAACTCGTCCTCGCTCATCGCCTCCAGTTCTGCACCGGTCACGACACGGCCTGCCTTGAGTAATCCCAATTCGCGGGCAACCGCCTGTGCGGTCAGGGGGTGGTCGCCGGTAATCATAACCGGCTTAATCCCGGCCTGTCCGCACGTCTCAATCGCGGCCTTCGCCTCAGGGCGCGGCGGGTCAATCATGCCCACTAATCCAAGGAAGGTCATGTCGTATTCGGCGTTTTCCAGTGTTGCGTGTGGTTTGGAGGCGACTGCCAGAACTCGCAATGCCTCGCCTGCCATCCGGCGGGCTGCTTCCGCAACGATCTTCCGACCCTCGGCATCAAGGGGTGTGTCTCCATCCGCCGTCATGTACCGGACGCATGAATCAAGGATGACTTCCGGCGCGCCTTTGGCATAGGCCACGACGCCCTCCAGCCCGCTGTGCAGCGTGGTCATGCGTTTGGTTTCGGAGGTGAAGGGGATTTCGCTCACGCGAGGACATTGCGAATCAAGGTCGGTCTTGTGCAACCCGGCTTTGGCGGCGGCGACAATTAATGCGCCCTCCGTCGGATCGCCTTTGACGTCCCAGCGGCCATCGGCCTCACTGTGAACGACATGCGCGTCAGAGGCGAGCGCGGCGGCGCGCAGGAGCAGGATCAGCGGGCCAGGCGGTTCAATGGTCTGACCCTCGCGCGAGAACCGGCCGTGCGGCTCATAGCCTGCCCCGGATACGTCGAGCACCTGCCCTGCCGTAAAGATCTTGCGAACCGTCATCTCGTCTTTCGTCAGTGTGCCGGTCTTGTCGGAACAGATCACCGTCGTGCTGCCGAGCGTTTCGACCGCGGGGAGGCGGCGCATCAGCGCATGGCGCTTGACCATCCTCTGGACGCCGATCGCGAGTGAGATCGTGACTACAGCAGGCAAGGCCTCCGGGACAACAGCAACCGCCAGCGCAATACCAAAAATCAACATCTCAATGAACGGTTGTCCACGATACAGGCCAAGGGCAACAATGGCCGCCACTACCACGAAGGCGGCCCACGCCAGCACGTGACCGACCTTATCCAAATTTTCCTGTAACGGCGTCCTGCCGGTTTCAACCGTCTGAAGCATCTGGGCAATCTTGCCGAACTCAGTACGCATGCCCGTCGCCACGACGACCGCGCGCCCTCGGCCATAGGTTGCGGCGGTACCGGCGTAGGCCATATTCTTGCGATCGCCTAAGGCCAATTCATCGTTCGTGAGGGGCGTGGCGTATTTTTCTACCGGAACCGACTCGCCCGTCAGCGCGGCCTCTTCGATTTGCAGATTAACGGCTTCAATCAATCTGACATCGGCCGGGATCTTGTCCCCTGCTCGCAACAGGACGACATCGCCCGGCACGAGGGCGCGCGCGGGGATTTCAATTTCCTCCCGATCGCGGAGGGCGGTGGCTGTCGGCGCGGCCATTTGCCGCAATGCCTCGGTCGCGCGTTCGGCCCGGTATTCCTGCACGAAACCCAAGAGGCAGGCAAACAGCACAATGACGGCAATGG
>NSJM01000149.1 GCA_002634395.1 Candidatus Methylomirabilis sp.
TAATGGAATCCCCGACCAGATAGACGCCGAACATTCGCCAGTATCCGATGCGTCTGGTCCTCGAGCCGATCAGGACCCACCACCCGGCCATGAAGGCCATCTGCGCAAAGAGGTACAGAACCACCAGTAGAAAGAACCATTTCCCGATCACCGCGATATTCGCCCGAATCGCGGGCCACCCGATCTTCCCGCATAGCCAGACAATTCCGACAAGCCCGGTAAGAATGAGCAGGGATCGCAGTGCAGGCTTCAGCCGTTGCAGGCCGCTTGTCATCGGGAGTACTGTAGTTGCAGGATATTCACGCATACACCGGTTACAGTTGCTCCATGAAGGCGGCAATCTCATCGAGCTTCACATTGCGTACGGCGATCTCAGGCGTATAGATAACCTCGTCTGCCGCCCAGACCAAGGTCCCCTTGACCTCCTTGCCGACTGCGACAATGTGAGAGAGGATCGAGTGGATATTGTCGTTGATTCGTACCGTATTCGGTTTCAGCGGCGCCGCGATCCGCCCATCCTTGATGATGTACGAGTCGCCGACGACTGTGCAGGTGAAGTCGCCCGCCCGCAGCCCATTGATGGGATACGTATACCAGATCCGACCGATCAGCAGACCGTCTTTGACGGTGGCGATCAGTTCCTCGAGGCTTTGATCTCCACCCTGTACGACAGCGTTGGTGGAGGCAATGCCAGGCTGAACACCAAACTGCCGGCCGCCGCCTGCCCAGAACCGAAAACCGTTTCGCGGCACGATGGCACTGCCGTACTGATTCGGGTCTACCCCCAGTTTCTCTGTGCTCCTGGGATCTTTGACAATCCGCTGGTGCTCATAATAGTTCGCCAACAGCCCGACCAGCTTACCCCGCTGGATCAGCCGTGTTTTCCCGGTTGGTAGTCCTTCGCAGGTAATCCCCTTGCTGCCCATCAGCCCGCGCTGCGCGCCGTGATCGTACAGCGTCAACTGCTTCGACGCAACGCGCTTCCCGAGTCGTCCCATGAACGCGGAGCTGTCGCTGTAAAAATTGCCGAGGCTAAGAGAGGGCAGGACCAGATTATTCAGGAGGTCGGCGACCGGTTGACGTCCGAAGATGACCGTATATTCCCCGCCCTTGATCCGCTCCCCGCCAATCGCCGCAAGGGCGTTCTGTGCGGCTTCTACGCCGGCGTCGTCAGTAAACTGATCCAGGCGGGTACCGGCAGAACAGCCGCTGCCCTTGGAGGCCTTGGCCTCGACCATTGCGGTGATGAAGGCCATGATCAGCGTCGATTCGTCGGTCTGGACCTCCGGCATGGCAGTTGAGGCGATAGCAATTCGCTCCTGCTGGATGGTGACGTCGCCGCCGACAATGAGGCCCAATTCCTTGATCCGCGTCTCGTCGCCCGCCAACTCCTGTAGTCTGGGAGAGTTGAGAAACGTCTTCAGGCTCCCTCGCAACACCCTCCAGCCGACCTCAACCAACTCCTCATCCCGGATCTTCATGAGTTTCGGATCATGATAGCGACGGAGCCTTCTCCGCTCACCCGTGGGTCTCGGCAGCGACGAGAATTCAGGATCGGCGACAGCGCCGCGCCTGGCCTTCTCAAGGGCCCTTTTGACCCCCTCAAGACTCAGATCGCTCGGTTCGCTGCCGAACCCCAGCATGATACCGGCCTCTGTCTTGAAAACGGCTGTAATGCCAAGGCCGTACGACTCGCTCGACTTCGGCTCTTCGACCCCATTGCATGGAATGTGCGAGGTATAGTTCAGCCGGGCCAGGAGGTTCCCGTTGCTCGCTGCGAACACCTCGGCCTCAGTCACCTGCTCGGCCGACTTCAGATACGCCAAGGCCTGTTCCACAGCCTTCGCGAGTTCAGCGGTTGAGATCATCTAATAACCCTCCAGAAGAACGAGGGTTTAGGGTGTAGGGTGTAGGGTCAGAACGTACCCGCCATGCTTTTCCTCCACCCCCCATACCCTATACCCTGAACCCTATACCCTTTCACGCTCCGGTTAAGCGAGCTCGACTCCTCATAGTGGGGCCCCCATTGCCAAGCCGCTTGGTCTGCATCGGCTGGCCCTTGCCGCAATTGGGAATCGGGTAGAGGCGGAAGTCGTTTCCCACGGCATCGACCTTCATCAGGTAGTCCTTCGTATCGGCCATGATCCCGCCATTACAGAACATCTCTCCGATCTGCCCCTGTTTAATCTCGTAGACCTTCATGGCGGTAATCCGGAAGTTCTCACGCGATTCGGCAATCGAGGGGGTCCGGTGCCCTACAAGGTAGTAGCCGTGGGGAATCTCCCGGATAATCTCTCCGGGATCACGGTCGCCGGGACCGAATACCGTATTCGACATCCTGATCAGGGGGACCAGCGAGGCATCGGTTGCCTTATACGACCCATTTGGGGGGATACCCAGAACGGCAGCGGTCTGCCGACTGTTCATAAAGCCGGTAAAGATGCCGCGGTCGATGTGCGTCACACGCGCGGCCGGTGTCCCCTCGTGGTCGTACTTATAGTGGCCATACCCGGGAAGGGAGGGATCGGAGAAGGCTGAGACGAGAGGAGAGGCGACCGGTTGGCCGAGTTGATGCTCATGGAGGTTCTGAAACAGC
>NSJM01000065.1 GCA_002634395.1 Candidatus Methylomirabilis sp.
TGCCCGGACAGTCACGCTCCAGAAACCCTTGAAGTCGCCTTTGAGACGATGCAACCCGAAGCCGGGCAGGTTCATGTCCTCTGGCCGCCTGGCGCGGTTCAACACAAAGAGGATGTTTTCGAGTTTCTCGAGCAACTCCGGGCTGATGCCTTTGGCGTCGCCCTGTTGAAACAGCCGTTTCAGCCCCTTGTGCCTGAAGCGTTCAATCATAGTTCAGTGTAGCATGCATAGTGACACGTGTCATTTATCATTCTTCTGCCCAGTGTAGAATAGAAACCGCCTTGGAGCCGACTACGTTTTGCTCTCGATCCTCGGCCTACTCCTGACAACAATTCGCAAAGAGCCCTTTCGCTGTCTGATAGCATTTCAGATTCATCAGGTTCCACCAACGGTGGAATGACATGGAATAACTGAGACGAAAGGGACGGAACACTGGCGTGAGTAGAATGCGAGACGAACGCTGTAAGGTCAAGCAGTGACGAGGTGGCTGGGGGGCAAGGATTCGAACCTCGATAAGCAGATCCAGAGTCTGCCGTCCTACCGTTGGACGACCCCCCACCAAAAATGAACGTCCAAAGGGGCTCCCTTTGGACGTTCAAAATATGGAGGAACAGCAGAGAAAAGTCAAGGTGAAAAACTATGAGATTGCTTCAGTCGCTATGCTCCTTCGTAATGACCCGCGAGGGAACTTTCCGGGCGATAACGTCTATTATTGCGACTGATGACGCTGTCTATGGTGTCGAGCCTGTCCCGTCAGAACTGGCCTGTAAGCTCTCGTGCAACGTTTGAAGTCGCATCATTTCAAAAGCCTTCGTGCCGCTTGGCATATTCATCACAACCCGATCGCCGGCCTGCTTACCGATAAGGCTTCGCCCTATTGGGGAGGCAACGGAAATCCAGCCACGCGCGCTGTCCATCAGCTCGGGAAAGACCAAGGTGTACACGTTTTCCTCTCCGCTCTCTTCATCGATGAGATGAACGGTACTGCCCAGAGCGACGCGGTCCTTCGGGATCTGTCTCAGATCGATCTTGCTGATCTCCGCTATCCGCTGTTGCAGAAAAGCCATCCTCGCCTTGACAAACCCCTGCCGGTCTTTGATCGTTTCGTACTCGCCGCTCTCCCGCAGATCACCCAATTCTCTGGCGGCTTGGATCTTCTTCGGAATCTCCAACCTGAACTCCCGATCGAGCTTGTTGAACTCTTGCCGAAGGTCATCAAGCAATACCTCAATCTTCATCCTTCCCCCTCCAGTACTTCTTCTACCCGACGTTGCACCGCCTCCACACCCATCAGCTCCATGACCGGAAAGATGGGGGGACTGACGGTTTTTCCAGACAGCGCAACCCTGAAGGGCTGCGCCAGGTCGACCAGCTTCAGCCCAAGAGCCGTCGCCTTCATCCGGAACAGCGACTCCAGGGTTTCGGCGGTAAAGGTTGGTAGCGCCTCGATCTCCGACAAGAGTACGCGAAGTCTGGCCTTCGCCTCTCCTGACAACACCTTCCGGGTCACTGCCGTATCGCGCTCGATTTTCCCGTCGAACACGAACCTCGACGAGGACGCAAGTTCCGTCAGGGTTCTAGCCCGTTCCTGAAAGAGGAGGGCCACCTTCTGCAGCCACATCTCGTCCCTTCGGAACAGCTCCTCCTGCCGTACACCAGTCGCCTCCCAAAAAGGTCTGAGCCATGCTGTCAGTCGATCGGGGGCGGTACGCTTGATGTACTGGCCGTTCAACCATTCGAGCTTGACCGGATCGAAGACCGCCGGGGTCTTCCCTACCTTCTCAAGGCTGAAGTACTTGACCAGCTCTTCCTGCGTAAAGATCTCCTGGTCGCCGTGAGACCAGCCGAGCCGTGCCAGATAGTTCACCACCGCCTCGGGCAGGTAGCCCATCTGTTGGTAGGCCAGGACCGACGTGGCGCCATGCCGCTTTGAGAGCCGAGCGCGATCGGGCCCCAGGATCATCGGGATATGGGCAAAGCATGGAATTGAAAGACCGAGCGCCTCATAGAGGGCGATCTGACGTGGCGTATTCGAAATGTGATCGTCACCCCTGATGACGTGCGTCATTCCCATCAGCACGTCATCGACCACAACAGCGAAATTATACGTCGGCATCCCATCGGAACGAAGGAGGATGAAGTCGTCCAGATCGGTACGGTCAAAGCGGATAGGGCCGTGAACGAGGTCGGCGATCTCGATGCCCCCCTCCTCTCGGACCAGCAGGCGGACGGCGGCGCCTTTTCCACCCACTCCCGTCAGATCGTTCCCCCGCTCACGACAGCGGCCGTCGTACTTCGGAGAGATCCCGGCAGCGAGCGCTGCCTTACGCCTGGCCTCCAGTTCTTCCGGCGCACAGATACAGTAATAGGCCTTCCCTTCGTTGAGGAGTTTCCGGGCGTGCTCCTGGTACAGCTTCAGGCGCTCGGCCTGCCGATATGGCCCTACCGATCCGCCCACCTCCGGACCCTCATCCCAGTCCAGGCCCAGCCAGCGAAGCGCATCAAGGATCGTCGTCGTCGATTCATCCGTAGACCGTTCGGGGTCGGTGTCTTCAATCCGAAGGACGAGGACTCCATTTACATGGCGGGCGAACAACCAGTTATACAGGGCGGTCCTGGCCCCACCGACGTGCAGATACCCCGTTGGGCTTGGCGCGAATCTGACCCTGACCTTGGACACGACGTCTCCCTTATTTCTTTGCCGGCGGCCCGGCTTCCGCCTCATCGATCAGCATGACCGGGATGCCGTCCCGAACGGGATAGCGCCGCCCGCAGGCAGTGCAAATAATTCTGGCGGCCGGCTCGTCCAGCACCACTTCGGCCTTGCAGGCGGGGCAGGCTAAGATCTCCAGAAGCTCTTTATCGATCATCTGCATTCCTTCCTCAGAAAATGTCTATCTGGGCTATCTCGTCCGTTCGGCCTGTTTCGTGTTTTAGTATAGACCAAATGGACCAGATAGATCAAACAGACCTGATAGACCAGCAACTCAGAACGGCTCCTTACGCATGACGATCGCATCTTCCAGAGGGTGATCGTAGTAGTTGCGGCGGCGACTGATCGGTCGAAAGCCGTAACCCTTGTACAGCGCAGCAGCCGCCTCATTCGACGCTCTCACTTCCAGGTAACCTACTGTGACACCCTTGGCATGGGCTCGGCCAAGCATCTCTTCCAGCAGTTGAGAGGCAACTCCGCGCCCTCGATAGCGCGGATGCACCGCAATATTATTAATATGAAGCTCACCGCTGACGATCCATGCGCACAGGAAGCCCACGATTCGCTCTCCGGCACCTTCATCCACCCTTGCCACGAGCGGTTCGGCGATCCCCTCGGAGGTAAAGTCGTGCAGGAACATCTCCTCGGTCCACGGTTCGGCGAACGAGAGGCTCTCGATCACCAATACCTCCGGCAGGTCTTCCCTGCGCATGGAATGGCATGTCACTGCGAGTCTCGTCTTACTCATCGTCATTGTTGAGGTTGCCTCTTGGTGTTACACACCCACCGACGCA
Organism: Candidatus Methylomirabilis sp.; assembly: GCA_002634395.1. GTDB lineage: Bacteria > Methylomirabilota > Methylomirabilia > Methylomirabilales > Methylomirabilaceae > Methylomirabilis > Methylomirabilis tolerans. The sequence goes on from NSJM01000065.1 coordinate 3,508, forward strand.
CATCTGCCGGCATATTTCACCTCTGCCTCGGATAGCCGCAGATAATGTGGGGCCAGTTGCGCAAGATCATCCCGGTAGCCACTCAGGAGACGGCGGCGTCCGAGCTCTGCCACAGCCGCGGCACGTCCTCCGCGTCCCACGATGGGGGGAAAAAGCGCCAACTCCTTCAGTTCGGATTGCAGCAGACCTTCGTAGACCGCCAATCCATCGCCCAAAAAGACGGTCGGCTGTTGGATGCGGCTCAATAGCCTCTCCGGCGCGACGGCCGCATCGTCCATCAGGCGGATCAATCGATCTCCCTCGTGGCGAAACAGGGCGCAGTAGATTTCACCTTTTCTGGCATCGAGGATGGGACAGATCGGGTGGGCGCAGAACGGCAGTGTCCACGCCATCGCTTCAAGGGTCGATACGCCGACAAGTGATTGGCCCCCGGCAACCACCAAACCCTTGACGGTACTGAGGCCGATTCGCAAGCCTGTAAAGGAACCCGGTCCGATAGCCACAGCAAAACCTTCGACCTGATCCAGCGTAATCCCGGCATCCCGCAAGGCTCGATCAATCGATGGCAAGAGTCGCTCGCTGTAGGTCGCCTTGACATTCAGCGTATATTCGCAGATCACCCCCTGCCCTGATATAAGGGCCACCCCTCCCTGTATTGTCGATGTGTCTATTCCCATCACCAGCATGTCAACCTGACGATACTACAAGCGACTGAATCGGGCAAGAGCCTCGGCGCCATCACATGCCGGGGTAAGGCGCGCCGGCGATTATCTCCCCGGCCTGGCTGGTCGGACCCCCGGCTCGTACACGCAACAGCAAAATGAGACCCATGACAAAAAACAGTCCGACAGCAAGAATCGCCGCGCGCTGGTTACCTGCCAGGGCATAAGACACCGCGCCGAATACCAGCGGCCCAAGGATGGAGGCTGTCTTCCCGCAGATAGCGTAGCAGCCGAAAAACTCTCCCTCTCGCCCCTTCGGGATCAGGGTGGCCATGAAGGTTCGACTTGCAGCTTGGATGGCGCCGAGACCGGACCCGGCGACAGCGGCAAGGATATAGAACTGGCGTTGCGCCTCGACCAGATAGGCGGCGATTGTTACGCCGATCCACAGAACCAACATGCAGAGCACGACGACCTTCGGGCCAAAACGATCGGTGGGCTTGCCCCAAAGAAAGGCCCCGATCAACGCCGCAACCTGAACGAGGATGTACAAGCCGATCAACTGCACCATCCCAAAGCCAAGTGTCCTGGCCGCGAAAATAGAGGAGAAGAATATCACCGTATTCACACCATCCTCGTACAACAGATATGCCCCGAGAAACCGCCGAAGCTCACGGAATGCGAGAACATCCCGGAAAGTCCGCACTGTGCCACAAACGCTTTCGCAGACCGCTTCAATAACCCCAACCCGGCCAGGCCGGTCCGCTGGAAGGATCAGGAAGGACGGGAGGGCGAAAAGCCCGAAGAACGCCGCCGTGGAGAGGAAGCACCAGCCGATGGCTCCCACCCTCGCGAATGGGAGGGCGACGAGCAGGGCCGTAATCGACCCGGCGTAGCCGACCGCAAAACCGTAGGCCGAAATGCGCCCCTGCCACTGTCGCGAGGCAATGTCCGGGAGATACGCGTTATAGAAGACCATCGCCCCTTCAAATCCCACCATACCGAGGACGCCCAGCACAAATCCCCGGAGAACCATCCCCTGCTCCACAGTCGCCATGAAGGCAGTGGCGCCGACGCTCAGGTAGGTAGTGGCAAAGAAGAGTCGCTTGCGGATCCCGGCCCGATCAGCAACACCCCCCAGGATAGGGGAGGTCAGCGCCACAATAGCCATGGAAGTGGAGATCAGTCGTCCCCACCACAGATCACCCTCTCCGCGGGTATTGCCGACGACAGCCTGGGCATAGTAGGTCGCGTAGATGGTCGCCGCGATAACCGCAGCAAAGGATGAGTTCGCAAAATCGTACAGGGTCCAGGCCACCACCTGACGGCGATTCATTCAACAATCAGCCATCAGTTCTCGACAACAACCAGGCGACCGGCGGCACGCCAATGGATATGAACATTCCTGACAAGACACTGCAACTCAACGGGTCGTCATTGCGAGCGACCAACGGGAGCCTGTCTGCGTGCGGACCTGTCTGCCGTGTCGAATACGGCACAGGCAGGCACGCACAGGCAGGCGTGGCGATCTCACCGTAGTTGTCCTGAACGACTGTGAGATTGATTCGGCTTTCCCTCGCAATAACGTGGACGGAGGACTTTCGAGGTAATGTCACGCTTTCGCCTCCAGACAACCAGAAGCTGTAAGGAAATCGTCTGTCAGTGCCTGGACCAACTTCAGGTATCGATCACCGACCGGAGCGATCTCGATCGTCCGCGTCTCCGATCCGGTATGCTGAAGTCTGAACGTCAGCATCTCCTTCGGCAAATACCCGTAGCCATGCTCGGCCCACTCGATCGCGGTCACACCATCCCCTGCCAAATACTCATCCAGACCCAGACTTACAAAGGCCTCAGGGGTCTCGATACGGTATAGGTCGATATGGTAGAGGGGAAGGCGACCGCTATATCGGTGCATGATTGTGAAGGTCGGACTGCTCACGTACGTCGCCGGATCTACGCCAAGTCCTCGGGCTAGTCCCCCGACGAAGAGGGTTTTCCCGGTTCCGAGCTCACCGGTGAGGCTAATGACGTCGCCCGCACCCGCAAGTCTACCCACCGCCTCCCCCAGCGCGCGCGTCTGCTCAGGTGAGGCGGAGTGATACAGGCTCACGGTCACCCTCTTCCGACAATCTCCCCGTGCCTCCCTTTACCAAGGAGGGAGTGGGGGGATTTGGCGCAGGAGAGAAGAGAAGCCTGAGACTTCAGTTGTCGAATAGCTTCCGGGATCTGTGCCATCAGATCGGAGGCGACCATCGCCTCCTGGCCGACCGCCTCGGCCGCAAGATCCCCGGACAGGCCATGCAGGTAGACCGCGGCCTTAGCCGCAAGGTCGGCGCTCACGCCTTGGGCGACGAGACCGGCAATCAGACCGGTCAGCACGTCACCGGTCCCGCCCGTGGCCATCCCCGCGTTCCCCGTCATATTGATCGCCACCTGCCCTTCCGGATTCGCAATCAGGGTACGGGCGCCCTTCAACACCAGATAAACGCCAAAACTCGCTGCGACCTTTTGCGCAATCGGAATCCGATGCCGGACCACCTCATCCCGATCGATGCCGAGCAGACGGGCGAGTTCTCCGGGGTGAGGGGTGAGGATCGGCGGGAGCGCAACATCGCGCAGCGTTTCCAGGTTCGGTCCAAGCGCATTGATTCCATCGGCATCCACTACAATCTGCGCCTTGACGGTCTTCACGACTGCCCGGACCAGCTCGGCGGTTTCTGGATGGATCGACAGGCCGGGACCGATCGCAATAACCCGTTTGCCCTGCATCAGATCCAAGACCCTCTCCAAAGCGGCGTGAGCAACCGTACGCTCCCTCGTCTCATGGAGCGGCTCGGTCATCACTTCCGTCAGCTTGGCCTCCATGGCGTCGTTCAAACTCTCCGGCAACGCGAGCGTCACCAACCCTGCGCCGATTCGAAGGGCCGAGAGCGCGCACATCGCCGCTGCTCCGGTCTTGCCTGGCGAGCCGGCCAGGACCAGGGCATGACCATAGGTCCCCTTATGGGCATTCGGGTCACGCGGCGGCAGCACGCTCACCAGATCCTCAGCCTGCACAAGCGAGACATCGAGAAGCGAATCGGTGAGCAGTGGCCTTGGCAGGCCGATATCCACCGTCACGACCCGACCGGCGCAAGCGGCCGCCGGATAGAGGATGAGACCCCGCTTCGGCAGACCAAAGGTGACGGTAAGCGCCGCGTTGATGCTCGGTCCGGGAATGACCCCTTCATCACTGTGCAGGCCGGAGGGAATGTCGAGGGCCACAATCGGCCTGCCGGACCGGTTGAGCAGTTCGATGGCTTCGCCGAAGATGCCTTTCGCCGGCCCGGTCGTCCCGGTTCCCAGGATAGCGTCCACAACGATGTCGGCTCGTTCAATCGCCATCCGGCTCGCCTCCAGCGTCTGGCTGGTCGTCATCTCATGGATCGGCACGCCTACGTGTCGAATAATCTCCAGATTCGTCCTGGCATCCCCCTGAATCTCCGTCTGCCGGGCCAGCAGAAATACTTCAACCGCAGTTCCGCGATTACAGAGATGCCGCGCCACAACAAACCCATCACCGCCGTTATTACCCTTGCCACAGACCACGGCGATACGACCTCGCGTCAAATGCGGGAACGCGCGCTCCAGCTCGAGGACCGCCTGCAATCCGGCATTCTCCATCAGCAACAGCGATGGGATACCGTACTCCTCCGTCGCCCGTCGATCAAGCTCCCGCATCTGACCCGCTGTCACCACGCTCACGGCCATCGTCCCCTCCTATGGGTCTATCGCGTCGTTCGCAATAGACGCAATAGACGCCGTACGCAAGACGCTAATTGCCGTCGGTGGCCACAACGCAGGCCATCGCATAGTCGCCATCGTGCGTGAGACTGACCAGCATCTGCGTAATCCCAAGGTGGGCCGCAACGTCACGGGCGCGGCCGGAAAGAACCAGGCCGGATGCCTCACGCCCGCCGCCCACGACCTGCACATCCTGCCATCCCACTCCCTGCCCCCATCCGGTGCGAAGCGCCTTGAAGGCCGCCTCCTTTGCCGCAAAACGGGCCGCGAGGTGCCGCCCAGGCGATCGGTAGCTTCTCAAGCGCCCCAGTTCCGTCGCCGTGAAAAGGCGATCGAGCAGGCGATCACCATAGCGCGCCACGGCTCGCTCGAATCGTCCGACCTGCACAGCATCAATCCCGATCCCGATTACCATCGCCGTTCCTCGCCAGAGGACAGGGTATGGGGTATGGGGTGGAGGGTGTAGGGGTGAGACAGGAAGCCTACGTTCAATGCCCTGTCCCCATCGCCGCGAGCATCTCGCGAACCGCCTGCTCCAGGCCTACAAGAACAGCCCTGGCGACAATGCTGTGGCCGATGCTCAGCTCCTCTACCTCTGGAATGGCTGCTACCGGCCCGACATTGCGATAGTCCAGGCCATGCCCGGCATTGATCCGAAGGCCCAACGTTCTCCCCGTTGTCGCCGACTGAATAAGGCGGGCCAATTCGGCCTGTTGCGCCTTCTGCTCCCTCGCCTCTCCATACGATCCGGTGTGAAGCTCAACGAAGTCGGCGCCGGCGCGCGCAGCCGCGGCCAACTGATCGTGTTCCGGATCGATAAAGAGACTTACGGCAATGCCGCCCTCTCGCAAACGGCGCACGATCCGACCCATCTCATCAACGTGACCGTGAACGTCCAGTCCTCCTTCAGTGGTGAGCTCCTCGCGTCGCTCCGGGACAAGCGTCGCCATCTCCGGCTTGACGGCCAGCGCGATCCCGATCATCTCTTCCGTAGCAGCCATCTCCAGGTTCAACTTCGTCTTCACCAGTCGCCGAAGGAGCTCGACATCCCGATCCTGGGCATGCCGACGGTCCTCTCGTAGGTGTACGGTGATCCCGGACGCGCCGGCCAGTTCGACCAGCATGGCCGCCTGGACCGGATCAGGCTCCTGCGCCCGTCTCGCCTGTCTGATCGTCGCAATATGATCGACGTTCACACACAACCTAATCATCGCTCACCCCTTAAACCTTGAACCTTGAACTTATTACGGGGAGTATTAACCAGATTGCACCCTTGCACAACATCTCCAGCAACTTCCCCCTTGAAAAAGGGGGACTGAGGGGGTTTTCCCGATCGTTCAAAACCCCCCTTACCCCCCTTTGCTAAAGGGGGAGACAAGCTATGTTATGCTCCGAGTAATATCTTTACCCTTTACCCTTGAACGTTGAACGTTGAACCTTGAACGTTGAACTTCGCACGTTGAACGTTGAACCTTGAACCTTGCACGTTGAACCATTCCTGAACCTTGAACCTTGAACCATTCCTGAACCTTGCACGTTGCACGTTGAACCTTGAACCTTGAACCATTCCTGAACCTTGCACGTTGCACGTTGAACCTTGAACCTTGAACGTTGAACTTCGCACGTTGAATCTTGAACCTTGAACCATTCCTGAACCTTGAACCTTGAACGTTGAACTAGCCTTTACCCTAGTTCTTTTTCGATCACCAACGCGATGTCTCTGGCCAGTCGCTCGACTTTCGCCGGCTCTTCGCCTTCTATCATCACACGGACCACCGGCTCCGTGCCGGATACGCGCACCAGAACCCGTCCTTTACCTCCCAGACTCGCCTCCGCCGATCGAATCGCCTCCTGCACTCGTGGAAGCTCCTCAATGACAGCTCTGCGTTTTATCGACGCATTGATCAATACCTGGGGATACGAGCGCATGCACGTCTTCAGCTCAGACAGCGGTTTTCCACATCGCTGCATGGTTGCCAGTACCTGCAGGGCGGTCACAATCCCGTCTCCGGTAGTGTGGTGTTCCAGAAAGATAATATGCCCGGACTGTTCGCCCCCCAGTGCGTAGCGCTTCGCCAGCATCTCCTCCAGAACATACCGATCGCCCACCGCGGTTCTCACAACCGTGATTCCCGCCTCCCGCATCGCGATATCCAAGCCGATATTGCTCATCACGGTTGCGACGATAGTGTCTCGGTGTAAACGACCTTCCCGCTTCAGATCGATGGCGCAGAGGGCAAGGAGATGATCGCCATCCACCAGCTCACCCTGTTCATCCACAAGCAGGACCCGGTCCGCATCCCCGTCATGGGCAACGCCGAGGTGTGCCTTGTGTCTGCTCACCGCTCGCTGCAACCCTTCCGGATGCAGCGAGCCGCACCCCTTATTGATATTGGTGCCGTCGGGCTGAACATTCAGCGATACTACCTCGGCATTCAGCTCTTTAAGGACTGCAGGCGAGACCTTGTAGGCCGCGCCGTTGGCGCAATCGACCACGACCCGCATCCCCTTCAGTGTCGTTCCCTTGGGAAGAGTATTTTTCGCAAATTCGATATAGCGGCCGACGGCATCACCCACCCGGTAGGCCTTGCCGATCTCACGGGGCGCCGCCCTGATCCCATCGATCTCTCCATTGGAGATGAGTTCCTCGATCCGTTGCTCCATCGCATCCGGCAGCTTCAAACCGTCGCGGGAAAAGAACTTGATGCCGTTATCATCATACGGGTTATGAGAGGCCGAGATCACCACCCCGGCATCGGCCCGAAGACTTCGCGTAATAAAAGCAATCCCCGGCGTCGGAAGCGGGCCGACCAGCAGCACGTCCACACCCATCGAGGTAATGCCTGCCGTCAGCGCCGTCTCCAGCATATAGCCGGTCAGGCGCGTGTCCTTTCCGATAACAATCGCGGGCCGTTCGCTTGCCCCCCGTAAGAGGTGGGCCGTTGCACGTCCCACCTTGACCATGGTCTCCGGGGTCATCGGCTCCTTATTGGCTACACCCCGGATCCCGTCGGTACCGAATAGTTTTCTCACAACCACCCCTTTCTTCTCAATGCATCTCGCTCTCGCGGTGACTTTACGAAGACGAGGGCCTGGGATTAGCCCTGATCTCAACAGACACCTGGATGCGGGCGGCCCCTTCCACTTTGACTAATTTCCCGAGAGGCTCGAGAGAGGTCCGGATACCAAAGTCACGAGATCGCCCTTCAATGCTGATCGTCGAGGTATAGACCTTATCCATGCGATTGACTTCACTTTTCGGTCCGATCAGCCGGACACGATCAGGGTGTGCCGAGGCCCGCTTGAAATAGTGTCCCGCGGCTGGATTCCCCTCCACGCGAGCCGCCACACGTACCGCACGCTCTGTCACCGATTCCAGAACCAGACGAACCCATTTCGGCGAGACCTGAATGACTTCTACTCCGCGAGGGACGTCAACCTGGTCGGACTTCACAGCCACGAGGTTCTCCCCTTCTTTCAGGGTGGAGAGATCCAGATCCACGTCTACCTCATTGGGTGACAGGCCCGAGATCAGACTTTTCGGACCACGCAACTGGACTGTCACGAAGTCTCCCGGGACATTGAGGAGGGTCGTGTCTTTCGGAAGCTGTGCAATTGTAAGCGGGACATTCAGTGTCCGTTCATCCCGTTGCTCTCCTGCCACCACTATCCAGAGCGCAAATGCAAGACCCAAAGAGGCGAGCTTGAGACCGAGATTATCAAAGAGTCCTCTGGACATAATCCTCTCACAAGCATTCAGCGATCAGCCGCCAGCCCTCAAATGCGGATCCCTCGAACTGGACCAAACAGACCAGATAAACAAGATAGACCAAATAGACCAGGGATATCTAACCGCTGATCGCTGAGGGAGTTGCAACTTCCCTCGGCTTCGCGTCTGAGCCGCTCCCACGAGGCGGCTCCAAGAGCTCCCCGAGCAGACGACGCAGCATCTGAGCATCAAGACCCTTCGTGATGACCCCCGCCCGAACCAGAGACACGCGACCCATCTCCTCCGACACGACAATGACGATGGCGTCTGTTTCCTCTGTCAGCCCTATGGCTGCGCGATGGCGCGTTCCAAGCTCCTCGCTGACGTCGCTGGTAAGCGTCAAAGGCAATAAGCAGGAGGCGGCAGCCACGCGCCCGCCCTGGATCACGACTGCCCCATCGTGGAGCGGCGAACCGGAGCAAAAGATCGATTCTAATAACCGCCTCGATATCCGCGCGTCGAGAGGCACGCCGGAATCGACGTAGTCGGAAAGCTTCGTCTCTCGCTCCAACGCGATAATCGCGCCGATCTTTTTTGCGGCCAAGGAGGCTGCAGATTGAACAATTTCGTCAATCATATGAGCCTCTTCCTGGTTGGCAAAGGCGCGAAGCAGACGCGAACGAATGCCGAAGGTGGCGAGGGCCCGCCGGAGCTCCGGCTGAAAAAGAATAATAATCAGGAGAAACCAGACACTCAGCAGATTCTGCAGGACCCAGTTCACGGTCAACAGACCGCCCTTCAGGGCAATTCGGGATGCAAGGTAGACAAGCGCGAGGCCCAGAATCATTTGCAGCGCCCGCGTCCCCTTGAACATCAGGAAAAGCTGGTAGACCGCGAACGTCACGATCAGCACGTCCACGACGTCAATCCACGTAAATTGGGCGATTGTGGTCCACATGGTCGCTATGCCCTCTTGATCGCGTCCAGCATTCTGACGAGATGCGCACAGGATCGGACATCATGGACCCGGACAAAGGCCGCTCCCTGCAGCACCGCCGTTGCGATACAGGCCGCCGTACCGTATTGGCGTTGCTCGACCGGCAGATTCAGCACGTTGCCGACAAGCGACTTGCGCGATGGACCGACCATAATCGGCTTCTCGAGACGATGAAACTTCTCCAGGTGTCGGAGTAGGGTGAGATTGTCCTGCGACCGCTTCCCAAAGCCCAGTCCAGGATCGACAATGATTGACTGAGAATGAACGCCCATACGTTCGGCAAAGGCGATGCGATCCGCCAGGAAGGCCGAGACCTCGCCGACGACATCGTTGTACCGCGGTTCGATTTGCATATCCTGAGGGGTCCCCTTCATGTGCATGATGACGAGACCGGCCTGCTTCTCTGCTACCACCGCTGCCAGCCGGCCCTCTTCTCGAACCCCGTAGATATCGTTAATGATCTCTGCCCCTTCCTCCAGGACAACCCGTGCCACGTCCGATTTGTACGTATCCACCGCCAACGGAATCACAAGCTTGGACCGCAGGTCGCGTAGAACCGGAATGATCCGCCGAAGTTCCTCGTCCACCGAAACAGGAACAGCGCCTGGACGGGTAGACTCACCGCCCAACTCCAGGATATCGGCCCCCTCCTCCACCATCCGCTTTGCCTGATCGATAGCCAACCCGGGATCGAGGAAGCGGCCGCCATCGGAAAAGGAATCGGGGGTGATGTTCAGCACCCCCACAATCCAGGTCTTTTCCTGAACATCCAGCATGCGGTCCTTACAACGAAAGCGTAATGGCGTTATTGCGTTCATTGTGTCTATGGCGTTTATAGCGTTATTGATTCGAACAAAAAGCCGGCAAAGAAAGCAGACGTAAACAGTGTGGGCGAGGCGACAGAGAGAGGAGTCCCAGGCGTCCTCGCTTGTAACCTTCGGTCAAGAGGCGGAGGACTATGCCTCAGGCGGGCGCCGCAACCGGGGCGGCAGCCCCGTTCACGATAGCATCAATCTGAAAACCATCAAGCACCTCGGTTTCCAGCAAAGCATTGGCCAAGGCGTGCAGAATACCGATTCGCTCAATGATCAGCGTCTTGGCCTTATCGTAGTTCGTCATGACGATCTGCTTGACTTCTCGATCGATCTCCACCGCCGTCTGTTCGCTATAATCCTGATGCTGGGCTATCTCCCGACCCAAAAAGATCATCTCTTCACGCTTACCGAATGTGAGAGGCCCCAGCTTCTCGCTCATACCCCATTCGCACACCATCTTCCGGGCCAGATCAGTGGCCCGCTCGATGTCGTTCCCTGCCCCGGTGGTAATCTGACCGAAGACCAACTCTTCCGCAACACGTCCGCCCATCATAATGGCGATCTCGTTAAACAGGTACTCCTTCGCGTAATTATGTTTCTCGCCGATGGGCAACTGTTGGGTCATACCAAGCGCTCTGCCCCGCGGGATGATCGTCACCTTGTGAATCGGATCGGTTCCCGGGAGAACCTTCGCCACCAGGGTGTGCCCGGCCTCATGAAAAGCGGTGAGCTTTCGTTCCTCCTCGCTGATGACAATACTCTTCCGCTCGACACCCATCAGCACTTTATCCTTGGAATGCTCGAAGTCCGTCATGCAGACGGTTTTTTTGTTTTTCCTGGCGGCCAACAGGGCTGCCTCATTGACGAGGTTGGCCAGATCAGCCCCGGAAAAGCCTGGGGTCCCACGCGCCAGCAGCATGAGATCGACATCGACATCAAGCGGAATCTTTTTCGTGTGAACGCGCAAGATCCCCTCGCGACCCCTGAGGTCAGGTCTTGCCACCACGACCTGGCGATCGAATCGTCCGGGCCGAAGTAGCGCAGGGTCGAGGACATCGGGGCGGTTGGTCGCTGCGACCAGGATCACCCCGTCGTTCGACTCAAAGCCGTCCATCTCGACCAGGAGCTGATTCAGGGTCTGCTCCCGCTCGTCGTGACCGCCACCGAGGCCTGCACCCCGATGCCTGCCTACGGCGTCGATCTCGTCCATAAAGATGATACACGGGGCATGCTTCTTGCCTTGCTCAAACAGATCCCGCACGCGCGAGGCGCCGACGCCGACAAACATCTCTACAAAGTCCGAACCCGAGATGCTGAAAAAGGGAGCATTCGCCTCGCCGGCGATCGCCCGCGCGAGCAGCGTCTTCCCCGTGCCGGGAGGGCCCATGAGTAACACGCCCTTGGGGATTCTCCCGCCAAGCTTTTGAAACTTCGGTGGGTCTTTCAGGAATTCAATAATCTCCTGCAGCTCCTCTTTTGCTTCATCCGCGCCCGCGACGTCGGCAAAGGTCACCTTGCTTTGCTTGTCGGACAGCAGGCGCGCCCGACTCTTGCCGAATGAGAGGGCCTTCGCGCCCCCGCCTTGCATCTGACGCATGAAGAAGACCCATACCCCGATAAACAGCAACATCGGAAGCCACGACAGCAGCATATTGACATACCAGGGATTCCCGTCGACCGGTTTCGCGCTGATTCGAACCCCTTTTTGTCGCAGCTCTGAAATCATATCCTTGTCGTCAGGGGCATACGTCCGAAAGATCTCGCCATTGGTGAGCTTCCCTTTAATGTCTGCGCCCCTTACGACGACCTCCGTGACTTCACCCTTCGTCACTTTGGTCATAAAGTCGCTGAAGATCATCTCCTTTTCCTGCGGCTGGTTCTGACTGAAGATATTGAAGACCAGCACCATGATTAATCCGATAACAAGCCACAGGGCTAGATTCTTAAAAAACGGGTTCAACCTCTTCCCTCCTGCAATCATTCCTTTTTCCTCGTCCGGCAAGTCAATATATGTGATCTTTTATTTTCGTAACTTACTATATCAAATCACTTGTACGTCTTCAATGCAAAATACCCATGGACCGCCTTTTTAACCGATATCTCATGTGCCAGTGACGCGCCTATAGGCATGAGCGTCCCCCTCCGTCATTGCGAGCGACCAAAGGGAGCGAGGCAATCCGACACGGAGCGTCGTTACGAGCCGCAGGCGAAGCAATCTCGTTGGCCAAGATTCCTTCGGTTCCCTCGGAGTGATTCTTCAGGTCAGATCGCTTCGGCGTCGCCTCGCAATGATACGGGAGACTTTCGAGGCAATAGAAGGCCTCTGCCCGGCCAAGCCAAACAGCTTGAAGACGCTTATCTCTCCTATCTCACGTCAATGAGGGCGCTATCGATGAATTACCTCTCATGTTCACCTGTGGCGGCTGCACGCACCCGAAGAACGCGCCTCGTCGAATCGGTCACCTTGAACCGTTCGTCCACCCGAAGGCCCACAACCCATGCGATTTGGCCATCTGACACGACTAACGGGACGCGCTCGCGTGTATCGCGCGGTACCTTTGCGTCCACAAAAAAGTCCTGAAGCTTTTTCCGGCCATCCATCCCCAGTGGGATGAACCGATCACCGGGCTCCCAGCATCTCACGTGCAAGTCCCGTCCGGCGCGATCGGCATCAAGGAGAGCGGTCCAGGGATCCGGGGCGAGTTCGTCCATCGCCCACTCCTCCAGGAGATCGCTTCGAAGACTAAGCGGCGATTCCGGAATGGCCGTGAAGCCCGGAACCGCGAGGGGCGAAGCTGAAATGCGGCCCCTCACGTTGACCTCCCCCACCGAAAGAATGATACTGTCGCCTACTCTTCTCGCGCGCAACACACCCGGCGCTTGAATAATGCTCTGCTTGCCCTCGGTCAGCAAGAGTTGATCGATGGCCAACGTCTGTTGAAAGGTCAGGCCTGGGCGACCCTCTCGCAGATATTCGGCGGATCGCCGGATGATCCGCCATCTCAAGGCGATGGGAAGGGTCGCCATGCGGGGAATAGACAACACCAACTCCTCGCGCGATCGCGACATGAGGACAGTACGAAGTTCTTTCTCGGCCATCTCGTTCAGCAGGACATCCTCCGATTGAAGAATCGTGGCTGCATTCGCCAGGCTATGGGCAACGCGGGGGTTATACCGCTTCGCCAACTCCGGCAGGAGTTCCAGGCGAATCCGATTCCGGCTATACGAAAGAACTTGGTTGGAGGAGTCTTCGACATAGGGGATTCCTTCCTGTCGCGCATACCGCTCGATCTCCTCCCGTGAGCAGTCGATCAACGGGCGGACGATCCGACCTCTCACGGGCGGAATCCCTCCAAGCCCCCTCACCCCTGACCCCCGGAGCAGGTTCATCAGGACGGTCTCCGCCTGATCGTCACGGTGATGACCGACGGCGATTCTGCCGGCTCCCTGCTCGTCCGCCACCTGTTCCAAAAACCGGT
>NSJM01000150.1 GCA_002634395.1 Candidatus Methylomirabilis sp.
CCGTTGCCACCGCCAGCGCCGAAGAGCCGCCGGTCCCGGCGCCTGCCGGCGCCTGACAGTTGGTTCGGACATCCAGGCCGCCATCAGGCGCGAGTGACTGGATCAGCCTGGCCAGCATCTCCAGAAATGGAGCACGCGTCCAGGAGATCGCTGCGCGCGACGGCCACGCCACTTGCCGCCCTTGATCGAACGCCTCCAGTCGGATTGCGCGCCCCGGACGCCGCGTCACGGTAACCTCGGCGACAAGGTCGATCGCGACGTTGACGGTGAAGGCGGGCTGGTGAAAGAGGTAAAGTGGGGGAATATCGAGTGTGCCGCCGGCGAAGTCGATCCGCGTCGGCGCCCTGGCGACGATCAGTTCGGTCATGGAAGCAATACCTCATTCAGACTCCGGCATTGCCGGTGCGGTAAGCGAGATGGAATTGTGAGATACCTGGCGGCCTCGCGAAAGCGATCAGCATCAAGGACAGACGGCTCCACGCGATAGATCAGATAGGTCTGCAGTCGAGGGGTAGATGCCTTCATCGTATCAAGGTCGGCCGGATTGTTATCGATGGCATGAAGCTCGGTATAGGCTGGAGCCAGTGTATCGAGCATTTCTGCTTTCCCTTTTTCGTGTGGCGTATACACGATCTGCGTAAAGTACGGGGTAAGCCCGGAGGCCTGCACCTTATAGCTCTGCCAAGTCGGGTCACCGAAGGAGAGTAAGATCAGATCGAACGCTCGATGACGCGCCGCATTCAGAAACTCGACAACATCTGGGAACAGGTACGGACGCAGGTCGGAAAAGGTACGTTCGAGGGTCGCGTGCATTGCAGAGGCCACGGAGGCGGATGCGATAGCGCCCAGCCTGCTGAGCGCCTCTACATGCTTGGCCAGCGAATACCCGGATGGCCAGATCGTCTCATAGCTCTTCTCCCAGGCGTCGTCGGAGACGCCGAATCGAGCGAAGGCGGCCTTTAGATCAATCCAGAAGAAACGATCGGTATCAAACAGGGTATGGTCAAAATCCAACAGGATCCCTCGCCGAGAGCTCAATTCGGTTGTCACTATCTTCGCTGTGTCGTTACCCTGTCGTTCAGTTGGCCAGGGCTTGCATCCAAATAGCGCTTTGCCAGATCAAAAACCTGCCGGAACATCGCCTCGGTCAGGCGGCCGGTCTGGGTATTCTGTTGGCTGGGGTGATACGAAGCGACCATCACGAGATCCTTCGGAAAGGCCGTGACCTCCCCATGTCCGAAGCGTGGCAAGGGGGTCGGAACCGGGACACCGCGGGCCTTCAGGACATTCAGGCAGGCCCGGAACGCGACCTGGCCCAGAGCGACGATCACCAGGACCTGCCGAAGCAGCGACAGTTCTTCCAAAAGAAACGAGCGACAGCGCTTCAACTCGGCTACGGTCGGCTTATTGTCCGGCGGTGCACATCGAACCGCCGCCGTAATGTAGCAATTTGAGAGCCGAAGACCGTCGTCACGGTCGATCGAGGTCGGCTGGTTGGCAAACCCCGCCCGGTGGAGCGCCCGGTACAGGAAGTCGCCACTCCGGTCTCCCGTAAAGATCCGGCCGGTCCGGTTGCCGCCGTGCGCCGCCGGTGCCAGCCCAACCACCAGCAGTCTGGCGTCCGGATCACCAAAACCTGGAACCGGCCGCCCCCAATACTCACAATCGCGGTAGCGCCGGACCTTTTCTTGAGCCGTTCGCTCCCGATGTTGCACCAGCCTCGGACATTGCCGGCAGGCGATGACCCGTTGGCAGAGCGCCCCCAATAGAGACCGTTCGCTACGGCATCTATCGGCAAGGATGTCAGATGTCATCTCCGTCGATTCACTCCGTATACTGGGTGTCGCCTTCGCAGCCGTACTCTACTACGCAGACCCGGCCTCGGCAAGCGATTCCGGTTGTCGGATGGCATTTGCGCATGTCGCGTTGGATATGACATAATCAGGCCTCTCCAATCACAGCAAAGGACCAGAAAGATGTTGACGCCTGCCGCCAAGGCAATTCAGCGATTCGTCGTCCACGAGCACAGAGCGACGCGCCTGCATTACGATTTCCGGCTTGAGATGGGAGGAGTCCTCAGATCGTGGGCGGTTCCCAAGGGTCCTTCCATGAATCCTGCCGACAAGCGGCTGGCCGTGATGGTTACCGACCATCCGGTGGACTATATCGACTTTGAAGGGATCATTCCGGAAGGCCGCTACGGCGCCGGACCGGTAGTGGTCTGGGACGAGGGCACATACGAGACGATCGAGTCGACCTCACCGGAGGTTCAGCTCGAAGAAGGGAAATTCGCCTTCATTCTCAAGGGGCGAAAGCTGAAGGGGGCCTATACGCTGGCCCGGTTCGCCAGGGGCGAGACCGGACAGGAATGGCTGCTGATGAAAAAGAGGGATCAGTATGCCGATCCGGCCTGGACGTTGAGGAGCGAGCTGACGCCGACTCGCCTCAGGGCGCTTACGGTGAAGATGCCGCCGTGCGAAACCTCGTAGTCGCAGGAGGATGGCGCGAGAGCGATCTTCACCTTGCCCTCAGCGCCCATCTTTCGGTTCCTTGATAACCTTGAGGGTATCGGTGTACTCGCCGTG
>NSJM01000066.1 GCA_002634395.1 Candidatus Methylomirabilis sp.
ACCGAATATCCGGTATAACCTGTAATATCATACTGCCAGGCCCTGACGACCACGGACCGGTTTTCAATGGGGACCCGCACCGTGACCGGAAGCAGGCGCACAAAACGGGAAGGCTCCCATCCGACCGGGAGTTCCTGCTGGTTGCCCCATTCGTCCAGTGTCTGATCGAAATACCCCTTCGCATAGAGGAGGCTCACGGCCACAATCGGGATCGTGAGATCGGCGCAGGACCTCAGGGTGTCCCCCGCCAGCACTCCTAAGCCGCCGCTGTAAGTCGGCATACGGGGATCCACGGCCACCTCCATCGAGAAGTAGGCAATGCGTCGGGTGGCATCGACCTCGCCTGGGGTGGGAGTTGGAACTGCTCCGAGATACTTTTCGGGATCGGCCAGGAAGGTCTGCTTACAGAAATCAGAGCAGAAATAAAAGGCCTGTCCTTGATAGAAGGTTACAAGACCTTCCTCGGCGCTAACCGACATTCCGCATACGGGATCCCTGATGGCATTTGGCATAGAAACGCTCCCTTTTCCTACGCGTCGACTCCCCGCCTGAGAAGGAGACTCAGCTGAAACCTTTCGGGCTGACCGAGATCGCTTGAAAGGACCGATTCGCCACTAGAACTGCGCTCGGTCACGACCCAGGGGCAGGGGCAAAGGCGGCTTCGAGCTGCGCCAGGATAGCGGCCTCGGCATTCGAAACCTTTGAACCTATGCCGAGCACGCCGCCGCTCGCGCCGGCCACCGCGCGCGCTCGTTCCAACAAGCCTGTCTTAAGGCGAGCCGCTCCATCAGGCCCGAGTTGCTCGCATAACCCCTGCACCAGGTGCGTCCATGCGGTGAGGAGCTTGGGATCAGGTCGGCGATCGAGCCAGGCCTCAAGCAAGGCGTACTCGGCGGATCCGCGGGAGACTCCCGAGTCGCCCGTACGGTCAAGGATCGCGCGGCGCTCCTTGGCATCAAGTGTGCCATCGGCCCATGCCACCTCGACGAGCGGGACCATGAACAGCGCAGTGACCGTCTCTGCCCTGATCCCCAACGCCATCAACCTGTCGAGAACCGCAGTCTTGGTAATGCCCGAGGCCTTGGCGAGGGCCTCCCGGGTCATCTCGGCGGCCTTCAGCTCGTTCAGCCGCTCGATCAGCCGCTGGTCCTCGCGGCGAAAGAATTCGTCCTCGAGATCTCGCCCGCGATCCTTCAGGATTTCCGGTTCCTGTGGCGTCATCGGTCTTCCCTCCTTGTTTCTGTAGCTTCCCTATGCCCTATGTCACCTCATCGACCACGATCATGTTGTGTCCGGTGGCGGTCCAATGGGTACTCGCGATGAGCACGACCCGGTCTCCGGGGTGAAGCAGGTCCCGTTCGTGAGCCCATTTGACCACGCGCCTCAGCAGTTCGCCGCTGTCGCGGGCTTCCGGAAAGTGGAGCGGGGTCACGCCCCAGTACAGACTCATGCGACGAACAGTGGCGTCGTGATGACTGATGCCCAGAACCGGGGTGCGGCGCCGTTGCTTCGACAGCAACAGGGCGGTGTGACCGTCCAGGGTGGCCACGAGCACAAGCGTGGCCTGGATCTCTTCCGCAAGACGGCTCGTCGCCTCGACAATGCCGTCGATGATCGACGATCCAGTCTGGGGCGAGTGAACGTCTGGCCCTGAGCCGAGCCACGGCGCGAGCAGCGGCTCCGTTTCGCGCGCGATGGATCCCATCATCGCTACGGCCTCCACCGGATAGCGGCCGATCGCGGTCTCAGCAGAGAGCATGAGGGCGTCGGAACCGTCGAGGATAGCGTTCGCCACGTCAGTGGCCTCCGCACGAGTGGGCAGCCGATTCGACCGCATGCTCTCGAGCATCTGTGTCGCGGTGATGACAGGGACTCGCGCCTGCCGGCATCGCCGGATGATCTGCTTCTGCACTCCGGCGATCCGCGCGATGTCGATCTCAACGCCGAGGTCCCCGCGCGCCACCATGACGGCGTCGGCCTCGCGGATGATCCCGTCCAGGGCCTCGACCGCCTCGGCCCGCTCGATCTTTGCGACGATCCCAACGTCGGAGTCGAGGCGCCGAAGTTCGTCACGCAACTCGCGCACGTCCTCCGGGCGACGGACGAAGCTGAGCCCGAAGAAATCGACGGAGTGCCCGGCCGCCCAGCGCACGTCGCCATAGTCCTTCCCGGTGAGCGCTCCACCCGGCAACCGGACGCCTGGCACATTGATGCCGGCGCCCGAGCGAATCTCGCCGGGCTGGACGACACGGCAGACGACGGCGCCTTCCTGCTTCTCTTCGACCCGCATCGAGACCAGGCCGTCGACCAACAACACCGCGTCCCCGATCTCCAACTGTTGGACCAGCGCGCGGTGGCTCGACGTCAGGTCATTTGGCCCGCGCGCCGCCGCCGGGTCGACGACGAAGCGGAACCGGTGGCCGATCTCGCAATTCACGCTCCCGCCGGCGATCGGCCCCAGCCGAATTTTCGGCCCGCCCAGGTCAATCAGAATGGCCAGCGGGCGATCGAGATCCTCGCTGACCCGACGAATCCGTCCGAGGACGGCTTCATGCCAGTCACGCCGGCCGTGGGCCATGTTGAGTCGGAACACGGCCACGCCGGCCTCGACGAGTTGAGCCAAT
The DNA here is from genome assembly GCA_002634395.1 of Candidatus Methylomirabilis sp. Taxonomy (GTDB): domain Bacteria; phylum Methylomirabilota; class Methylomirabilia; order Methylomirabilales; family Methylomirabilaceae; genus Methylomirabilis; species Methylomirabilis tolerans. The sequence goes on from NSJM01000066.1 coordinate 2,625, forward strand.
CGCTCAGTCGTTTCACTGGCCGGACCGACGGTCGCAACGATCTTGGTCTTTGTGCCGATGAAGGGCTTGGCGGTCAGGCTCACGCGAGTGTCCACTGAGCGCAATGCGCTACCGGCTGCATTATACTACGGAGTACGATGCCTCATTCTCCTTGAGAGGTATTTTTGGCCGTAACCCAGCCGTCTCCGGCGGCTTCCACGAATATGTCAAATCGTCGCGTCGCACCTCGCGTTGAAAGCGATGCGGTAAGTCTCACGGGCAATCATCAACTCTTCGCGGGTGTGGATCACCAGAATGCGACTTGGTGAGTCGGCCGTAGCGATGTCGGTGTCGGGCCGGTTGGCTGCGTTCCGTTGGTGGTCGAGTCGCAGCCCCAGGCACTCCAGGCCATCGCAAACAGCGGCACGAAGGCTTGCCGAGTGTTCGCCAACGCCAGCGGTAAAGGCAAGAACCTCGACGCCGCCCATGATGACAGCCATGGCACCCACGGCTGCTCGGACCCCTCCGGCGTACATCTCGATAGCCAGGCCGGCTCGGTCATTCCCCTCCCTTGCCGCCGCCTCCACTTGGCGGAAGTCAGAAGAAATGCCCGAGACCCCGAGGAGTCCCGACCGGTGGTTGAGGAGGTCGTCGAGCTGCGCCGGGTTGAGACCGTGACGCTGCTGGATGTAGACCAGGATACCCGGATCGGCCCATCCCGGTCGACTGCCCATCATCAAGCCCTCCATCGGCATGAAGCCCATCGTCGTAGCGACCGAGACGCCACCATGGACGGCCGTGGCCGAGCAGCCGTTGCCCAAGTGACAGCTAACCAGGCGAAGGTCGCAGAGGTTCCGGCCCAGCAGTTCCGCTGCGCGGCCGGCACAGTAGGCATGACTGATACCATGGAAGCCGAAGCGGCGCACGCCCCAGTCGGTGTACCACTCGAACTCGCCACTCCGGAGCCTCGCGATGCAGCAGATCGGCGGCGGCCATCACTTCCAGCGTAAGGCTATCACCACAAGAAACCGAAGTGATAATAAGTCCAGCACAGAACAGCCGTGCGACAGGATCTCCTCTGATCAGGCTTCAGAGGAGCCGATCGCTCAGTTGGCGCTCGCCTCGCAAGTAGGCTACCCCATACACGCCGGCAACCAGCAGGGTGTAACCGACTACGTTACCGTCGTTACGGCGACGAGGTTACTCACAACTCCGACGGCCGGCAGGTTCGAGTCGGTTGCGTGAGTACGCACTACTTCTGCTGAATCGAACCCAGGTAGTCGGTGAGGGCTCGCGAGTGCAGTAGCGAGATGTAACCCGGGTAGCCTCCAGGTCGCTGCTCGCTCTCGAATACCGCCCCCCAGACGGGCATCTCCCTGGTGCCATGCTCGGCCACTGCGCGCCTGCCGTCGATATGTTGCATCACGTAGCTCTCATCGAATCGCCCGCCGTGGCGCTTCGCAATCAGTCGAAGGTCGGATGGGAGCCGTCGCAGGGACGTTGCCACCGGACCGTTTCCGTCCCCGGAGTCGCCGTGGCACGACGCGCAATACCGAAGATAAAGCGCCTGTCCGGTCGGCGGCTCCGGAGCGGCACGGCACGAAGCAAGCATGACGCTCAGAGCGAACGCAAGGAGAGCGGCTCTTGTCGTGGTTCCAGTCAACCTGCCGATCATTTAGGGCCTTCCTTCGCGTAATCCAATGGATCGGCGACTAAGCCGCAGGCGCGCACAGGCAGAGCAAAGCTTCACTTTTGCATCTCCGTCTTGAGTGAACAGTAGCCGTTCATTGTCGTCACTATAATCTTACCCTCTGAGCGGGTCAAGGACTCATGCAGCATCATCTGAAGCGTTACCTGTGGATGGGAACAGTACAGTCCTCCCCCCTTCATAGAGATCGAGCCGATCCCGCAACTGGCGAGATCGGCTCGATTTATTTCGGAACTTCATGCGTTCAGGCCGCCTGCAAAAGTGTCGTCATCGGTGTGGGCTTCGCAGCTCGCGCCACCTCTGTCTTTTTCGCCCACGCCGCCTCTTCCTCCAGCCACCGTGGTAGCACGAACTTGGCAAAGCCCCACACGAAGCTAAGCATGAACGTGACGAACCCAAATGTGATCAGGTACATGTAGACGAGGAGATCCGAGTAGAACTCTGCTCCTGGCATGGTATCTCACCTCCTTTGACTAGGTAAATCGTGAAGGGAGGTGAAAGGTTCCAAAGAATCGGCAGGAGTGACCATGACCGGGAGAGCGGGGCTGAGAAATACGAGGACTGATGATCGACAATCTCGACGGATAGCGCTACTTATGGTGGAGCTTTTCAATCAGCGGGGACGGATCGGATTCGTCGGCCCCGAACACGAGGGAATAGATCAGCGGCCCCTCCTGCCAGTGCACGGTTTGGAATCCCCGATGAACAGCTTGATAGACGACGTAACCTACGACGTTCAGCCGCCGGTCCGGAAGCCGAATCCCTGCGCTCGGCAAGACCAGCAGCGTGATCGGCCGATTCGCTTGCCGGTAGTATGTCACGTCCAACACCTTGCGATTCAGCAGGTAGCTCACCTGTCCCCCGGCCAGGTGATACTCCTGGTCGTCGGGAAACGAGAGCGATTGGAAGAGTTCGAGTCGTCTTTGATGTCTGACGTGCAGCGGATGCAACTCAGCAACCGGGATCTCGGGCGGCGTCTCGTGAAGCGCAAGTCGGATATGTTCGTTCACCGACTCCTCAACCAGCGGGAGAATCGTTTCGCGCTGAGACAGCATACGCAGATTTAGCGGCACCAGGACGAGCAGCACCATCGCTGCCGCAAAGGCCATCGCGGCGATGGGTTGGCGGCAAAAGGCATCCTGAAGACTCGCGAACCAGCCCCTAGGCGCCACTTGACGCTCTAACAGGCGTGCCATCGCCACATGGAACCCGACCGGGGCGGTCGGCGCGGTCGCCCGATCGCGAATAACCGCCCGGAGTGCCTCCGCGACCTCCCACTCCCTCGCGCAGGACCGACAGGCTGCAAGGTGCTCCCGCACCTCGCCCGCCTCCGGCAGACCAAGGCTGCCATCCCGCAGCGCATCCAGAGAATCTTGTACCGTCTCACAGCTCATCATTGTCCGGCACTCTGTTATATGCCTGCAGCCGACCACGCAACATCTGACGACCTCTGGCCAGGCGAGACTTTACGGTCCCATCGGGAATGGCCAAGATCTTCGCCGTTTCCTTCAGCGAAAACCCGTACAGATCAAAGAGTAGAACCGCGCTCCGGTACTCTTCAGGGAGCGTGCGGAGCGCCTCGCCCAGATCCTTCTGCAGGGCTGAGCGAATGACGTCTGTCTCGATCGCCCACTCCCGGCCCGGCCGCTCCGGATTGTCCGAGAAAGAGTCGGCCGAGACTTCCCGCCTGGCCAGCCCCGCACGTCGGAACCACTCATGCTTCAATATACTAAAGAGCCATGCCTTCAGATTGGTTCCAGATTCAAATTGGTGAGCGCATCGTAGCGCGCGGAGGAGGGTTTCCTGGACCAGGTCTTCGATCTCTTCCCGGCGATGCGTCAGCCACCACGCAAAGCTATAGAGGGCATCGAGGTGCCCAAGCAGCGATCCGGCGAATCGATCCTTTTCGTCCTCGGACAGCGACAATCGATCCATTGCGAATACCGTCAGGTTAGGCGGCGTTTGGAACGTTCTCGGAGAGATCGCCGGTGCTCTGGTCGAAGACCAGTACAGCAGGAACGCGTGACAATGACTAGGCTAACCGGCAGAGCACCATCCGACACCTTTCTTATGAGGACTGCCGCAATTGTCTTGTCTTTGACGGAACTTGTCAAGGTTGGCCGACATGATCCCATGCCGGCGCGTCGTGCTTGTGGGCGTCAAATGCGCTATACTGCATCGTGCTGTACCACCTCTTCGCGACTTGCGCCGTCCGGTGATATCCACACCGAGGACACTGCATTGCGCAGGCGGAGGGCAGCGCGTTCATGGTATCTGTAGACGGCGCCAGCACTTCGCGCCACGCGACACGCGCCGCAGTTGCGGCGCGACAGAGGAGAGACCGACGATGCGATGGTCGTGGCGACTAGGCGAGGTAGCAGGAATTGGTGTCTATATGCACGTCACCTTCCTGGTCCTTATTGGCTGGGTGGCCGTGAGCCACTGGCAAACTGAACATACTGTGGCCGCCGCGCTGGCAGGCAGCGGGTTCACCCTGGCGCTGTTCGGCTGCGTGGTGCTACACGAGTTCGGACACGCGCTGACCGCGAGACGGTACGGCATCAGGACCCGCGACATCACGCTGCTCCCAATCGGGGGCGTCGCGCGGCTCGAGCGGATGCCGGATGTCCCGATCCAGGAGTTCTGGGTCGCGCTGGCCGGTCCGGCCGTCAACGTCGTCATTGCAGGGCTCCTTTTCGTTTGGCTGGAGTTGACGACCGGCCTGGAGCCGCTCGGTCACCTGGGTGTGGCCACGGGCCCATTCGTCCAGCGCCTGCTGATGGTAAACGTCTTTCTCGTCGCGTTCAATCTGATTCCGGCCTTCCCGATGGACGGCGGTCGGGTGCTGCGCGCGCTTCTCGCGATGCGTATGGAGTACACCCGCGCGACCCAGGTCGCCGCCGGACTCGGCCAGGGCATCGCGGTGCTGTTCGGATTCATCGGCCTGTTCAGCAATCCGTTCCTGCTCTTCATCGCGCTCTTCGTGTGGATCGGCGCAGGCCAGGAAGCCAGCATGGCGCAGATGAAGTCGGCTTTCGGCGGCATCCCTATCGAACGGGCCATGCTCACTGACTTCCGTACGCTGTCCGCGCACGACCCCCTGGCGAGGGCCGTCGAGTTGATCCTTGCAGGTTCACAGCAGGACTTCCCTGTCGTAGAAGGCGATCGCGTGGAGGGCATACTGATGCGGAGTGATCTGCTGGCGGCGCTAGCTTCGGAGGGGCAGGCAGTGCCCGTCGCCGAGGTGATGCGCCGGGATTTCCAACTCATCGACTCGTCCGACATGCTGGAGACGGCATTCGCACGCCTCCACGCCTGTGATTGTCACACGCTACCCGTGACGCACGACGGCAGGTTGGTTGGTCTGGTGACAATGGATAATCTGGGGGAGTTCATCTCCATCCAAGCAGCAATAGGAGTCAAGGTGGCCTGATATGCGCGGCCCCGCCGAAACGGTCGGCCGATCTGGCCCGCCGGACAATCCTTTCGACTGACCTGCCCCTGAAGGTGCCGGCCGTAGCAGCGTTCACAGGGTATTGGTTCACAAGACGGCTTAAGATTCGGACGAAGGTATTCGCGACATGAGCTGGGTATGGCTAGGATTCATCGCGTTCGTTCTGCTCATGCTGGCACTGGACCTCGGCGTCTTTCATCGCAAGGCCCATGTCGTCACAGTCAAGGAGGCCATCGCCTGGTCCGGGGTGTGGCTCGCCATGGGGTTGGCCTTTGCCGTATTCGTGTACTTTACGTACGAGGGGCAGTGGTTCGGCCTTAGTACCGTCGCTGATCCCGTTGATGGATTGCCAAACGACGGTTCGACGGCAACGGAGAAGTACCTGACCGGCTACGTTGTCGAGAAGTCGCTCAGTGTAGATAATATCTTCGTCATCGCGATGATCTTCAACTTCTTTGCGGTGCCGCCGCTCTATCAACATCGCGTGCTGTTCTGGGGTATCCTGGGCGCACTGGTCCTGCGCGGCGTCATGATCGCCCTCGGAGCAAGGCTGATCGCCGAGTTTCATTGGGTCTTATATATCTTCGCCGCCTTCCTGATCGTGACCGCAATCAAGATGCTGTTCCTGAAGGCCGAACACACCGATCCGAATAAGACCGTGGTGGTCCGGTTGACGCGGCGGTTGTTCCCGGTGACGGCCAGGTTCCACGGAGAGCATTTCATTGTTCGCGTCGGGGCACCGGCATCGTACGAAAGCGAGATCCCGGTATGCCCGCAAAGCCGGACGAGGTGGTGGAAAAGGCCTGCCCGGGGACGCTACTCCTCACGCCTCTGGCGCTGGCGCTCGTCATGGTCGAGACGACTGACGTGATCTTTGCGGTTGACTCGATTCCGGCGATCTTTGCCATCACGGGCGACCCGTTCCTGGTTTTCACCAGCAACGTCTTCGCGATCCTCGGTCTGCGGTCCCTCTACTTTGCATTGGCCGGGATGGTGACGCAGTTCCGCTACCTCAAGGCTGCGCTCGCCCTGGTCCTGCTGGTCGTCGGTGTCAAAATGCTGCTTGCCGAAGCGTTGAAGCTCATTCTCGGCAAGCACTTCAACCTCTACCTACTGATAGCGGTCCTCGCGATCCTGGCAGTTGGCGTTGCGGGTTCTTTGATAGCGGACCGCCGAGACCTTCATCGGTCTGGAAGATAGGGAAAAGCCTACGCCGCCGCGGAATATCTTACCGCCATCCTGGAGGCAGAGCATCCGGTGTCGTGTGCTTCGACGGAAGCGGTGACCTGAGCGCTAAAATTGTCACACGGTTTGATCGGATTTCAAAGTCAGGGCCTCTCCCTTCATAGAAATCGGGCCGATCCCGCAACTCGCGAGATCGGCCCGATTTGTTTCGAAACTTTATGCGTTCAGGCCGCCTGCGGAAGTGTCGTAATCGGTGTGGGCTTCGCAGCTCGCGCGGCCCCTGTCTCCTTCGCCCGCGCCGCCTCTCTGTCCTGCCACTGTGACAGTACGAACATGGCGAAGCTTCCAACGCCAAGTACGTATGTTATAAATCCTAACGTAATCAGGCGTGTGTAGACGAGGAGATCGGAATAGAACTCTGCTCCCGGCATGTCATCTCACCTCCTTTCAGCAGCTAAATCGTGACAGGAAGTGAAAAGTTCCACAAAATCGGCAGGTGGTGATCGGAACGGGAAGACAATGATCAGCTTAACGTTCTCTTTCGTGAGGAGTCTGTACTACAGCAGCTCGCGCGAGCTGGCGGCTGCGCCAGACCTCGAAGATGACGGGGTACACGACGAGCTCAAGGATGAACGACGTGACAACGCCACCGATCATGGGCGCGGCGATCCGTTTCATGACGTCCGCGCCGGCACCGTGGCTCCACATGATCGGGAGCAACCCCATCAGGATCGCCATGACGGTCATCATCTTCGGGCGAATTCGTCTCACGGCCCCCTCACTGATCGCCTCATGGAGATCTGTCATGGTACGCATCCGCCCCGCACCCAGCCGTTTCTCGTAGGCATGATCCAGGTACAGGAGCATGATGACGCCGGTCTCGGCATCGACACCGGCCAGGGCGATGATCCCGACCCAGACCGCCACGCTCAGATTATATCCCAAGAGATAGATAAGCCAGAAGGCGCCGATGAGGGAGAACGGAACGGCGAGCAGTACGATAAACACCTTGGTGACGCTCGCCGTGTTGAAATAGAGCAGCACGAATACGATCAGCAGGGTGAGCGGGATGACGATCTTCAACCGCTCCTTGGCACGCTCCATATACTCGAACTGTCCGCTCCAGATAAGATGGTATCCCTGGGGAAGTGTTACCTGCTCAGTCACCACCTGTTGAGCATCGGCAACATAGCTGCCGATGTCCCGGTCTGCGACATCGACATAGACGTAGCCAACTAACTCGGCGGCCTCGCTCCGGATCAAGGTGGTGCCGCTCGAGAGCTTCAGATCGACGAGCTGGGTAATCGGGACCTGGGCACCCATAGGGGTCGAAACCAATACGCGCCTCAGATTATCCAGACTGTCACGGAGCCCTCGGTAATAGCGAACATTGACCGGGAACCGCTCTCGCCCTTCGATCGTTGTCGTCACCATCCTGCCGCCGACGGCAGTCTCGATCACGTCCTCCACGTCGGCAACAGTAAGACCGTATCGCGCGATCTCGTCTCGTTTGATGTCGAAGTCCAGATAAAAACCGCCCACCACGCGCTCGGCAAAGACATTCCGGGTGCCTCGGACATGCTTGAGCGCCGTCTCGATCTCCTGGCCGATGCTCTGGATCGTTTCAAGCTTCGGCCCGAGGACCTTGATCCCGACCGGGGTTCGGATCCCCGTGCTGAGCATGTCGGTCCTGGCCTTGATCGGCATGGTCCATGCGTTGCTCACACCTGGAATCTGGAGCGCTGTGTCCAGCTCGTCGACCAGCGTCTCGACCGTCATCCCCTTCCGCCACACCGTCTCCGGCTTCAGGTTGATGATCGTCTCGATCATCTCCAAAGGTGCCGGATCGGTGGCGCTCGTGGAGCGCCCCCCTTTGGCGAAAACCGACTCAACCTCCGGGAAATGTCTGATGATCCGGTTCTGGATCTGAAGGAGCTGGGAGACTTGGGCAATCGAGGCGCCCGGTAGGGCCGTCGGCATGTACAGGAGGGTCCCCTCGTACAGCGGCGGCATGAACTCCGAGCCGAGCTTCAAGAAGACCGGGACAGTGACGGCTATGGCGAGGAGGGCCATGCCGAGCACGATCTTTTTCCACCTGAGCGCGAAATGGACGATAGGCTGATACGCCCAGATCAGGAAGCGGTTGATCGGGTTCTTCTCCTCCGGCTGGATCTTCCCCCGCATCAGGAGGACCATAAGCAGCGGCCCAAGCGTAACGGCGAGGAAGGCCGCAAAGAACATGGAAAAGGTCTTCGTAAAGGCCAGCGGACGGAAGAGGCGGCCCTCCTGTGCCTCCAGCGTGAAGACCGGAAGGAAGGAGACCGTAATGATCAGCAATGAGAAAAAGAGCGGACGCCCCACCTGTTGGGCCGCTTCAATCAGGAGGCGGGTCCGGTCGATCGGACGCCCCTCCTTCTCCCACTCCTCCAGCCGCGTATGGGCGTTCTCTACCATGATGATGGCAGCGTCGATCATGGCGCCAATCGCAATGGCGATCCCGCCTAAAGACATGATGTTCGAGCCGACGCCGATGTAGTACATGGCGATAAACGACATCAGGATGGCGACCGGCAGGGTCAGGATCACCACCAGCGCGCTCCGAAAATGAAAGAGAAATACGATGATCACGAGACTGACGATCAGGCTCTCCTCGATCAGCTTCTCCTTGAGCGTGGCGATGGAGCGGTAGATCAGGTCGGATCGGTCATAGGTGGTGACGATCTTGACGCCCTCCGGCAGTGAAGGGGTGATCGTCTTGATCTTCTCCTTAATCCGCTGGATGACATCCAGGGCATTTTCGCCATACCGGATTACCACAATCCCGCCGGCTACGTCACCCTGACCATTGAGCTCGGCGGTGCCTCGGCGGATGTCGGGCCCGAGACCCACCCGGCCGATGTCCCGAACGAGAACCGGAGTGCCGCGTTCGTCAGTACCGACAACAATCGCCTCGATGTCCTTGATAGACTTGATGTAGCCGAGACCGCGGACCATGTACTCCCGTCCGCTGAACTCCACCACCCGGCCTCCGGTATCGTTGTTCCCCTTCCGGATCGCCTCGATCACCCGCTCAAGAGGCAGTTTAAAACCCAGAAGAGTCGCGGGATCGATGGAGACCTGATACTGTTTGACGAAGCCGCCCACCCGTGCCACTTCGGCCACGCCAGGCACCGCTAGAAGCCAGTGGTGAACGTACCAGTCGTTCAGCGTACGAAGCTCGGCCAGATCGTGCCGGCCCGTCTCGTCCACGATCGCATACTCGAACCCCCAGCCTACACCAGTCGCATCCGGCCCCAGCACTGGAGTAGCGCCCTGGGGAAGTCTGTCTTTGACCCCTTGCATATACTCGAGTACACGGCTTCTGGCCCAGTAGAGGTTGGTACCATCCTCGAAGATGATATAGACGAAGGATGCGCCGAAGAAGGAGAAGCCCCTGACCGCCTTGACCTTTGGAGCCGAAAGCAGAGAGGTCACGATGGGGTAGGTGACCTGGTCCTCCACCAGTGTCGGGCTCCGCTCTGCCCACTCGGTTTGCACGATGACCTGAACGTCTGACAGGTCAGGGATGGCATCCAAGGGCGTGTGTCGCAGCGCCCAGATCCCCCAGGCGACAGCGAAGAGGGTGAAGAGACCGATAATGAATCGGTTGGTAGCACTCCACTCGATCAGTTTCGAAATCATCTGATTTCCTCGGAACAGCGTTCAGCACTCAGCCGTCAGCTTCCGATAAACCCCCCTAACCCCCCTTTCGTAAAGGGGGGGATTCTTATACGCTGCCCTGCCTCCCCCTTTCGTAACGGGGGATTAAGGGGGTTTTCGCACCTCACTTCTTCGGGGCCATCTCCATGCCGGGCATGCTCCCTTTGCCGCCGACGGCGGTTTTGAGCTGGCTTTCGGAATCTATCAGAAAGTTCGCGGAGGTCACGACGCGCTCGCCGGCCGAAAGACCAGCCAGGATCTCGACGTAGCCCTCCACGCGCGCGCCCACCTTCACGTCCCTCGGCTCGAACGTCCCCTGCCCCTTGTCGATAAAAACCAGTTGCTGGGTGCCGCTGTCCAGGATCGCCTCATCGGGCACCGCCAGACGCTTGCCGAACGGGATCTTCAATGCAACATTGGCGTACATCTGTGGCTTCAGTTTCCAGTCCTTCGTGTTGGGAAGCTCAAAGCGGACCTTTATCGTGCGGGTTTTCTCCGTCAGGACCGGGTAGATGTAGCTGACCTTGCCATGGAAGATCTCTCCGGGGTACGAGGCCAGTGTCACGCTCGCCGACTGGCCGAGCTTGACCACGGGGACCTCATATTCGTAGATCTCCCCCTGGATCCAGACGGTGGAAAGATCGGCCACCTTGTACAGACTCTCGCCTGGCATCACCTTCTTACCGCGAACCGCCATCTTTTCGATCACGACCCCAGTAATGGGCGAGTCAATCGTCACGCTCTTGCGTGGCGTCCCTGTTCGCTCAAGATCGGCGATCTCCTCATCGCTGATGTCCCAGTACTGCAGACGTCGCTTCGAGGCATTCACCAGCGTCTCCGCCCCGGAGGCGATATCCGCGAAGCGGCTGTTGCTGAGCGTCTGCCTCGCTCGCAACGCCTGCAGGTACTCCTCCTGGGTTGAGACCAGATCCGGGCTATAAATAGTGAGGAGCGGCTGGCCCTTCTTGACACGCTCCCCGGTAAAGTTCACAAAAAGGCTCTCGATCCACCCCTCGATTTTGATATTGACGTCGGCGAGGCGTCGTTCGTCGAACTCCACCACCCCAACCGTCCGAATCGTTCGCTCAAGCGACCGGTACTCGACCGCACCGGTTTTGAGTCCGATCAACTGCTGTCGCTCCGGGCTGACCATTACGGCTCCGGGAGCCATCTTCATCTCGGAGGCCACCGGCTGACCGCCCTGCACGGCAGAGGTCGATGCCGCTTCATGTCCGGCATGATCCTCCTTGCCTACGGCCTGGGCGATCGGCTCCCGAGGAGACGGCGGCCGGTCGCTGAGCCGTTCCTGGAGTCGCGTCCCGCCGCCATACCAGACAATGAAGATCACTCCGACGGCGACGATCATGACACTCCAGGCGATGATCCATCTCATCCTTTGCATCAATTCACTCCTTTGGTTTCGTACCCAGCACCCCGCACGTCGCACATCGCACCCTCAATATCCCGAGGCACCGACGACCCACTCCAGCCGCGCCAGGCTCATCTGGTACTCTCCCATTGTCCGATAGTACTCTTTTTCGAAATTGAAGAGCGTCACCCGGTTATCCAAAAGGGTGAGAAAATCGACCTTACCCACCTGATAGCCGGAAACAGCAGAATCCAGTGAGAGTCGGGCTTGTGGAATCAGGCCGGTCTCCAGCAGATCAATCAGCTTGCGTCCCTTCTCGATATCAGCCACCAACTCCTGCACCATCGAGGCCACCTCGTTTCTGGCGGCCTGATACTGCTCCCTGGCCGAATTGATCAAGGCGGAGGTCTCTGCAACCTGCCGGTCCTGCTTAGTCCTGAAATAGATGGGGATATTGACGGATACCCCCGCCGAAAAGAAGTCGGATCGCCTGACGATGGCGGAGTCTTCCCGAAAGGCATAGCCCAGACTCATGGTGAGATCCGGGAAATAGCGCTTTCTGGCAAGCGCGTTGGCCGCTTTGCTCCGCTCGATCTCCTCCTGGAGCCCCTTGAGCAGAGGCCGGTTCTCCAGTGCTTTGGCCTGGAGCTTCGTGAGCTCCGTCGGTGTCTCCTTGGCCATAGACACGTCCTCAGTCCGACCGAGGGGCGTGTGGGAGGGACGATTCAGGATCGCATTCAGCTTGGCGCCTGCAGCCTGGCGGCTCTGTTCCAACCGGATCTGCTCGTCCAGCAATTTCGACAGCTCTACCTGGGCCTTCAGGACATCCTGCTGAACCCCCTTGCCGACGCTGTATTTCGTCTCAGCGATTTTCACAAATTGTTTCAGCAGCTCACGATTCTCTTCCACGATCTCCAGCGAACGCTCGATGGCGTACAGTTCGTAGAATACCTCTTTGACCCGTCGCACGATCTCGTTTCGCTTATCCCGATACGCCAGACCAATGGCATTGGCCTCCCGTTGAGCCACCTCGCTCCGCAGACCCAGCTTCCCAAAGTAGGGGAACGCCTGAGAGATGCTGAGCTTTTTCATTGTCATATCATCCTGCGTGAAGCCGAAGGAGCGGGTGGGGAGGTTTTCAATCTCAAAGTTCAGCATCGGATCATCGAGCGAGCCTTCCTGGGGAGGCCGTTCTCTGGCCGCCTCCCATTTCCCCTCCTCCGCTCTGATCTCCGGATTCGCAGCAAGAGCCTCCCGGACGAGCGGCTGAAGGCGGAGCATCTCCTCGGCGGCCGCCACTCCTCCCGCTCCAACATTCGCAATACTCGCAACAAGGATGAACGCACCGATTTTTAAGGCTATCGTCATCTTCACCTCCCCATTTCCACGCACAATCCTACCGCCCGCCCGACAATCCCAATCGATTTGGAGTTGGGGGTTACGGTCCATGGTCGTTTACGGCGATCCATCAGGATATGAAACTTCCTGCACCGTCCTGATTGCTAAAGCGAGAGCCTAAGCTAGACGTCAGTTAGGAAAAGGCGAATCGAGGGGGTTTGAGGAGAGAAAAAGCGGGGGGCTGGAGAACAATGATCGGCGTTACGAGGGCAAAGAGAAGCAGATTCATCGCGATTACAAGTTCGAAGAGTTGGGGGAGGTCAACGGTGCAAAGAATGGAAGGGGCACCCATCGATCCGTGGTGTTCGACCATGCCGCAGGGCATCATACACAACCCGACGGCGAGAAGCGCTATCAGGATGAACTTTATGATGGTTTTTTGATGGTCCATCGCTCTCATAATATGGTTCCTTCCCTTTTTGATCTTAAGTCACTTTACCAAAATACGCAAGGGGTATGCCGACAGGTGATTTCGAGCAACACGGTACCTTGGCCCTTGACAGGCCGTGTGTTAGAGTCAACCAATACATCCCGCTCTTACGAAGACCTAAGGAGGTGCCCATGGACGAAAATAGTGTTGCGGCAGTACTCGGTAAGATGGATTTTGAGATCTTCGTTCTGACGGCAGCCCATCAGGACCGATCCAGTGGCCAGATTGTGTGCTGGGTGGTGCCGGCGACGATCGTCCCGCAGGTGCCCCGCCTTCTGGTCGGGATTGGCCGGAAGACCTTTACCCGCGAGTTGATCGAGATGAGCCAACGATTTGCGCTAAACCTGCTCGGGAAGGATCAATGGCCGTTGGTAACCCACTTCGGTTTCCGGTCAGGCCGAGATGTGGATAAGTTTGCGACCGTCCCCTTTGAGCGCGGGGTGACCGGCAGCCCTATTCTGCTAGGAACTGTCGGCTACCTGGAGTGCGAAGTCAGGACAGTGCTCGATGCTGGGGCTCACCTCTTTTATCTGGCTAACGTCATTGAGGGGAAGATCGTGGCCGATCGAAACCCTCTCTGCCTCCACCACTTGCCGGAAGTGCTACCCCCGGAGGATTTCGCCACCATGCAGCGGCTCCTTAAGTATGACGCCCAGTGCAACCTTGGGCTCCTCACAAAATAGCCATCAGCACTCAGCCGTCAGCCGTAGGTCGGGTTAGCGCAGCGTAACCCGACAACACCCTGCCCCCGTGGTCACCCTTTGCGAAAAATAGCAGAACTTCTATGTTTCCTTACCTCCCCCTTTCATAAAGGGGGATTGAGGGGGTTTTCGTGTACCGTGGTGCGGCCGTAGCCGCATGGGGTGTCCCTCCAA
>NSJM01000151.1 GCA_002634395.1 Candidatus Methylomirabilis sp.
GGGATCGTGCTCATCGGCCAGGACAAGTGCCGCGCCTGGAGGATGTGCATCTCGGGCTGCCCCTACAAGAAGCCGTACTTCAACTGGAAGACCGGGAAGTCCGAGAAGTGCATTCTGTGTTACCCCAGGCTGGAAAGCGGACAGCCCCCCGCCTGTTTTCATTCGTGCGTGGGCCGGATTCGCTATCTGGGTGTGCTCCTCTACGATGCGGATCAGATACGATCGGCGGCCGGCGTCCCCGATGATCGCCTGGTTGACGCTCAGCGGGAGATGGTGCTCAATCCGCACGACGAACAGGTCGTGGCGGCGGCCAAGCGGAACGGCATCGGCGACGATATGATCGAGGCTGCCAGAAACTCCCCCGTCTATAAATTCTTCAAGCAATGGAGGATCGCGCTACCCCTCCATCCGGAGTTTCGCACGCTGCCGATGCTGTTTTACGTGCCGCCGCTTCAGCCGCTTCAGGCGACGATCCGGGAGGCGACCGGGGCCTACGAGATCGATGGGACGGGCGCGGAGGGGATGGCGCCTCAGTTCAACCTGATCCTGGAGAAGGCCCGCGTCCCCATTAAGTACCTGGCAAGCCTGTTTGCGGCGGGCAACGAACGGTTGATCGAAGACGTGATGAAACGGCTGATTACAGTGCGGATGTTTAAGCGGTGGCAAACCGTCGTCGATCTCAAAGACGCGGATGTCGCGCGAGCCTTGGCCGACGCCGATATGACACCGGAGGAGGCCGAGGCCATTTTCCGGCTGACCTCACTCCCCACGTACGAGGAACGGTTCGTTGTGCCGCCGCTCAAACGTGAGCAGTCGATCGAATCGACCCGCGATCCTCTCATACAGAAACGCGAGGCGGGGTTCACCCGTTTTCCCGGCGGTCAGAAAGAACCGGCACGGGGATGGTAGCCATGAGCTCCATCGGGTCAACCGTCGTGTGCCAGGCGTTGGATCAACTCGGACGACTGCTGCAGTACCCCGACGAGAATCTGCCTGTGTACGTGCGGGACGCCCGTCAACAGATCCGATCCATGATCCCTGCGGCCGATAACGAACTGGCTTTCTTCGACACGTTCGTGAACACCCACGATCTGGCGTACTGGAGGCAGGTCTATACCGACGCCTTCGACCTCGACCCCCTGTTCAAGATCTACATCGGCTACCACCTGTTCGGCGAGACGTATAAGCGCAGTCATTTTCTGGTGAAGCTGAACGAACATTACTGCGCACATGAGTACGATTGCAGACCGGAACTGCCCGATCATCTGGCGGTGGCTCTTCGGTTCCTGCCGCATTGCGACCATGAGGAGTTCCGGGAAGGGCTGATTCTGGAGGGGATCGTTCCGTCGATCAAAAACATGCTCGGCAAAAGCGCCGCGACCGACCGCGGAGAGGATCTCGCGGCGCAGCACACGACAGTACGATCCCTCCAGGATGCCATTCGCGCCGAGCAGCGTCAATTCTATCAACCTGATGAGATTGCCGCGTCGTGGCATCCGGAAGCCTTCGGACAGGGTGTCATCACTGAAGGGTTGAAAGACGTGCCACGCACGGACCACCCTCCCTTCGGTACTCAATCGATGGAAGGTCATGAATTTGATCGGTCGTCCTGTGGTCCGTGCCCGCTCGCGACGGGACCGTTGACGGGCGATCTCGGGACGCAGCTCAAGGGCGTTCCCGAGCACGAGAAGGAAAAGGATATGCGGAAAGAAGAGGTGCGAAAGGGCGAGGAGGAACGGCTGTCGCACCCGTATGCGCATGTCCTGCGCGCATTGGAACAGGTATTGGGGGGAAAGGCGTAGGGGGTTCCCATGAACTCGCTGAACTTCGTGCTGTTTGCGGCGTTTCCTTACCTGGCGCTCTTCAACGCGGTGGTGGGAACTGTCTGGCGGTTCAATCGCGACCGGTTTTCGTTTTCCAGCATCTCGTCCCAGTTCCTGGAGAACCGGAGGCTGTTCTGGGGTTCCGTCCCCTGGCACTTCGGGATCATTATCATCTTACTGGCCCACCTGATTGCCTTTCTGTTTCCCGGCCCCTGGAGGCGATTGCTGTCCAATATCCATATCCTCACGACACTGGAAGTGATCGGCCTGGCCCTCGCCGTATTTGCGATCATAGGTATTCTCACGCTCACCTGGCGGCGCCTGACGAACCCGCGGGTCCGCGCGACCTCCAGCGTAATGGATTGGGTGTTATTGCCTCTGCTCATCACGCAAGTCGTCCTCGGATTCTGGGTCGCGCTGAACTACCGCTGGGGCGCGGACTGGTACATGGACACGTCGGTCCCGTGGATCGGCTCGCTCTTCACATTCCAGCCCAAGATCGAGTACGTCGTCGACCTCCCCTTCATCGCGAAACTCCATATGCTGTTAGGGTTCGGCATCATCGGCCTGTTTCCGTTCACCAGGCTGGTACACATCATCTCGTTTCCACTTCGGTATCTCTGGCGCCCCCTGCAGGTCGTCATATGGAACCGGCACATGGGGAAGGTATAGGGAGCCAGCCAGATCCCTAAATCAGGGATAGAAAAAACACGGTTCTTCCGGGATGAGCGTGGGT
>NSJM01000067.1 GCA_002634395.1 Candidatus Methylomirabilis sp.
GTGGCGATGTCTTGTTGTCCGAAGCCTTGCAATCCCGGATCAAAGAGGACCTCGACCACGCACTGCAGGCCCGCCTCACGGAGGAGCGCGCCAAGGCCCTCGCCCAGGCCAAAGCCGACCTCGCCATTGAGTACGCCAATCTGACGACCGAACTTACCGAGAAGGCCACACAACTTGAAGACAGCCGTACCCGCGAACTCGCGCTCCTCAAGAAGGCCCGAACACTCGAAGACGAAAAGGCGGCCCTCGATCTGGAACTCGAACGGCGCCTGCAGGCGGAACGGACAGCCATCGAGCAGACCGTCGAGACCAGACTTGCCGAACAGCACCGGCTCCGGGATATGGAAAAGGACAAGCAGCTCAACGATCTCCGCCGACAGATCGAAGAGTTGAAGCGAAAGGCCGAGCAGGGATCCCAGCAGACCCAGGGCGAGGCCGCCGAACTCGACCTGGAGGCCATACTCCGGACCGCCTTTCCGCAGGACGAGATCGCGCCGGTCCCCAAGGGGATCCGCGGCGCCGATGTCATTCAGCGGGTGATCAGTCCGGGCGGACGAGCCTGCGGCTGCATCGTCTGGGAGGCCAAGAACACGAAGGCCTGGAGCGACGGCTGGATCGAGAAGCTCCGCGATGACCGGCGGGAGCTGAAGGCCGACGTGGCCGCCATTGCGACCACCGTCCTTCCGAAGGACGTCAAACACCTCGCGCTTGTGGAGGGCGTGTGGGTGACCGACTTCACTGCGTTGCCAGGGCTCGCCACCGCCTTGCGCTCTCAACTGATCCAGGTCGCCTCAGTCCGCGCCGCCGCCCAGGGCCGCGGGACGAAGATGGAGCTGCTCTACGACTACCTTACCGGCACCGACTTCCGGCAGCGCGTGGAGGCGATTGCGGAGGCGTTTGTGGCCATGAAGGCGGACCTTGACCGGGAACGCCGGGCGGTCGAAAAGATCTGGGCCGCGCGCGAAAAGCAGCTCGGCCGGGCCCTCTCAGGCCTGGCCGGCATGTACGGCGACATGCAAGGCCTTGTCGGGGCGAGTCTCCCCAAGGTCGCCCATCTGGAGCTCGGGTCGGGCGACGGGCACAACGTTGCCGACCAGCCGACGCTTCCGGTTGTGGACCATCCCTGATGGCTACAACGCCAGTAACGCCACGGTGTAGACTCATGTCTTCAACCGAGACAACACAGAGGTGCGGAGACCCGTGGACGCGCCCGCAGGACCTTAGCGGTGATCGCTCATATTGGGATTATACTGACCGGCGGGGTAGCCTTTACCGATACTGGCCCTGTTGGAATGTAGCTGACAAGTCCCAGTAATGACAGGACAATCTGACATATCCTGAGGATTCTTGGCCTGGTGCTATACAGATCGGCATAATCGGAGTTAGGCGGCTTGGTAATAGCCCTCGCACTTCGAGATCCTTGTGACGAAGGTCCCTATAGAACAACAGGAAGCGACCTTGCCTAAGAAACAGCGGAACGTGCTCCTTTACAGCGCAAAGGCAGCGAACCGCACCACTGTGCGAAGACAGTATGCGGCTTGGAGAAAGGCAATCGGGCTTCCCGATCGATGCGATAACCCATCGTGTGAGTTTCACACCGCACCTTTGATCTGGAATGGTCGAAACCTCCCCTTGATCCTCGATCACAAAGAGGGAAACAAGTACGACAACACGCCACAGAATCTCCGCTACCTATGCCCGAATTGCGACGCGCAACTAGAGACAAGGGGCGGCGCAAATCGAGGCCGCGTAACGAATCGTACTGAGGACGGCTACACTATCAGCTTGGGTGGTGGTCGCAAAATTATTGCGGCGACGGCCAAGTTCGGCCCACCTACCGAGAAGCAAATCGAGACAATGAAGAAGTTCGTGACTGAGGAGCAAGCGCAGTTAGCCGCCGCCCAACAAGGCGCTCCACGCGACGTCCCTGCTTCCGGGCCTGCGGCCCTCCGGCAGGACCGCGCGTGAGCTCAGGCGTTAGACAACACGAGGGCGGACACACATGAGCGACGCTGGGAAGTACGAACCGCCACAGGAAGCAGCGGGCGATGCCGCCCATGCGGTAGTGTGTGCTGGCCTGTCGGCCATTCCCGGGATCGGCGGACCTGCTGTAGAACTCTTGAACTGGCTCATTACCCCTCCCCTTGAGCGCCGTCGAGTCCGTTGGATGGAAGAAGTCGGAGAGAGTCTGCGTCAGCTCGAGCAGAAGCGGGGGGTCGAAATCGAGGCCCTCGGCCAAGACGAAGCGTTTGTCGATACCGTCATGCACGCCAGCCATGCGGCGATGCGGAACTCCCAGGAGGAGAAGCGCTCCGCTTTGCGAAACGCCGTCCTGAACGCTGCCCTACCCGAGGCACCAGAAGCGTCGCTGCGTCAGATGTTCATCGGGTGGATCGACGACCTTACCGTCTGGCACCTGCGGATTCTCAAGCTGTTTGAGAACCCGACCTCCTGGGCCGAGCGCCATGACATTCAGTACCCAGGCGCGTTCAGCAGAAGCCTGGCGCAGATTCTGGAGGCGGCGATTCCTGAAATGCGGGGCCGCCGGTCGATTTACGATCAGGTCTGGCAGGACCTCAACCAACGTGGGCTTGTCAACACCCCAAGCCTTCAGGGCATGATGGCCGCGGATGGAGCGCTGGCCCGACGGACGACGGATCTGGGCGATGCCTTTTTGCGCTTTATCGAGGAACCGTAGGTCGGCACGGAGGCGTGTTGTCTAATCATAGTTAGGCCGCACAAGTTGAGGCACTGGTGTCCATAGCCTGATATGACCGAGATTCTTCAGAGCATTCCGTGGTCTCTGACAATCCCGATCGCAGCGGTTGTAGTTGCGTGGCTTCTCCGCCAACCGCTCGGTGAGCTGATCGGTCGGCTCAGGTCCGTAAAAGGTGAGGGCGCGAAGTACGAAGTGCTCTTCGGGGATCAGAACCCGCAGACGCTTCCGAAGCCGGACGAAAAGATTCTCAATAAAACCGACGTGATCGAGGCGTTCAAGCAGATTCCCGACTTTGGTGACTCGGAAGTCCGAGAGAATCTTGACGCGGTGTACTATTACCTGATTAGGAACGGCATCGTCACAAAGGCGGCATTGGTTGCCCTGGTGTCTGCAGAAGACACGCTGGATGCAATCAGGGCGTTGTATGTTGACCTGCTGTACAGACCGAAGGAGAGGCCGCTTGATCCGCTCGCTGTCGCTACGTGGGCGGCGTTCCTCTTTCGGTATCACAAGGAACCGGCTGTGATGGACGTAATCGTTCGCGGCATCATCGGTTCACCAGAGTACCACCAAAAACATGCCCTCGAAAACCGAGCCTAACAAAACAATCCAGCGGAGCGGACGGGCAGTTGTCGTCCGTTCCGGCCGCTTCGGTAGTTCGAAGTTTTGTTCGCTGGTGACGGCCGCTGCTGCCACAGGTAGCGGCCGCGGGTGAACTCACCCGTTGGGCGGACGAACACCATGGCTGAGTTGGGGTTTCTGAACATGACGCGGGCTGAACTGGAAGAAGCGGTCCGTCTCGGCATGGAACGGCTCAACCGAGCTGCCGTCGACCTTGCCGAGCAGGGATGGTCGTTGCCGATGTCGTTAACACCGGCCGAGACTTACGAAATTCTCGAGTCAGGGACTCCCGCCGAGATCGACAAGCGCTTCGTGCGTCTCTATGAGGCTGATGGGGGGCGGTATTTCGAACGTCTAGCAGAGGACCTGACGAGTCGTCACGGGTTGTTACGCTGGCGATCTCTCATCACGCAGGTCGTTTCTGCTTATAGGCGGTGCGACTACGCGATCACGATACCCGCATTGCTCACCGTCTGCGAGGGTATCCTGGTGCACGGCGAGGGCAAACGCACCAAACTGCGGGCAGTTATGCGCAAACGTGCTGAGGCCGAGCAGAAGAAGCCACCCGACTCGATTGACAGGATCCTCTGGGACAACGTCAGCCGTTTCGTGGATAAGCTCTTCAAGCAATCCGACTCCGCGGCTGCGCCACCCTGTCGCTTGAATCGTCACTGGATCCTGCACGGACGAGATGTTCCAACCTGGGGTCAGGCAGACTGCCTTCGGCTACTCCAGGCGGTCGATACGATATCAGTCGTGACCGACGGTAGCACGGTCCAACATCAGGCTTGAGTGGCCGACAAAGCCAGGCTGCTCAAGCCTGAGTGTCAGCCCGCAGTCACCACAAGGAAGCATTGCCGGAAAGGGATCGGCCGATGAACTACGTCAAGTCCAAGCAGCGAGTCGCCGACCACGGGGAGGTCTTCACCCCGGCGTGGCTGGTCGAGGCAATGCTGGACCTGGTGAAAGACGAGACGGAGCGCATCGACTCCCGCTTCCTGGAGCCGGCGTGCGGGAGCGGCAACTTCGTCGTGCCGATCTTGCGCCGCAAGCTGGCCGCAGTGGAGCTCAAGTACGGCAAATCCGACTTCGAGCGGCGGCACTATGCACTGCTCGCGCTGATGTGCGTCTACGGCATCGAGCTGCTGGGCGACAATATCGCGGAGTGCCGCGCCAATGTGCTCGAGGTTCTCACCGAGTATCTGCATCTGGAGGAGTCGGATGACCTCTATCGCGCCGCGTCTTTCGTGCTCTCACAGAACCTCGTGCATGGCGACGCGCTGACGATGCGCACCCGCGACGGCCATCCGATCACCTTTGCCGAGTGGGGCTATCTTGGCAAGGGCAAGTTCCAGCGGCGCGACTTCCGTCTCGATACGCTTACCCAGAGCGCAGCTTTCAGTGCGGAAGGCTCGCTCTTCGCCCACCTCGGCAAGCATGAGATCTTCACGCCCACCAGGACCTACCCGCCGATGACGGTGAGCGAGCTCGCCGCGGCGGCGCCTGACGACGCCACGAAGGTGGTCGGATGAGCGCTCAGGCCGGCTTTGCGCTTCGCGGCCGCAACCCGGATGTGCTGACGTGCATCGCCAACCTCTCCAACGACGAAGTCTTCACGCCGCCGGAATTCGCGAACCGGATGCTGGATACGCTGGCTGAGGCGTGGGCGGCCGACCACGGCGGGGCGAACCTGTGGGCGGACAAGACGGTGCGGTTCCTCGATCCATGCACCAAGTCAGGCGTGTTCTTGCGCGAGATCACCAGCCGGCTCACGAAGGGCCTGGCGGACGAGATTCCGAACCTTGAGGAGCGTGTCGATCACATCCTGACGAAGCAGGTGTTCGGCATCGGCATCACGCACCTGACAAGCCTGCTGGCGCGGCGGAGCGTGTATTGCTCGAAGCACGCCAATGGCAAGCACTCGGTTGCACGATCATTTGCCGGCGATGCGGGCAACGTCCGGTTTGAGCGTATGGAGCACTCGTGGACTGGCGACAGGTGCAAGTATTGCGGGGCCAGTAAGAAAACGTTTGAGCGCGGCGAAGGTTTAGAGACTCACGCCTACGCGCTGATTCACGCTGACAATATCAAGTCTCGGATGGCCGAACTGTTTGGAGGTGATATGCAGTTTGACGTGATCGTCGGGAATCCGCCGTATCAGTTGGATGATGGCGGCTATGGCACGAGCGCGACGCCGATCTACCACCTCTTCGTAGAGCAGGCAAAGAAGCTTGAACCCCGCTATCTGTCGCTGGTCATTCCTGCGCGTTGGTTTGCTGGCGGCAAGGGGCTGGACGAGTTCAGGGAGTCGATGCTCACTGACAATCGTGTGCGTTCGATCGACGACTATCTCAGCGCCTCAGACGTCTTCCCCGGGGTCGGGCTCAAGGGCGGCGTGTGCTTCTTCCTCTGGGACCGGGACAATCCCGGACTATGCCGGGTCACTACCCACCACAAGGACGAGACGCCCTCGACGGCAACCCGCCAGCTCCGTGAGAACGGCGTGGACGTGTTCGTCCGCTTCAACGAGGGGCTGTCAATCCTCAGGAAGGTTGTTGCCGTCGAGACTGGGCAGTCCGAATCACTGGCGCTGCCTGAAACCAAGCGCTTCGACCGGCTGGTGAGTTCCCGAAAGCCATTCGGGCTAGAGACGACGTTCAACGGCAAGGCCGCCAAGTCGCCCGGGGACGTACTGGTCTATCAGAACGGCGGCACGGGGTACATCGCCAGAAGGTCCATCACGACTGGCACTGGCCTTATCGGCAAGTGGAAGGTTTATGTGGGTCGGGCCGCCCCGGGGACCGGCAATAGAGATACCTACCCGCACAGGATCATCAGCACACCGTTCGTCGGGGAGCCGGGCACTATCTCGTCGGAAACCTACCTCTGCATCGGCCCCTTCGACTCCAAGAGTCAGGCTGAAAGCGCCTTGTCCTATCTCTCCTGTCGGCTGACGCGACTCCTGATCCTTCTGCATAAGCCATCGCAGGACACAACGCGTAAGGTGTACTCCTTCGTGCCGACCCAGAAGTGGACCAAGCGGTGGACGGACGAGCAGCTCTACGCAAAGTATGGCCTCTCCGCTAGCGAGATCGGGTTTATCGAGTCAATAGTTCGGCCAATGAGCGAGGATGATGAGTAAGACCATCGAGGAACTCCTCGCGCCCAAGCCAGAAGCGCGGCCGCGAATCTACGCCTACTCGATCGCTGACGAGGCGCACAAGGGGCTCCTCAAGGTGGGGCGGACGACGCGCGACGTGAAGCAGCGTGTCGCCGAGCAGGTCAAGACCGCCGCAATCAAGAACTACAGGATCGAACTCGACGAGTCCGCCGAGTGCCACGACGGAACCATCTTCAGTGATCACGAGGTGCGCGTGGCGCTTGTGAAGAAGGGATTCGAGAACGCCGACCTGGAGTGGATGCGCTGCTCGGTCAAGGACGTGAAAACCGTGCTCACCGAGCTGCGTACGGGCCAGCGGTTCACCGGCACGCATCACGAGACCTTCGCGATGCGCCGGGAGCAAGCCGAGGCCGTGAGCAGGACGCACGCCTACTTTCACTCGATATGGGCTGAGGACACGTACGCCGTGCCGCGCTTCCTCTGGAACGCGAAGATGCGCTTTGGAAAGACCTTCACCACCTACCAGCTCGCGAAGACACTCGGCGCCAAGCGCGTGCTCGTCGTCACCTTCAAGCCCGCCGTCGAGGATGCGTGGCAGACGGACCTCGAAAGCCACGTGGACTTCGATGGCTGGCAGTACCTCTCCCGCCACTCCGACGGCGATCCGAGGAAGATCAGCTACCGGAAGCCGGTCGTCTATTTCGGCTCCTTCCAGGACCTACTTGGTCGCGATGATGCGGGGAACATCAAGCCGAAAAACGAATGGCTCCACAAGGTGAAGTGGGATCTCGTGGTGTTCGACGAGTACCACTTCGGCGCCTGGCGCGAGACGGCGAAAGAACTGTTCGAGGGCGAGGAAGAGGCGGTCGCGAAGAAAGAGGCCAAGCTCGAGTACGGCGGCGGCCTGGAGAATGTCAACGAAGACCTCAGCGAGCTCTCGGCCGAGTTTCTCCCCATCACGACCAAGGCCTACCTCTACCTTTCGGGCACACCGTTCAGAGCGCTGGCCACGGGCGAGTTTATCGAGGAGCAGATCTTCAACTGGACGTACACTGACGAGCAGCGCGCCAAGGCGCAGTTCGCGGCGAAGAAGCCCGGAGAATGGAACCCCTACGGCGCGCTGCCGCAGATGCGCCTGCTGACTTACCAGATGCCCGACGAACTGCTGGCCATCGCGAGCGGCGGGGAGTTCGACGAGTTCGACCTCAACGCGTTCTTCGAGGCATCCGGCGCGGGCGCGAAAGCGCAGTTCACGCACAAGAGTGACGTGCAGAAGTGGCTGGACATCATCCGCGGCGGGTACGCGCCGAAGTCGGTCGAGCATCTCAAGACTGGCACGCGGCCGCCGTTTCCGTACTCGGACGTGCGCCTGCTGCCCTACCTACAGCAGTCGTTCTGGTTCCTCCCCAACGTCGCGGCCTGCCACGCGATGGCGAACCTGCTGGCCGAGAAGCACAACACCTTCTGGCATGACTACGATGTGATCGTCGCCGCCGGTACTTCGGCAGGCATCGGGCTGGATGCGTTGCCGCCTGTGCGTAAGGCCATCAGGAGCGGGTTCGAGACCAAAACCATCACGCTCTCCTGCGGCAAGCTCACCACCGGCGTCACCGTGCCGCAGTGGTCGTCCATCCTGATGCTGCGCAACCTCAAGTCGCCGGAGACCTACTTTCAGGCTGCGTTCCGCGTACAGTCGCCGTGGTCCATCACGAATCCCAACGGCGACAACCCGAACGAGGAGGAGATTTTCAAGCCGGTCTGCTTCGTGTTCGACTTCGCGCCCACGCGCGCGCTGAGGCAGCTCTCCGAGTACGGGATCGGCCTGTCGCCCAACGAGCCGAACCCGGAGAACGCCGTCAAGGATCTCGTGTCGTTCCTTCCGGTGCTGGCCTACGACGGCGCGAACATGACGCAGATCGACGCGGGCGGCATCCTCGATATCGCGATGGCGGGCACCTCGGCCACGCTGCTGGCCCGAAAGTGGGAGAGCCCGCTGCTCGTGAACGTGGACAACGACACCCTGCGCCGCATTCTGGACAACCCCGAGGCAATGGCCGCCGTCGAGCGTATCGAAGGCTGGCGTTCGCTGGGCGACAACATCATCGAGACCATCATCAACAAGAGCGAGAAGGTCAAGGAACTCAAGAACAAGGCCAAGGACAAGGAGCTGACGGAGAAACAGAAGAAGCAGCTCACAGAGGAAGAGAAGGAGTATAAGTCCAAGCGCAAGCTCGTTCAGGAGAAACTGATCAAGTTCGCGACGCGCATCCCGGCGTTCATGTATCTGACTGACTTCCGTGAGAACACACTGCGGGATGTCATCACCCGGCTGGAGCCGGATCTGTTCCTGACCGTCACCGGCCTGGCGGTGAAGGACTTTCATCTGCTTGTGCAGCTCAAGGTGTTCAACACCGAGCAGATGAACCGGGCCGTCTTCGCCTTCCGCCGCTATGAAGACGCATCGCTTCGCTACACGGGAATCGAAAGTCACAAGGGGCTGACGCACTACGGACTGTACGACACCGTGGTGGCGAGGGAGTGAATAACGGTCACGCGAACTATTAAATCCAGCGGACGGGGGTACAGCCGTGGTCCTCGAAACACGTCCACCTGGCTCTTGACCTCTGCGCCACCGCTGATTTCTATCGTTGTGAAATCCGGGGACACCATACTCAGATGGCATACGACGCCATCACAAGACTGCCAGCTCCTGAGAGAACGACCAAGATGTTGGCCGGCTCGAAGCACGGTTGGATCGTTCTTTATAGCGGCAGTAATCCGGAAGGAAAAAGAGGCTGCAGCAGAAATAAGTATCAAGTATGGTGTCCCTCGATTTCGCTTCATTACAGAAGGTCGAGGCAGACACAAGAGCGTGGATTCAGCAGTACGTTCAACACGAGTTCACCGCACCGATCGAGGCTGTTCTAGCGGAGCTCCAGGCTCAGTTGCAGCGTGTGCGCCCATGAAGCCGCACGCTTCGAGCGGTAAGAGTTGAGAGGACGAAGCCGGTGCTCTCAAGCCTCAAGCTGCTAACGACCTCGGCTCCTCTCTATTTTGACCTTGCTCTTGATCGTGTTTTTCCAATCGCTTCTCATTCCGTAATTCCCTCGCCGGAGCACCCGCACCCCAGATAAGTAACTTGACAAGCAGAAATATGCCATATATGTTAGTAGCGGAACTGAAAGGAGGGGGCAAACATGGCGATCGGCAAGGAGGAGCTGGGCCACCGGCTGAAGATCGTCAGGGAGCAGGCTGGATTCACGCAGGAGGAGGCGGCGCAGGAGCTGGGGATCTCGCGCGGGGCTCTGGCGCAGCTCGAAGGGGGGATGCGGCCGCCGAACAGCCTCCAACTCGCTAAGCTGGCTGAGCTCTACGGACGGGAGGTCGGGGAGTTCTTGAGGGCGGATTTCGAGGAGAGTCGGCGGGACGCGCTGGCGGCGCTCTTTCGGGCAGACGCCGGACTCGCCGAGAATCACGTTATGGCCAAAGCGGTGCGGGAGTGCGCCGTGTTGTGCCGAGAGCACACGAACCTGGAGGCATTGTTGGGCGTCGACAAGGATCGGGTGTATCCAGCGGCCTACCCTCTCCCCCCAGTCCGGACTCGATGGGATGCTATCCGGCAGGGGGAGCGGCTGGCTGAATTGGAGCGTGGCCGGCTGAAGCTGGGAGAAAGCCCGATACGGGACATGATGGAGATCCTGGAACCCCAAGGCCTCCGCCTGGTGGAGATCTCCCTTCCCGAAAATATCTCAGGCATCTTTCTGAACGATCCCCAACTTGAACTCTCCATCATCATCAACGCCGCCGATCACCCGAGGCGGCAGACCTTCTCGTATGCGCACGAGTACTGCCATGTCCTGGCCGACCGCGATCGCACCAGCCTGGTGAGCAAGGCCGAGAATCGGGAGGAGCTGTCCGAAGTCAGGGCGAATGCCTTTGCGGCGACGTTCCTGATGCCGGAAAACGGGACCCGGGCCTTCGTACAGGCCATGGGGAAGGGGGAACCGAGCCGGAGCATTCTCCAGGCCTACGATGAAGCTCAGGCAGTGGTAGGACAGAAACGGATGGAGGCCCATTCTCAGGACCTGCAGGTCTACGATGTGGTCCACGTAGCCCATCACTTCGGGGTCAGTTACGAATCGGCCCTGTACCGCCTGCTGAATCTGAAGCTCCTGTCCGAGGAGGAGCATCAACGCCTCGCTGGACAGCGGGAACAGGCCAACACCTTGCGGCATTATCTTGGGCCTGAGCCTCAGCGTGGCCCTCGGGAGCCGCGCGAGTTTCGCCACCGGTTCTTGTTTCTGGCCCTGGAGGCGTTCCGGCGCGAGGCCATCAGCCGCGGGAAGCTCAAGGAGCTCTGCGCCCTTGCCCAAGTTGCACCTGGAGAGGTCGGTAAACTCATTGCCACCATCGAGGGCGAGGCGGAACCGGGCCGCCGGGAGCGTGCCGTTTCCATCCCCGGGGGTTAGCGAGTGGAGCGGACCAGTGATGGGCAGATCCTGGTCGTGGCCGACACGAGCTTTCTGGTTAACTTCCTTGCCCTCCGACCGGATGGATATCCTCCATCAGCTTCGAGGTTACGCCTTTCGAATCCCGAACCACGTTGTTGCGGAGGTCGAGTACGAAGATCAGAAGAAGAGACTGCACGACGCCTTCGCCGAGGGAACGCTGAGCGAGATCGAAATCACCGACATTGCGGAGATTGCACTCTATGCGGAGCTGCGGCGGGTCCTGGGTGATGGCGAATCGGCGTGTCTGGCCGTGGCGGCTACGCGCCGGTGGGTGATGGCCGGCGACGAGAAGGGGCGGTTGCGGCGGGAGGTCATGGAACGTCTTGGTGAGGGTTATCTGCTCAATACCCCCGGTGCCATTGTCGAGGCGTTACGGGCAGGGATTCTCACCGTTTCGGAGGCCGAGGAGATCCGCATGGAGTTGGCCAGGCGTCGCTTCGTGATGAGCGATGTCCCCCCATTTGAGGAGTTGTTGTGAGCGCCACATCTCCCCGCCGGGCGCTGGTTGCCTGATGTAAGCGGCCTGGGGGCCGAGGTGGCCGGCGAAAAACGGTGTCGACCGGCGCGCATCATGTGTCAAGAGATTCCCTTGCACGCAGTAATTTTGATTGTACCGCCCCTTTCGCCGTGGTCAACCCCCGCCCCTCGTCACGGCGCTTGCAAAACACCGCAACCGCCACGCCGACCGCCCCCTGCGGCATAAACGGCCGACGCCCCGCACGAGATCGTCGCCATGCCCTCCACGATCGGCATGCCGGTGCACGACACCGTGACCCATACCAGCACGCTTTCGCAGAGTGATCGGCTCTGGTTCGAGCGGTGCGAGGTCGTCGGGAACACGATCGTGAACCCGGGGACACAATACGTAATTCCCCTTCTTGGGTTTTGGCCCTGGTTTCACACGCCTCAACGTGCGGTGTAATGTCTCCTCCATCTCGTCTATGAAGTTCTCGGTCCCCAGCGGTCTTCCCGTCTTCTCATGCAATCGAATCGCCTGCGTCTCATCACTCGAAAGAGAAGTACCGAGAAACTGCCGCCAATCCCCCGCCATTTCACGCAGCGGAGATACTGTGACGAAGCCATCGTCTTGTCCCTTGATATGGGCTGCGGCACTGCTCCATTCGTATTCTTCAGGGGTTGTCACCAGTCGAGCCCGTACAGGGTTCATTTCAACGTATCGGGCGGCGGCAAGCAGGTATCGCTCGTCCATCGGGAATGAGGAAAATCGCCCCTGCCATAAATATCCACGCCATGCATTGCGGACATTGATATACCGTGTATACCGTCGATGCGCTTCTCCGATCGCTCGCCTGAGTCCCTCCTCCGTTGCAGGAACTGCAATCAAATGCACGTGGTTCGGCATCATGCAATACGCCCAAATCTGGACATGGCAGACCTTGCACCATTCCGACATGAACCGTTTATACTCGTTGTAATCAGCCTCTTCGAAAAACGTTGTCTGTCGGCGGTTCCCACGCTGGGTGATATGATGCGGACACTTAGGAGCCACTACACGCGCCATTCTTGCCATGACGCATAATACGACCAACCTGTAAAAACAATCAAGAATTACGTATTGTGTCCCCGGAATTAAGGCCGTTTTGCCCGCATGTGTTGCGTCGGCTTAGCTCTTGGTGACTGACCGGACGTAGAGCTTCCCCTCGGCCTCGGTATAACTCACCGTTACCTGATCGCCTGGGGCAAGGTCAGCGAGAGCCCTCCCAACCGTTTCCGTGTCGCCGGGAACCGTCTCCTGTTCTTCCAGAAAGCCTGTAAACAGGTAACTGATCAACCTCGCGGCCTTCCGGTCGATACTGAAGGTCATCTCCTTTCCCTGGACGCGGATCACCAAAGTTTTTGCAGAGGGCTCTATGGAAATCACCTCCCCGCTGATTGTCTTGTCTCCAGCAGAGGCTGCCTTAGTATTCGAGAGGGCCAACAAAATGGCGATAAGGGCTGTCGCGGTTACTGCCGCTTTCCTGGGCATGTCAGGCTCACCTCCCTCCATCAACTCCTTAACTCGCCTATATAGCAATCTCCATGCCACACTTGGGAGATTGACCGCTGATTCTGATCAATGTCCTGATTGTTGAAAGCCTGTCCGAGTAACGTTCGGGATCTGCCTGGGATCCCTCGATCCGCCGTTCACAGATCAGCATATAAATCTCCCGTCATAGCGGCATTCGGTTACCCTGTCAGGCTGATAGAGTTTCTGTTAACCTGAATCTCTGTAATCCCTGTCTTCCCCGCCGACACACGCGAATATTGTACCACCGTGAGGAGAAAAGGCGGCCCTCACGGCGAGAGCCGCCCTTTCCAGCCGTTTCGCATCGGCTTAACTTCCGGCGAAAAGCTTCGTGATGGACTCGGCCATCGCCTTCCAGTCACCACTCTCGTGATGGTTAACAGGTGAGAAATCACTTAGGAAACTGTCTGTCGCGACTCTCACCATGTCACCTGGCTGA
This sequence comes from Candidatus Methylomirabilis sp., assembly GCA_002634395.1. Taxonomy (GTDB): domain Bacteria; phylum Methylomirabilota; class Methylomirabilia; order Methylomirabilales; family Methylomirabilaceae; genus Methylomirabilis; species Methylomirabilis tolerans. Next base: position 13,438 of record NSJM01000067.1, read on the forward strand.
ACAGCCGCCAGATCCATTGTAGCCCGGTCTATGGCAGTGAAGGTCACCGGAAACCCAGAAATATTTATCGTCAGTTCCTGCCAGGGAGGGTTTACCGAAATCACCTCGTCGGTGATCGTGTGTAGTGCCGACGCCGTGCCGACAAACGACACCACCGCTAGGATAGCGATAAAAGCCACCAACAGTTTTCTCGACATGAACGATTCACCTCCTTCTGTATTCACCGTAGGTCGCAAACCAGGTCACGTCAAGGGCTGTACGAAAAATGAGTCGGGTGGAGGGCATTGTACCGGTACATTGTCATGCGCGATGTATTGATGTTACGTCCTTCTTCCTGTATGTTCTTCCCTGGGAGTTGACGGCAGATGGTACAACCACTAACGACGATGACGGCTTTCAAAACGGGGGTGACCGATCTGGAAGGCTTGAACGCGGCGCAGCAGGCGGCGGTCGCGCACGGCGAAGGCCCGTTGCTCATCATTGCGGGCGCCGGGACGGGGAAGACCACGGTGATCGCGCACCGGATCGCCCACCTGATCAACAGCAAGCGGGCCCGGCCGGAGCAGGTGCTGGCGCGCGCAGTGCGACGGGGACCCGCAAGCGCAGCTTGCTTGCAGGCGGTCCGGTTGACCGAGAGGTTATACGCCGCCCAAGAAGCTCTTGCTGCAATCAGGTCAGGTCGAAGCGATCGAGGTTCATCACTTTGACCCATGCCTCTATGAAGTCCCTGACGAGCCGCTCCCGGCCATCGGCGCTGGCGTAGACCTCGGCATAGGCGCGCAGTACCGAGTTGGAACCAAAGATCAGGTCGTTGCGGGTGCCGGTATACTTCACCTTGCCGCTTTTCCGATCTTTGCCTTCGAAGATCTCCGCCTCGGCATCCACCGGCTTCCACTCCGTGCCCATGTCAAGCAGGTTGACGAAAAAGTCGTTGCTCAACACGCCGACCTTGTCTGTGAAAACGCCGTGCTTGCTACCATCGTAGTTGACTCCGAGTACACGAAGACAGCCGACCAGCACCGTCAGCTCGGGTCCGGTCAGCGTTAGCAACTGCGCCCGGTCGATCAGCAGGGCTTCGGTCGATGCGCCGATCCTTCCTTTCTTGTAGTTGCGAAAGCCATCGGCCAGAGGTTCGAGCACGGCGAAGGATTCGACATCGGTCTGCTCCTGCGTGGCATCCACGCGGCCCGGCGCGAACGGCACCTCCACCGCCACGCCGGCGGCCTTGGCGGCCTGCTCGACGCCAACGTTGCCGGCCAGCACGATCATGTCGGCCAGCGAGGCCTTGCCCGAGGCCTTCTGGATTTCCATCAGCTTGGGCAGCGCCTTGACCGCGATCTTGTTGACCGTCCAGCCCTTTTGCGGAGCCAGGGCCAGGCGCGCGCCATTGGCGCCGCCGCGCTTGTCACCGCCGCGGAACGTGGAGGCGGAAGCCCAGGCCACGGACACCAACTCGCTCACCGTCAGGCCTGATGCGGCGATTCTGGCCTTTAGATCGGCGATGTCCGCCGTTGTCGGCTTGTGGGTGGCAGTCGGCAGAGGGTCCTGCCAGATCAGGTCTTCCTTGGGTACTTCGGGGCCCAGATAGCGGGCCTTGGGGCCCATGTCCCGATGGGTAAGCTTGAACCAAGCTCGGGCAAAGGCCTCGGCAAAGGCCTGCGGGTCTTCGAGGAAGCGCTTGGAGATCTTTCCGAATTCCGGATCGAAGCGCAGCGTCAGGTCCGTGGTGAGCATGGTGGGCTTGTGCATCTTGCCCGGCGTATGGGCATCGGGAATGATCTCCGGCGCGTTCTTGGCGACCCACTGTTTGGCGCCGGCCGGCGACTTGGTGAGTTCCCATTCGTACTTGAACAGATTTTCGAAGAAGTTATTGCTCCACAACGCCGGAGTCTTGGTCCAAGTCACTTCGAGGCCGCTGGAGATGGTGTCCTTGCCGTAGCCGCTGCCGTAGTTGCTGATCCATCCCAAGCCCTGCGCCTCGATAGTCGCGCCTTCGGGTTCAGGCCCTTTGTGCGATTCCATGGCGGCACCATGCGCCTTGCCGAAGGTGTGGCCACCGGCGATAAGCGCAACGATCTCTTCGTCGTTCATGGCCATGCGGCCGAAGGTCGCGCGGATATCCTTGGCCGCGGCTAGGTAATCGCCACTGGCATTCGGGCCTTCCGGGTTCACATAGATCAGGCCCATGTGGGTGGCGGCGAGGTTATGGTCCAGCTGGCGGTCGCCGTGGAAGCGCTTGTCGTCGGCCAGCCACTTGGTCTCCGCGCCCCAGTTCACGTCCATATCCGGTTCCCACACGTCTTCGCGGCCGCCAGCAAAGCCAAAGGTGCGGAAGCCCATGGATTCCAGAGCGACGTTACCGGCAAGGATAAAGAGGTCGGCCCAGGAGATCTTCTGCCCATATTTCTGCTTGATCGGCCAAAGCAGACGACGGGACTTGTCAATGTTGACATTGTCGGGCCAGGAGTTAAGCGGTGCGAATCGCTGCTGACCGCGCCCACCGCCGCCCCGTCCATCGTGAATACGGTATGTGCCGGCGGCGTGCCAGGCCATACGGACCATCTGCGGACCGTAGTGGCCGAAATCGGCCGGCCACCAGCCCTGCGAATCGGTCATCAATCTGACCAAATCAGCCTTGAGCGCCTTGTAATCGAGCTTCTTAAACTCTTTGGCATAGCTGAATTCCCCGCCCAGCGGGTTAGACTTATCTGCGTGCTGGTTCAGCAGGTCCACCCGCAATTGGTTCGGCCACCAGTCCCGGTTCGAGGTTCCGCCGCCAGCGATGTGATGGAGCGGGCACTTTGCTTCGGTTGACATGTTCTTGTCTCCTTTCCTTTCTTGTTTGGATTTCTGCAGCTCACTCTTAGTGAGCCGCCCCTGCAACCGACAAAGGCTGGCGGCCTATCCCCTGAATCGACTCGACTCCCAAACGACGAATTAGCGTGTAATCTCCTACACTTAGCCAAACCGGTCAAGCGTATTCTTGCCGAAACATGCTGCCAGTTTCGGCGGCCTATCACCCTCACAATTGGCGGCCTATCCCGGTCGCCTATCCGATTTTTGACGTCAGCTCTCCCTCAACATACCGATGGATGATGCCGGAAATGAGGGTTTGATA
>NSJM01000152.1 GCA_002634395.1 Candidatus Methylomirabilis sp.
GCCCTGAATCGGATCCTGCGCAGCTTGGGAGCGTCCCCGGCGAAGCGTGGGGATCTCGCGCCCCTTCGCGCGGCGTAGACACTCACGGTGTTCTGGCCGACTCAGCGCTCAGTGCAACCTAATGTGGCCGCCGGTCGGCTCCGGCTGACCACTCGCTAGAGCGTCGCATTCCCTACGCGGTGTTCTACGAGTATGCCGACGGCACGGTAACCGTCCCTGGCGTATGTCACACGTCTCGCGATCCCAACAAATAGCGTCAGGGTCTTCCTTAAGCCGGCGTAGTCGACCCTATCAAGATTATGCCGACCGTCGGGGCGGCCTTCGTCCCTATGGGCCCTGCTGAAATTCCGTTGACAAGTCTGCGACACGGCAGGAAAATCCCGCTTATCGTGAAGATTCTTGGCGTGGGTGCTATACAGATCAGCATAATCGTAGTTCAGCTGACATCAAAGAGGAGCGGTAACGGAGTGGCGGAAGATCCATCGGTCGAAGGCGACGTCCACGAGGGAAACTGGTATGTCTTGATGATGGGGCTCGCTCGACCCGAGACGCCACTGACGCTAGCGCCCGGCCTCACCTTAGTTCCTCTGGACTCGCCCCTGTCCGTATTCGATTTGGCCGCAGCCGGAGCGGTCGGGTTCCGAGAGTGGGCAATACTAGAACCGGTGGCGCAATTGTGTACATGCGAGATTGAGACGGCGAAGGACTCCGATGTCACACCCGGGTACGACACGTTGAACCGTGCGTGGCTTGCATCGGCCCTCCTCGTCTTGCGAGGCTTCAGCCGTCACCTGGGTGTCGCGTGTAGCTCCTATACCTGGAATCTCATCGCAGGCCATCAGAAGAGGCATAGCCAGATCTTTGGGGAGCAACTCGCCGAAGAGGGAATCAACGCAGCCATATACAGCCCTAAGCGCGACCTGTCTCGGTTCAAGGGAAATGTCCTTGATTTTCATGTTCGCTTGTTGATCGACAAGCACGCTCGGACCGATGCGGTGTCGCCAGACGATGCCGCTTGGACAATCGCGCACTTCCAGACCTTCAACCGTCTCGCCAGCGAGAGCGAAGCATTTCGGCTCGCCCTTGAGGCCGCCATCGACTGGCGGTACGCCAAGGAGCCGCGGTTGGCGGTGGGCCGGATTTGGAGTGGGATCGAGGCCGTGTTTGGGATGAGTTCCGAGCTGGTCTATCGGATCTCGCTGCTGTCCGCGAGTCTGCTTGAGGAACGCGGCAGGGCGCGAAAGATGAGGTTCCAGGCTGTAAAAAAGCTCTACGGCCTTCGAAGCAAGGCGGTACACGGCGAACCGCTGGCGCAGGAACAGCTTGTGTCAGCGATGAACGAGTCCTACCGACTTCTGCGCAAACTCCTGCTCCTCACGATTGAAAAGGGCCATATCCTCACTGACAGTGACTTCGATGATGCAGTGTTTGCCTGAAAATGGTAGCGACGGAAGCCGCCGAACACACGGTCCAGCGGACCGGTTACTCACGTTGCTCGCACTCCGGCCGCTGACCCCGCCTAACCCGTCTCATTCCCCCTTGTAGGCAGGTACGGGGCGGCCTTTGCTGCTATGGGCCCTGGTGAAATTCCGTTGACAAGCCTGAGCACCGGCAGGAAAATCTTGCATATCGTGAGGATTCTTAGGGTGGGTGCTATACAGACCGGTATAATCTTAGTTAAGCTGGCACAAACATGATTGCGGAATGCAGATCGTGCGAACTTACGGTGGATGCGATCGTTGAAGGCACATATGCCGCTTTCGACGAAGAGATCGGTTTAGATTTCAAGTACACGCTCGCACGCTGCCCGCGTTGCGGCAATCCGGTGCTCTTCTCTCACGCTGTTTTTCCGAATGGTACGAGCGACGAGACGCATCAGATGTACCCGGCGCAGCAACAGCAACGAGTGAGTGCCGCTGTGCCGCCTTCCATCGCTATGGCATTCACCGAGGCGCTTAACTGCTTCAACGCGAAGGCGTTCACAGCGTGCGCGATCATGTGCAGGAAGACACTCGAAGGAATTTGCGCCGAGCACGGCGTGAATGAGCGCACCCTGCTAGATTCGTTGAAACAGCTGAAGGACCAAGGGGTAATCGAGAACCGTCTGTTCGAGTGGGCTGATGCGCTTCGCATTGTCGGGAATGAGGCCGCGCACGATGTGACGGTCTTGGTCTCTGCTCAAGACGCCAAAGATCTGACCGATTTTACAAACGCACTTCTTGAATATACATTCACGTTTCGCGATAAGTTCGAGCAATTCAAGAAACGCCGTGCCAGGTCGGCGCAGCCCAACTCCGCGTTGTGTTTGTCAACTTGATTTGGCCCACTTCGATCATCTGATTTGGCCCACCCTGTGAGACAACACAGGGTGTTGTGCTCGCCGTGGTCGTCCCGCTCGTGTGTGTGTGGTGTCTGCGTCTACGCTCCTTTCGCTCGCCGCTGTCTGGCCAGCGTCCGTCGGAATCGATAGGATTCAGTTCCGGTCTCGATGATGTGCGCCTGGTCGGTGAGCCGATCGATCATG
>NSJM01000068.1 GCA_002634395.1 Candidatus Methylomirabilis sp.
TGCTGCTGCTCCCGCATGAGCGGGCCAGCGACTACCGGGGTCTCAAGTACCCGGGCATCCATTCATTCCGGGCAGGCCGGATGGCCTCCAAGCTGGCCTATGAGATGGCCGGGATTACCCATCCGATTAAGGAACTGGATTTTATCGAGCTGCACGACGCCTATACCTCCTCCGAGATCCAGACCTACGAGGATATGGGCCTGTGCAAGTACGGGGAGGGTGGCCGATGGGCGGAGGATGGGAACCCATTTCTCCCTAACCTCGACTATGGCCTTGCGCTCAAGAAGCCCGGGACGCTTCCCGTCAACCCTTCGGGAGGCCTGATCGCCTGCGGCCATCCGGTTGGAGCCACCGGCCTGATGCAGGCGGTCTTCGCCTTGTGGCAACTGCAGGGGAGTATCAAAAAGCATTTCGGCAACGACCGGCTACAGGTCAAGGGGGCCAGGCGTGGGGCCATCCACAGCCACGCCGGCACCGGGACGTACGTTACCGTAAGTATAATGGAGAGAGTCTGACCTCAGCCGCTTTACCAGAGGAGCACTCATGGGGAGTTGGCCTCACCACGGTACACGAAAATCCCCCCTTTGCTAAAGGGGGGTTGGGGGGATTTGGCCGAAGCTGACGGCTGAGCGCTGATCGCTGACGGCTATTGTCTAAGGAGGGAGCAAACGATGGCGGGTGCCAAACGCGAGAGATCGAATCGAAAGCTACCCGATGAAGGGCCTGTCGCGTTACCGGAGACCGATGACGGGACGATCCTGTTCAATGTCCCGTTCCCCAAGGACCTGGCCCAGCTCAAAGCCATGGCCCCCATCATCCTCAAGCAGTCCTACCAGATCGACTACATCCACAGCTACGGGCAGGACTCCCCGTTCTTTGCCGGCTTGGCCAATGGGAAGCTGCTCGGAACCGCGTGCACTAAGTGTGGATACAAGTACGCCACGCCGAAGCTGCACTGTATGGATTGCGGCAGCGAGTGCGACTGGTTCGAGCTCCCCCAGATCGGCGCGGTCCACACCTTCACCGTCTGTTACTTCGGGAGTGAGGAGTTCCTGAAGGAAACCCCCTTTGCGCTGATCTTGGTGGAGTGGCCTGGTGTCGATACACTGTTTCTCTCGCGGCTACTCGGCGTCGATCCACTGAAGCCCTCACTGGATTGGGTCGGGATGAAGGTTCGGGCAAAATTTCGCCGCCTCTCCAAGTTCAAGCCGACCGATGTCTACTTCATCCCGGCGTAGCGGTCATGAAAGCCACCCATTGTGACTACCCGCATCTGGACGTGCTGCGGATCGGGCACCGCGCTGCGTACTCCTGTCGCTACGACGTGTAGCGTAGGACGGCAGCGCAAAATAGGATAAGCCAGCCGAGGAACAGGAGGGTCAGCCATGATCTTTCCCACCGCCGGGGGAGGGCCGAGAGACGCTCCTGATTCGTAGGGTTCAGCCGTCCCCCGGTTCCCTCCCGCTGCGAGAGCAGCGCCATCTCAGGAACGATCCTCTTCCAGAGATACCAAAGGATCCCCAGACAGATGAGCCCGAGGAGGATCTTGCTCACGAGGGCGCCCCAGGCGATGAGGGTGAGGTCAGGCAACTTGCCGTATAGGGAGAGGCTGAGAACGCCGAAGTTGGCTCCTGTCGCCATCAAGGCCACCAGGATCCAGAACCCCCTGCGGGGCTGTTTCAGGAGGAAGGCTTCGGTTCCGGCATCTGCCACATTCGCTCCTTTCCGGCTCCGGCGCTCCCGGATGAGCAGGACCACATACAACGATCCTCCCACGAAAGCGACGACCAGCACATTATGGAAGAACTGGTTCATCGCATAGAGGAAATTGGCAGTCACCGCTTCCCCTGGCGAGCCCCACGGCTAGTACCCACCGCTCGGCTTGGAGGCTGGCGGTGAAGTTGCCGGCGCCGCCGTGCCCTTCACGCTCACCTTCACGCTGGCTTCGGGTCCGATCTCTTGGTGGCTCTTGGTAGCGGCGATGACACGGACTGTGTGCGACCCGTCCGAGACGCCTTTGAGTTCCGCCGACGTTCCGAACTGCGGCCCCTGGTTGGCCGCATCCAGGTACAGGTGGATATGGTCGGCATCCCCCGCCTTCTTGAACTCCCACTTCACCGAAATGCTGGGGCCTGTGGCTTCCCCATCCTTCGGCGACAAGAGCTTGACCGTAGCTTGCTGTGCCCATCCGACAGAGAGCCCCGCGACAAAGACCACCGCTAATCCTGTGACAATCGAGGCGATCGACTTTCTCATGTGATATCTCCTCCTGCAAGGTGCTGGTGGCCAATCGGTGCCTGGGCAGGATCGCCTCCAGCACGACAGGGCTCACATCCTGCCCACACAAAAAACGCTATCAGCGACAGAAAAGGAAGTCAAGCCGAAACCGGACGATTGTGGAGAGCATGTGTGTCGTTGGCGCGTTATTCGTTGCAGTCATAAGGGAGGCTAATGCTACCCAGTATGTGTAGGGCAGCGGCCGGTACTGGAGGAGCTTGACAGGTCCTTGGAAAGGCAGGACAATCGCCGCAATAGGCAGCTCGCGTGTCCAGTCGACACCTGCGGCGCGCCTGAGCTCAAGCGTTATGCATAGAGGACCATAAAGGAGCGAATCGGACATGTCCGGCCTCACCGACAAATCCCTCGAATCCTGGATCTGGGACGCCGCCTGTTCCATCCGCGGCGCCAAGGACGCCCCGAAATACAAAGAGTTCATCCTCCCGCTCATCTTCACCAAACGCCTGTGCGACGTCTTCGATGACGAGATCAACCGCATCGCCCAGGAAGTCGGCTCGCGCACCAAGGCGTTCAAGCTCGTCAAGCACGACAAGAAACTCGTCCGCTTTTTCCTCCCGCTGGAGCCGAAGAATCCCGACGACGCCGTCTGGTCCGTCATTCGTACCCTCTCCGACAAGATCGGCGAGCAGCTCACGACCCACCTCCGCGCTATCGCCGACGCCAATCCGCTGCTCAAAGGCATTATCGACCGCATCGACTTCAACGCCACCACCCACGGCCAGCGCGACATTGACGACGCCCGCCTGAGCAACCTCATCGAGGCCATCAGCGCCAAGCGGCTCGGTCTCAATGACGTTGAACCCGACATTATCGGCCGCAGTTATGAGTATCTCATTCGCAAATTTGCTGAGGGCAGCGGTCAGAGCGCGGGCGAGTTCTATACCCCAACCGAAGTCGGCTTCGTGATAGCCCACATCATGGACCCCGAGCCCGGTATGGACATATACGACCCCTGCTGCGGCTCCGCCGGCCTACTCATCAAATGCGAGCTGGTTCTGCAGGAAAAGATGGACCTACGCTCGAAGAAGACATTCGCGCCGGCCAGACTGTACGGCCAGGAAAACGAGCCGGGTACCTGGGCTATGGCGAATATGAATATGATCATCCACGACATGGAGGGCGAGATCCAGATCGGCGACACCTTCCGTAACCCCAAATTCCGCCAGGGCAACCGCCTGCAGACCTTCGACCGCGCCGTGGCCAATCCCATGTGGAACCAGACCGAGTTCAAGGAAAAGGACTACGACGCCGATGAACTCGACCGCTTCCCCAAGGGCGCGGGCTTTCCCGGCGGCAAGGCCGACTGGGGCTGGGTGCAGCACATCCTCGCCAGCCTCAAGCCGGATGGCCGCGCCGCTGTGGTGCTCGACACCGGGGCCGCCTCGCGTGGCTCCGGCAATGCCAATACCAATAAGGAAAAAGAGGTCCGTCGCTGGTTCGTGGAGGAGGATCTCATTGAGGGCGTCATCTATCTACCGGAAAACCTGTTTTACAACACCACCGCCCCTGGCATCATCCTCGTGCTGAATCGGGCCAAGCCGAAAGAGCGCGAGGATAAGCTCTTCCTACTCAACGCCAGCCGCGAATTCACCAAGGGCGACCCGAAGAACTACATCCCCGACGACGCCATCCGCCGCATCGCCGACACGTTTAGTGCGTGGAAGGAAGTGGAGAAATACTCGCGCATCGTCGGCTACGAGGAGATTGCCAAGAACGATTTCAACATCTCCCCCAGCCGCTACATCCACACAGGCGAAGCGGATGAATACCGGCCAATTGCGGAGATCGTGGAGGAGTTAGAGGCGCTGGAGGACGAAGCGCGGGCGACCGATGCCGCGCTGAAAACCATTCTCGGGAGACTAATGGCATGAGCAGCAAACCTTCAAAAGTCCTGCTTCTGCCCGCCGATTATGCCCAATGGTTGGCCAGCCTGAAAAGCCAGATTTCTGGAGCGCGCCAGCGTGCCGTCCTCTCCGCCAATCGGGAGCAAATCAGGCTCTATCACCGCATCGGCTCGGAGATTTTGGAACGTCAGCAGCGCCAAGGCTGGGGAGCCAAGGTAATTGGCAGACTTTCCTCTGACCTCCAGGAAGCCTTTCCGGAAATGAAAGGCTTCTCCACCTCCAATCTGAAATACATGCGGTATTTTGCTGAGCAGTGGCCCACGGGTCTAATTGGTCAGCAGACTGCTGACCAATTGCCTTGGTTCCATATTGTGATCCTGCTGACCAAGCTTTCGGATCACGCCGACCGTGAATGGTATGCCCGCCAAGCCATCGCCAACGGCTGGCCACGTGTCACCCTGGAACTCCACATCAAGAACCGCCTCCGTCTGCGCCAAGGTGCTGCCATCACCAATTTCGAGAGCCGCTTGCCAGCGCCCCATGCCAATCTGGCCCACGAGACCCTCAAAGATCCCTACCACTTCGACTTTCTCGGACTGGGCGACGAGGCCCATGAGCGCGATATTGAGAACTCCCTCATCCGCCACATCACCCGCTTCTTGTTGGAGTTGGGCGCGGGCTTTGCCTTCGTTGGCAAACAATTCCGCATCGTGGTGGAAGGCGACGAGTTCTTCATCGACCTGCTCTTCTACCACACGCGGCTGAAATGTTATGTCGTGGTCGAACTCAAAGCCACCGCCTTCAAGCCCGGGCACGCCGGTCAATTGAATTTCTACCTCTCAGCGGTTGACGCCCAGATCAAAGCGCCCGACGACAAACCCACCATCGGCCTCCTGCTCTGCAAAACTAAGAAGCGCCTCGTCGCCGAGTATGCCCTTTCCGGCATTGAAAAACCCATCGGCATCGCCGAATACCAACTCGTCCGCTCCCTGCCCGAACCCCTCGACACCAACCTGCCCTCTATCGAAGAAATCGAAGCCCAACTCGCCCTCAGCGCGGTGGAAGATGAGAAAGCCATCGAACCAGCGCCCGCGGACAAACCCACGCGAAAAAAGAGAGGCAAGGCATGAAGACGAAAACTCACACGAAGCCGCGAAGGCACGAAAATGAGCGCGAACCTTCCTACCTGTCCAATGGCGGGTTGGAAAATCCGTCCTCCGTTGACGGTCTGCACGATCTGGCCCGGCACTTGGTGGATGTCAAGCAGCGGGCCGAGGCGCTTGGACTCTTCACCGACGACCGCGAATTGCTGGAATGCCCCAACTGTGGATTGCTGGAGGATGTGATGTCCGATGGACTGCTGGTAACCTATCCGAAAGATAGCGTCGATCTGAAGGATTGCGGCCTGCGTTTCTATCCGGTGGACGAAACCCATTGTGCATGTCCGAAGTGCGGGACCAGGATCAAGGCGGTGATCTTGTGAGCGCGTCTATGACACGGATCAAAACCCCGGCGGGCCTTCTGGTGGCAACCAACCCAGCGACGTACGTCTCGGAGCGCCGACAGCCCTGTCCGTGTGTTGAAAGTGAGGAGCGGTTCGCGTGGACAAGGTTTCTCGCGCTCCTGCTGCGATGAACAATCTTCCATTGGATTGGGAGGAGGTCCATATCAGCGACGTTACCATTCGGACAAAGCAGCGCGATCCGCGGCGGCAGCCGACGATGCGTTTTCGCTACGTCGATGTGTCTTCGGTAAGCAACAGTTCATTCAGGATCGTCGAGGCCTCTGAGATTGAAGGTTCGGCAGCGCCGAGTCGTGCACGAAAGGAGATTTGCGCTGGTGACGTTTTGTTTGCAACCGTGCGTCCCACGCTGAAACGCGTCGCGCTAGTTCCGCCTGAATTGCATGGTCAGATAGCGAGTACGGGGTTCATCGTTCTGCGCGCTGACCCTGAGAAACTGAATCCACGCTACCTCTACAGCCGTCTCCTGACGGATGCCTTCATCAAGCGCATGGGGGAGCTGGAACGCGGTGCCAGCTATCCGGCTGTTCGGGATACCGATATTTTGAACGAGGTCGTCCCCGTCCCACCCCTCCCCGAGCAGCGGAAGATCGCGGCGGTGTTGGGGGTGGTGCAGCGGGCGATGGAGCAACAGGAGCGGCTGCTGGTGCTGACCGCCGAACTGAAAAAGGCGCTCATGCACCAACTCTTCACCCAAGGCCTGCGCGGCGAACCCCAAAAACAAACCGATATTGGTCCAGTGCCGGAGAGTTGGGAGGTGGTGCTGTTTGAACAGTTCGCTCTGCTTCAGAGGGGGTTTGATCTGCCTCGGAGCGAGTTCAGAGATGGCCATTATCCAGTTGTCGGCGCAACTACCACAATTGGCTTTCATGACAAATGGAACGTAAAGGGGCCGGGTGTGACTGTTGTTCGAAGCGGATCATCAGCGGGAAAGCCCCAGTTTATCGCCGCTGATTTCTGGGCACATAATGTTGTTCTATTTGTGAAGGACTTTCACGGCCACAACCCACAATTTGTTTACTACAAGATTCAGAATTTGGATTTGACCAAGTATCGGGAGGGCGTTGCCGTTCCGACTTTAAACCGGAATTCCTTTCGGACAATCCCGATTGCGGTGCCTCAGCGAGAGGAGCAAGACAAGTTCGTGCAAGTTCTGGACAGCGTCGAACAGAAGGAGGAACTCCACCGGCGCAAGCACGCCACCCTCTCCGCCCTCTTCCGCACCCTGCTGCACCAGTTAATGACGGCGCAGCTTCGGGTCCACAACCTCGACCTGCCTGAACTGGAGACCGGCGACAAAGGAATCAAGGTGTGAGAATCGCTCGCATAATCATCGAGAACTTCAGGGGTATCTCCAAAGGAGAACTGTTCTTCTCTGGTCACACTGTGCTTGTGGGTGACAACAACACATGCAAGTCCACGGTGTTGGAAGCAATTGACTTAGTGCTCGGCCCCGAGCGGTTGTCAAAACGTCCGGTAATCGACGAGCACGACTTCTATGCGGGTCACTACATCAACACTGAAGGCAACCCGGTCGAGGTCAAGGTCGAGGTTGTCGTAGTCGATTTAATCGAAGAGCAAGCCCGCCACTTCAGGGATCACCTGGAATGGTGGAACGAAGGCACAAAAACTCTGCTCGACGGGCCACCGCCTGAGGGCACAGACCAGGCGGGCGTACTACCGGCTCTACGAGTTGGGTTCACGGGCAATTACGACAAGGAGGAAGACGACTTCACTGGGAGCACGTACTTCCTTTCCCCAGTTAGAGAAGACGGTGCTAGGGACGTTTTCCGTACCTCAGACAAACGCCTTTGCGGTTTCCTTTTCTTGCGGACGCTTCGCACCGGTTCTCGGGCGCTGAGCCTCGAACGCGGCTCCCTACTCGACATCATCCTGCGGTTGCAAGAAAAGCGGCTCCAGATGTGGGAGGAAGTGCTGGATCTACTCCGTAAGCTTCCCGTCGCAGAGAAGCGGGAAATTGGAATCAGCGACATCCTTACGAAAGTACAGGAGTCCGTGCGGTCATTTGTGACGTCCGACTGGGCAGATAGCCCACATATGCGGGTGACCGACCTGACCCGTGAAAACCTGCGTCGTGCTCTGACCGTATTCATGGGTACCGGAGCCAAGCGTGAGGACGGTTCGGATTACGCTGCACCGTTCCAGCATCAAGGCACCGGAACTATCAATACTCTTGTTCTTGCTCTTCTGTCTCTGATTGCTGAACTCAAGCAGAACGTAATGTTCGCGATGGAGGAGCCGGAGATAGCGCTTCCACCACATACCCAAAAACGGATCATCGACAGTGTACGGAAGAAGTCGGCGCAGGCCATCTTCACTTCGCATTCACCATATGTCCTTGAGGAGTTCGAGCCGCGTCAAGTACTGGTGTTGATACGCGAAGGCGGGAACATCTCCGGGACACCTGCCGAATACCCACCAACGGTCAAGCCGAAGAAGTATCGAGAAGAATTTCGCAAGCGTTTTTGTGAAGCGCTACTCGCCAGACGAGTACTGATCACCGAAGGACGCACCGAGTATGATGCCTTTCCCGCTGCCGCACGCAGGCTTCACGAGTTGCATCCCGATGAGTTCAAGACATTGGAGGCTCTTGGGATCGCCCTTGTGAATGCAGAGTCGGATTCTCAAGTTGCGCCCCTTGGTGAGCACTTCGCGAAGGTCGGCAAAGTCGTCTTCGCCGTATTCGACAAACAGGCTCCGACTCAGAAGGCTGCCATCGAGGCCGTGATCCCACACGCGTTCGAGGCCGAAAGCGGATTTGAAGATATCGTCTTGCATGGTACTCCAGAGGCTGCGTTGCGACGCTTCGCGCTGTCGCTCGTGGCAAACGGAGATTGGCCGCCCCATCTGGCAGCGAAGACGCCAACAGCGACGACGACGCTCGATTCCCTTCAAGACGCGCTGCGCGAATACCTGACGTGGTCGAAGGGCGCGGGCGGCGCGGCAGACCTGATTGGTGAATGCACCCGCGATGAGGTGCCGAAGTTCGTTGTGGACACGCTCCTAGCGATCCAGGCAGTTGCTGAACCTACCCAGACTGGCACGACTGGCAGCAGTCCGGGAGAGGAAGCGAAACCGACGGCCGCAGAGCCGCCGGCGAAATAGAGGACTTGTTCACTTGTCGGAATTGACATCAGAGAAGAAGAGATTGTTGGCGACCGAAGGGCACATTCTGGCTCTGGGCGGCCCAGGCTCTGGCAAGACATACATGGGGATACTCAAGGGGGACCGTGAGTCTCGAGAGAGTAAGTTCTTGCGCGGCCAACGCATCCTGTTTCTGAGCTTTGCACGGGCAACAATTGCGCGGGTAGCCCAGCAGGCAGGCAAACTGATCGCAAGCCCTGAGCGAAAGGCTTTAGAGATAAACACCTACCACGGTTTTGCATGGAATCTGTTGCGGAGTCACGGTTATCTGCTGAATGCTGGCGGGCCGATTCGCCTACTTCCGCCGCCTGAGGCCGCCTCCCGCCTCGCAGAGATTGAGACTGATGCGCGAACGACGGAGAAGCATCGCCTATTCAGGGAAGAAGGATTGCTCCACTTCGACCTTTTCGCGGCGCTCAGCGCAGAGTTGCTCTCAAAGAGTCAGGCGCTCACTCGCATTGTTTGTGATGCCTACCCCGTAATCATTCTCGATGAGTTCCAAGATACAAATGCCGACGAGTGGCGAATGATTCAGACGCTTGGCACCCGAAGCCGATTGATCGCGCTGGCAGACGCTGACCAGCGTATCTATGAGTTTCGAGGAGCCGATCCGAAGCGTATCAGTGAGTTCATTGCCGCTTACGCACCGACGCAATTCGACTTCGGCTCAGAAAACGAACGGAGTAATGGGACCGATATCATCACCTTCGGCAACGATCTCCTGACCGAGGCAAATAAGGCGAAGACGTATCGGGACGTTTTCATAACTCGCTACGGCTTCTACAGAGGCCGAGGCGTCCATTACGCGCTTA
Source organism: Candidatus Methylomirabilis sp. (assembly GCA_002634395.1). GTDB lineage: Bacteria > Methylomirabilota > Methylomirabilia > Methylomirabilales > Methylomirabilaceae > Methylomirabilis > Methylomirabilis tolerans. The sequence goes on from NSJM01000068.1 coordinate 9,642, forward strand.
AGACAACAGTGATCCAACGGATCAAGCGGCAACTGAAGTCGGGTAACGACGCTTGGTCGGTTGCCGTACTCGTTCCTAGCAAACGGTTGATGCTTGAGGTATCTGACTATTTGTCCGCATCTGACGACGGGTTACCATCTGTACGTCACGATGTCGCGCTAGACACCGAAGGTCCGGCACTTGCCGCAGTACTGATAGCAGGAGTTCTCGAGGGGGGCGCTACAAAGACTGAGATCGCCCATCGCATGATCCTTGATCTTTGCACTCACATTCGAGGCCGCAAAGGGAACACCCCACCCAATCAGGACGACGTTGGCTTGGCTGGATCACTCGGCGGCTACATTCGCTCAGGAACGATCAAAGGCAAGAAGCGCCAGCAAATCGTGGTCGAGAGCGTCCGGATTGCTGGAGCAAGGCATGGGCTTCAACTCTCGGGCGATCCCTGGGAAGACTGGCTCGCGGTACGCGCCTTGCTGGCGCACTCTGCAGCAGAGCCGATCCGAGAAGTGACAGAGGATGCCAAGTACCTTCGCCTACTCCACAAAGGCGCAGTGGTTCGGGCCAGACTCAGCGAGCTTTGGCGTACGACGGGAGGTTATGCTGGGGCAGCATCTGCAATACGGGACGCGCTGCTCCAAGAGCACTTCTCGGCATCCACTAAAGTGTGGAGGGGTGTTCATGTCATGACGATCCATAAATCGAAGGGAAAGGAGTTCAGTGAGGTTCTCGTTTACGAGGGGAGTCACCACGGACGAATCGTTCGTGCGGATGCTAACCCGAACGACGTTGCACAAGCACGGTTGGCGCTGAGAGTGGCGATCACCAGAGCAATGAAGCGCACGACCATCCTTACACCCAAGAATGCCGTGTGCGTGCTTCTCTAGTGATGAAGAGTTTTAGGAAAGACCGATGAGAAGTTCTGCCAATCACCCAACTGAACACAACACCATCCAAGCCCGCATCCCGAAATACGCGCAGGAGATCTGCTGGACTTACGTGCCGTGCGATGAGGCCGAGCGGCGGTGGGGGTGACACCGGAAGAGGTTTTACCGCAAAGGAATGCAAAGGAGAACGCGCGATGAGCGACGAATCCCAATCCCAGTTGCTCCTTTATCAAGCGGAGGATGGGAAAACGCGGCTAGAAGTCCGCCTGGAGAACGAGACGGTCTGGCTGACGCAGAACCAGATGGCCGAGTTGTTTCAAACAACGAAGCAGAACGTCAGCCTGCATATCCAAAACATCTTTGCAGAGCGAGAGTTGGAGGAGCTTTCAGTTGTCAAGGAATCCTTGACAACTGCCGCCGACGGGAAGAGCTACGCGACAAAGTTCTATAATCTGGATGTGATCATCTCCGTGGGCTACCGGGTCAAGTCGCATCGGGGCACTCAATTCCGCATCTGGGCGACCCAGCGGCTGAGGGAATACATCGTCAAAGGTTTCACGCTGGACGACGAACGACTGAAGCAGGTCGGCGGTGGGAACTACTTCGACGAACTGCTGGCGCGCATCCGGGATATCCGGTCGTCGGAGAAGGTGTTCTGGCGCAAGGTGCTGGATATTTACGCGACGAGCATCGACTACGACCCCGGCGTGGAGACATCGCAGCTTTTCTTCGCCACGGTGCAGAACAAGATGCACTGGGCGGCGCATGGGCAAACGGCGGCGGAGGTGGTTCATGCCCGGGTGAACGCCACGAGACCGAACCTCGGTCTGACGAGTTGGCTGGGAACGAAACCGACGAAAGAGGATGCTGCCATTGCCAAGAACTACCTTGCGGCAGACGAATTAGATGCCTTGAACCGGATCGTAAACGCATATCTGGAGTTTGCCGAATTGCAGGCGCTCAGCCGCCAGCCCATGTATATGCGGGACTGGATCTCGAAGCTGGAGGACTTCCTGCGCCTGAGCGGGCGGGAGATTCTCACTCATGCGGGCAGCGTGTCACACGAAGAGGCCCTGCGGAAGGCGGAGTTGGAGTTCGAGAAATACCGCAAGCAACAAATGGCTCTGCCATCGCGGGTGGAAAAGGATTTTGAGGCGGCCGTGAAGAAACTGTCCAAGCCGCGTCGGAAGAAGAGGGGCTGAGCTATGTCCGCACCGGGCGAACATAAAACCGTCCAGGCCCGCATCCTCGCCTACGCGCAGGAGATCGGCTGGACCTACGTGCCGCGCGCTGAAGCCGAGGTGCGGCGTGGTTTTTCCCCTCACCCCGGCCCTCACCCTAGCCCTCTCCCAGAGGGAGAGGGTCTGAGCAGCGGGGCGAGGGAGTGTGCTGAGCGGGCGCGGACGGCGTCGCTCTACTTCGGCGATCTGCTCCACGCCCAGGTGCGTGCGTTCAATCCAAAGTACAAAGAAGCTGAGGGGGCGCTGGTGGGCGAGTTCCAGCGACTCAATGCGGACATCGCCGGTAATCGCGACTTCCTCGCCTATCTGCGCAACCAGGGGAAGTTCTTCTGCGCCGAGGAGAGTCGGGAATTGGACCTGATGTTGATTGATTACGGCGACCTCACTCGGGCGCGTGAGGAGTGGCGGAACGTGTACGAGGTGACCGAGGAGTTCTACGTCCACAATGGTCGCTTCGGCACTCGGGAGGACGTGGTCTTCCTCATCAACGGCATCCCGGTACTGGTGATCGAGTGCAAAAACGCGAACAAGGATGAGGCGATCGCGCTCGGGGTGGATCAGCTCCGCCGTTACCACGTGGAGACGCCGGAGGTGATGGTACCGGAGATGATTTTCTCCGCCACGGAGGCCATCGGCTTCGCCTACGGGGTGACCTGGAACACGGTGCGCCGAAATATTTTCAACTGGAAGCTACCGGAGGGGGGACTTTCCAGTCCCCCAGCTTCAAGGGGCAATCGGGGGCAGGAATGTCCCCGCTCCGTTGCGGGAGGGTTTCTCAATTCTAGCGAGGAGATCGATATCCATCAAAACCGCCTTCCTCACTGGCAACAGGGGGAGGTGTGGTGTTTTGTGACATGGCGGCTGGGTGACGCTTTGCCCGCGGGTAAGCTTCGCGAATTGCAGGCAGAGAAAGATGCCTGGCTGCTACAACATCCCGAGCCCTGGGACGAGGAAACTGAGGAGGCATATCACGAGCGGTTTTCGCGCCGGGTGGATGAATGGCTGGACCAGGGCAGCGGGTCTTGTCTGCTGCGCGATCCCTCCAATGCCGCTATCGTGTCCACGGCGCTGCGTTATTTCGATGGCGAGCGCTACAAGCTGAACTCGTTCGTGGTGATGCCGAACCATGTGCATGTGCTCTTCCGTCCGCTGGGGGAACATCGGATGGAGGAAATCCTCAAGTCGTGGAAGGGCTTTACCGCCCGGGAGATCAACAAGCGGACGGATGGGAAGGGGCCACTGTGGCAGGAGGAGTATTGGGACCGGCTGATTCGGCACGAGCGTCACTTCTGGAAGATTGCCGAGTACATCCGGATGAATCCGGTGAAAGCGAAGATGAAAGATGGGGAGTGTGTTTTGTTCGAAACGGAAGAGGGGGGACTTTCCAGTCCTCCATCTCAAAGAGAAAGTCGGGGACAGGAATGTCCCCGCTCCGTCGGCAACCTCGAAGCTAAGGTGAAGAGCTTCTGCGCCGTGCCGCAGGTGCTGCGTGCGCTCAAGGATTTCATCCTCTTCGCGGAGAAAGAGGAGGAGCTGCACAAGTTCATCCTGATGCAGCATCAGATGAGCGGCGCCGACAAGGTAGTGGCGCGCTCGCTCGACCCGAAACGGTTGCGGGGGCTGGTGTGGCACACGCAGGGCAGCGGCAAAACCTACACGATGATCAAGGCGGCGGAGATGCTTTTCAAAGCGCCCGAGGCGGAGAAGCCGACGATTCTGCTGATGATCGACCGTAACGAGCTGGAAGATCAGATGCTCAAGAATCTCGCGTCGGTGGGCCTGGGCAACGTAGCGCACGCCGGCAGTATCGCGGCGCTGAACCGGCTGCTGCGGGAGGGTTACCGGGGCATCATCGTGACGATGATCCATAAGTTCCGCGATATGCCGGCGAATCTGAACCTGCGGCCGAACATCTACGTGCTCATTGACGAGGCGCACCGGACGACGGGCGGCGATCTGGGCAACTTCCTGATGGCGGGCCTGCCCAACGCAACGTTCATCGGCTTCACCGGCACGCCGGTGGACAAGACAGTCTATGGCAAGGGGACATTCAAGACCTTCGGCTGTGAGGACGATAAGGGCTACCTGCACAAGTATTCTATCGCCGAGAGCATCGATGACGGTACGACGCTGCCGCTTTACTACCAGCTTGCGCCGAACGACATGCTGGTGCCGCATGAACTCATGGAGAAGGAGTTCCTCGCGCTGGCCGAGACAGAGGGGATCGCGGACATCGAGGAGTTGAACAAGATTCTTGAACGGGCGGTGAACCTGAAGAATTTCCTCAAAGGGAAGGACCGCGTGCGGAAAGTGGCGGGCATGGTAGCCGATCACTTTTGCCTGAACATCGAGCCGCTCGGTTACAAGGCGTTCGTTGTGGCCGTGGATCGTGAGGCGTGCACGTTCTATAAGGAGGCGCTGGATGCGATTCTGCCGCCGGAGTATTCCGAGATCGTCTTCACCGGGAACAACAACGACCCGGCGCACCTGAAGAAGTGGCATCTCAACCCGAAGCGGGAGCGGCAGATTCGCAAGGACTTTACCAGGGTCGGTGGGTGGCCGAAGATTCTCATCGTCACCGAGAAGCTGCTCACCGGCTTCGACGCGCCGATCCTGTATGCGATGTATCTGGACAAGCCGATGCGCGACCACACGCTGCTCCAGGCCATCGCGCGGGTGAACCGCCCCTACGAAAACGAGGCGGCGGAGATGGTGAAGCCGCACGGGTTCGTCCTCGATTTCGTGGGCATCTTCGATAAGCTGGAGAAGGCGCTGGCCTTCGACAGCGACGAGATCAACGCCATCGTCAAGGACCTGGGGCTGCTGAAGCATCTCTTCAAAGCGAAGATGGAGACGAAGGCTCCGACGTATCTCGCGCTGGTGAGGCGGAATTTCGACGATAAGGACGTGGACAACCTGATCGAGCACTTCCGCGACAAGGCACGGCGGAAGGAGTTCTTCAAGGAATACAAAGAGATCGAGATGCTTTACGAAATCATCTCGCCCGACGCGTTCCTGCGGCCGTTCATCGAGAACTACGCCACACTGTCCGGCATCTATGAGGTGGTGCGCAACGCGTATACACGCCGCGTATATGTGGACCGCGCGTTCCAGAAGAAGACCAACGAGTTGGTGCAGCGGCACATCAGCGCTGCCGTCCACGACAGGATGCCGGAGTACGTCACGTTGGATGCCGATGTGATCGACACCATCAAGAACCGTGAGGATGGAAAGGCCACCAGGATCATCAACCTGGTAAAGGCCATCGAGAGAACAGCAGAGGAACACAGCGACGACCCATTCCTCGTGGCGCTTTCCGAACGCGCGAAGGCGGTGCAGGAGAGTTTCGAGGATCGGCAGACCAGCACCGCTGACGCCCTCGCCGAGCTGTTGAAGGAGATCGAGAAGAACGAGCAGCGGAAGAAGGAACAGGCCGCCAAAGGGCTGGATGGACTGACCTACTTCGTGCTCTGCAAGCTCACCGACGACGGCATCCCGAACCCCGAACAGGTGAGCAGGAAAGTACGCGAAGGGTTCGCGAAGTTTCCAAACTGGCAGCGGAGCGAGGCGGAACTGCGCGAGGCGCGCAAATGGGTGACGTTCGCCATCTTCGCCGAGGAGGATGACATAGCCAAGGTAACGGCCACCGTCGATGCGCTCTTCATCCTGCTCCAAAAGAGCTTTCGCCCATGAGTGCCTGGCGCGACAAAGAGGAGTTCAAAGCCCGTGTGCTGGAATGGGCCGATAGGCTGGGCGTGAAAACGCAGGCGCTGGCCCTGCGCCCGATGCGAAACAAATGGGCGTCGTGCTCCACGGCGGGGAACCTGAACTTCAACACCGAGCTACTGTCACTGGACCGTAAGATTGGCGACTACGTGATCGTCCACGAACTCCTTCATTTCTCCGTCCCGAACCACGGCAAGCTCTGGAAGAGCCTCATGCGGGCGCATCTGGGGAACTACGAGAAGCAGGAAGAAGCATTAGGCAAGGTAACCGGCCGGGGGATAGGTAACAACACAGTTCGGGGACGTGGGTGACATCGGTCGTCGGATAGAGCAGCAAAATAGGGACAGACACTATTATCGTGATAATTCGTGGTGTTCGCGGTCATGATCGTGCATGCCACGGATTACCTGGACTGTTGCACCCGGACACCCGTATCATGTGAGGCAACGAGGGAATGATCGCCAGGCGATCTTTCGGAACGACAGCGATTCGAAGGCCCACGATGACAGAGCGGCTGCTGCAAAGAGACGGGTTCATCTGGGGGAGGTGCGCAGGACACTGGACGAGTAAGACACGTGTTGCAGGGGGGAAGACCAAGATAAGGATTTTAATAAATAGTGTCTGTCCCTATATCACTGACAGCCCTGCAATTGTTTGATGCCAAGAAGGGACACCAATGAGTAACTTTGATACGACCATTGCCAAGATCCGTGCGTTTCGAGACGCACGCGATTGGATGCAGTTCCATAATCCCAAGAACCTCGCAATTTCCATCAATCTGGAATCGGCGGAGCTACTTGAGCATTTCCAGTGGAAGTCGATGGAGGAAAGCGAGGCGCACGCGAGAGCGGCGCGCGAAGAGATCGCAGAGGAAATAGCGGATGTCGCAATCTACCTGTTTG
>NSJM01000153.1 GCA_002634395.1 Candidatus Methylomirabilis sp.
ACGCCTCTTGACCTTGATTTCGAGGCCGTCACGGCTTTGCACACTTGTCCGTTCTCTTCGAAACTACAGGTCTACCCAATTTGCCCGATTTGACCTCTCCGGTTGACAAGTCCAATATTTTAGAATACGTTGCCTCCAAGCCAACTCCCCTTTTCCCCAGGATTCCGGCGGAAACGATAGAGCAGGTCACAGACGGACAAGGAAACTGAGCCGATGAAGACCGATATCAAGACGCTCATAGCAGAGCTAAAGGAAGGGCTGCGGGCGCTCTACGGCGATCGCCTGAAGGGCCTGTATCTGTTCGGCTCCTATGCTCGCCATGAGGCTGATGAAGAGTCTGATGTTGACGTACTGGTGGTCCTCGACGACTACGAGAGCTGCGGCGAGGTAGTTGATCGCGCTGGAGTGTTGGGAGCGGAGCTATCGTTGCGGTATGGGGTGAGCATCAGCAAGGTGTTTCTCCGGGAACGTGAGTGGCGTCAGGGAGATACACCGTTTCTGGCCAACGTCAGGGGCGAGGCGGTTGCCGCATGAAGGAAGCGACGGAGAAGCTTCTCGAGAAATCCGCGCGTGCCATCGAGACAGCGCGCAGGACCCTGGCGATCCCGGATACGGAAGCGGCGATAGCTCGCGCCTACTACGCGATGTTCTACGCTGCCGAGGCGCTGCTGTTTGAACGGGGGCTGACATTCAGGAAGCACTCCGTGTTCATGCTGCCTTCGGTGAGCGCCTCGCTAAGCCTGGCATTGTAGACGCGAAATATCATCATTGGCTCTTGCTCGCATTTGAAAAGCGCATCATCGCGGACTACGAGGTCGATAAGGCGATCCGGCCCGAAGAAGCCGCTGAGGCGATTCGACGTGCGAGCGAGTTCCTCGAAGTAGCCAGGCAGTGCCTGGAAGGGAGCACATGACCAGCGACCGCAGGCTGATCGAAGGCTTTTTGTCAATTGGGTCGACCGGTGATCTTGTCGGCTAGCACCGTTTTGATGTCGTTCACCATGACCTGTGGCACAAGGGAGCCCGTGCTGTAGATGTTGCGCACATTCCCAGCCTGGTCCACCAGGAAGACCTTGAGGACGTGACGGTATCGGCCGGTGAAACGGCCGTTCTCATTGTAGACCTTCACCCGATCCTGCCCGTAACTTTCCAGCGCTGTCCGGAGCGCCTGCTCTGAAGGCGCCGTCAGCAGATGCCAGAGCGACGGCTCCACCCCGAAGATATGTCCGTACTTGGCAAGCTGCTTCGGCGTATCGCGTTCAGGATCCAGACTGATGGACAGGAGTACGGCTCGGTCCTGGAGACCCTCGCGTAACAGTTGCATCTGAAGCTCTTTCAGCGCCATGCCGGCCAGGGGGCAGCCAAGTCGGTCGGAGCAGGCGGTATAGATAAAGCTGACGATCGCCACCTTGCCGCGCATGAGGGACGCGGTACTGACGCGGCGTCCGGCAGCATCGATAAGGACGACCGGCGGAACGTGCGTGATAACGGGCAGGTCGTAGGTTCCGGCGTCCGGCGGAGTGAACTTGGGCGAGAACACCCCCTGAATATAGGTCTCCTCCCATTCAGGGATCTCGTGGGCATTGGCCATCGGAAAAGCCGGCGTGAAAAGGCTCAACGCCATCAATGCGCCGATCGGGACGATGGGGCGCATGCTACTCACCCTTGGTACGCAGCCCTTTGCTCCCAAAGTTCATGAGATGAGCCCGTCCCACTGAGTTGAAGTCGGTCGTAAACTTGTGCACGAGCTTCCCGTTCTCCCACGCATAGGCCTTCAGCCAGTAGTCCCCCGGCTTATCCCATTTCGAGAGGAGTGAGTTGGTGACGTAGAGGCGCGTACCGTCCCACGATTCGGAGACCATATTCGCCGTCTCACCGACCTTCACCTGTTCGATCAGTTTCGGTTCGAAGGGGTTAGAGATATCATAGACTCGCAGCCTCCCGTCCATGAACGACGCCACATACAGCTTGCTGTCGTCCGGTGCGATGCTGATATCGACGGGGAGGGTATCGCCGAGGTCGGCGACGGACTTGGCGGCCCAGGTACCATCCTCCTGCTGGTGGATGAGGACAAGCTGGTGGGCCAGCGCCGTCGCTGTAAAGGCGTAGTGATGGTTCGGCATGAGCGCCCAGCGCAGCTCCAACGGTGCGCCGGGGACCTGCAGGACCTGCAGCGGCTTGCGGGCATGGAAGTCCCACACGACGACCGTATCGCCGAACTCCTTCATCGCCTCTGCGTCTTTGATCAACTCGCCGAGCGGCCGCATGAAGTTCTTCTTGCCGGTAAAGGCTGAGGTCAGCATCCGGTTCAGGTTGATGTTGACCCGCACATCATAGCCATACGGCGCCTCCTTCGGCATCCAGATCGTTCGGATAAAACGCCCTTCGTTGGAGTACTCCGCCAGCCCTGTCCTGCCTGAGCTGTCGTTCGCGTTCGAGAGTGCTGTGATCAACATCCGTCCCGGCAGGGCATAGAAGGTGTGGGGACCGACCAGACCGCCCG
>NSJM01000154.1 GCA_002634395.1 Candidatus Methylomirabilis sp.
GCTGTCCGGGTTCAGAACTCATTGGACAATTTGCATGACTTGAACAACGGAGGATTTCTGGCTCATCGTAGCAATATGGAGAGCGCAGATGAGACAGAAATCCGGAACCCAAGTGGCGTCGTCCGAACAGGTTGTGAAAGACATCCGCCGGGCAACACGGAAACAGTATTCGGCTGAAGAGAAGATCAGGATCGTGCTGGACGGCTTGCGTGGCGAGTACAGCATCGCCGAATTGTGCCGGCGTGAGGGCATTGCCGAAAGCCTGTATTACAGCTGGTCGAAGGAGTTTCTTGAGGCTGGCAAGCGCCGGTTGGCCGGGGACACGGAACGGTCCGCCACGGGCGGTGAAGTGAAGGAGCTTCGCTGCGAAGTGCGCGACATGAAGGAACTGGTTGCCGATCTCACGCTTGAGAACCGACTGCTTAAAAAAAGCATGATCGGGGCTGGGGGAGACGACGCATGAGATACCCAGCATCTGAGAAGCTTGAGATCATCCGCATTGTCGAGCAGTCCCATTTGCCGGTGCGGCGGACCCTGGAAAAACTCGATATTCCACGGGCCACATTCTACCGCTGGTACGATCTGTACAGTCTGGGCGGGATCGATGCTCTTGAGGATCACAGGCCTTCGCCAGGCCATGTGTGGAACCGCGTCCCGGATAAAGTCAGGCGCGAGATTGTTGATCTCGCACTGGACGAACCCACCTTGTCGCCACGGGAGCTGGCAGTGCGGTTCACCGACGCAAAGCGTTATTTTGTCTCGGAATCTTCGGTCTATCGCCTGCTCAAGGCCCATGACCTGATCACCAGCCCGGCCTTCATCGTCGTGAAGGCGGCGGATGAGTTCAAGGACAAGACCACGGCTCCCAACCAGCTCTGGCAGACCGACTTCACATATTTGAAGGTGATTGGCTGGGGCTGGTTCTATCTTTCAACCATTCTCGATGACTTCTCCCGTTACATCATCGCCTGGAAGCTGTGCACCACCATGAAAGCCAGCGATGTCACTGACACCCTGAACATGGCCCTCCAGGCTTCAGGCTGTGACCGTGCCCATGTCATTCACAAGCCCAGGCTGCTGAGTGACAACGGTTCCAGTTACATCTCGGCTGATCTGGCAACCTGGCTCGGCGACAAGGGCATGGATCACGTCCGGGGAGCCCCCATGCATCCCCAGACCCAGGGCAAGATCGAGCGCTGGCATCAGACCCTCAAGAACCGCATCCTGCTCGAAAACTATTATTTGCCTGGTGATCTCGAACAGAAGATCGGTGGCTTCATCAGCCACTACAACCATCTTCGCTACCACGAAAGCATCGCCAACCTCACACCCGCTGATGTCTACTTCGGCAGAGGCCAGACCATTTTGTTGGAAAGAGAAAGGATTAAACACCAGACATTCAAAACCAGACGCTTGCATCACCGCGGTAAAGCCGCATAACATGAAACCCCAGATGCGCCAGAGCCTCCATTCATTCAGAATGCTAAGAGTCCATATTTATCTGACGACGGACACTCGCAACCCGCTCTGGACCTAACCCAGCTAAACGGACACCAGCCCTACACTACGGCCGCCGCACACGAAGATTGTCTGACCAGTGATGTAGGAAGCCCAGTTAGAGGAAAGGAAACACACCACGTTGGCTACTTCTTGGGGAGTACCAGCCCTCTTTAGTGGAATTTGATTAATTGCTCGCTCAGCACTCTCCGGGACCACATTTCTTGTCATCCGTGTGTCAATCCATCCCGGCGCGACAGCATTTACGGTAATACCTTTAGACGCCAGCTCCAACGCGAGAACCCTCGTTAGCCCTATCAAGCCCGCTTTTGAAGCGGCGTAATTTGCTTGCCCCGGTGTTCCTAAGATTGCTCGAGAAGAGATATTTATGATTCGTCCCCGGCGGAGGCGCTCCATGTGGGGCGCTATCACTTTTGTACAATAAAAAGCGCTGTCAAGGTTCGTTTTGAGTACGGCACTCCATGCTTCGGAACTTATATTGTTGTAACGTGCGTCACGAGTGATGCCGGCATTGTTAATCAGGATGGATGGCACACCAAGCTTCTCAACTACATAACTGACACTTTCTGTTAGCTCATTCTCATTTGTCACGTCGCATAGTCTATATTCTGCTTTCAGTCCTTCTCCTTTCAGCAATTCGTACGTTTGTTCCAACTTGGCTGGGTCTCTGTCGAATATCGCCAACCGCACTCCAAATGATCCAAGTAAACGAACTATAGCGTTTCCAATTTCGCCGGCGCCTCCAGTTACGATTGCTGTCGTATCCTGGTCAAACCATTGTTGGAACGCGGTTGCTACCGTAGTACCCGATAATACCTGCTCTAATGAGTCCATCTATCCTCTCCGGCGAATAATTTAGTTCTCGCAAAACATCTATCGTATGCTCACCCAGCATCGGCGGAGGTCGCCGTATGGAGGCGGGGGTGACGCTGAGACTAATGGGGGGGCTCACAGATCTAAATATTCCAGC
>NSJM01000069.1 GCA_002634395.1 Candidatus Methylomirabilis sp.
CGTCAGGCTTTCGCCCATTGCGCAATATTCCCCACTGCTGCCTCCCGTAGGAGTCTGGACCGTGTCTCAGTTCCAGTGTGGCCGGTCGCCCTCTCAGGCCGGCTACCGATCGTCGCCTTGGTAGGCCGTTACCCCACCAACTAGCTAATCGGACGCAGGCTCCTCCTTTGGTGAGAGCTGCTTACGCTCGCCCCCTTTGGTCCCCGTGAGATTCCCACAAGAACATTATTCGGTATTAGCCCACCTTTCAGCAGGTTATCCCAATCCGAAGGATAGATTACCTACGCGTTACTCACCCGTTCGCCGCTTTACTCATCCCGTTGCCGGGACTTTCTCGCTCGACTTGCATGTGTTAGGCACGCCGCCAGCGTTCGTTCTGAGCCAGGATCAAACTCTCCAAATTTGAACGTACGAGGTACTAGCCTCGAAGCAGGGTCTCCGTTTCCAGATCGCCCACTCTGGCTTACTTCATTCGCCCTCAAGTCAGTAGCAACGATATTCTATTGTCAAAGAACAGCTACAAAGACCCGGCCTCATTCTGCCGAGCGTCACTTCTTCACTCAATATAGGGCATCGCGCGTAAAGCGTCAATGACTAATATCGAACAGTGAAGTCGTAATGTACAGGAATGTCGGTATAGCTGTCAAGTGTTTTTTTGGGGTTGCACGCTCTTTTTCACCCTTCGATAAAATCGCTTTCCCACTCTAAGCACGTGCTCTTGATCTATCGGTATCTTCGTATGTTCATCTCGTACGACCTCTCCGTCAAGACTGACTCCACCCTGTCGGATAAGTCTTCTGGCTTCTGAGAGGCTCCTCGCCCCCTCCGACTCTTTAATCAACCACACAATGTCAATGGTGGCCATCTCATCAGCCACGATGAACACATTGATATCATCCGGCAGTCTCTTGTCCCTGAAAATCCGATCAAATTCGAGAGCCGCGTCTTCGGCGACCTGCTCTCCATAGTAGAGCGCAACCAGCTTTCCGGCTACATCCGCTTTCGCTGTCCTGGGATGAAGCACACCAAGCTTCAGCCCCTCTTCCATTGCCTCTACCGCCTCCGGCGACATCCCAGCCGCCAACTCGGCGTATTTGATAATGAGTCCGTCCGGAATCGACATCGCCTTCCCGTACACCTCCCGGGCAGGCTCATCAATCCCGATATAGTTGCCGAGGCTCTTGCTCATCTTTTGCACCCCATCGGTTCCTTCAAGCAAGGGTGTAATAAGCGCGACTTGAGGCTCCTGGCCGGCAGCCCGCTGAAGCTCTCGTCCTACGAGCAGATTAAACTTCTGGTCGGTGCCGCCTAATTCGATATCGGCCCTGAGTACAACGGAATCATGTCCTTGAGCCAGCGGATACAGGAACTCATGGACACCAATAGGCCGCCCTTCCCGGTATCGCTTTTGAAAATCATCCCGCTCTAGCAGCCGAGCGACCGTATGCTGTGCGGCCAGACGGATGACGTTAGCAAAGTCCATTCGACTCAGCCATTCACTATTAAAGCGAATCTCGGTTCGGCGTTGATCGAGGATCCGAAAAATCTGCCGCTTATAGGTTTCTGCATTGATCTGAACCTCCTCAACGCTGAGCGGCTTACGGGTCTCTGATCTGCCTGTCGGATCACCGATCATGCCGGTAAAATCGCCGATCAGGAATATCACCTGATGGCCAAGATCCTGGAACTGGCGCAGCTTCCTCAGTACGACCGTGTGTCCGAGATGCAGGTCCGGCGCTGAAGGATCCGCGCCGAGCTTGACGCGGAGCGGTACACCGGTCCGCAGTGATCGCTCCAGCTTCCCGAGCAGCTCTTCCTCGGAAATAATCTCCACCGCGCCACGTCGGAGGGCGCGAAGTTGCTCACAGGCCAGCGCTTTCACATCATTCATCCGTAGTTTCTCCGTCAAATTAGTGGATGCCTTTGTAGCATAATAGCTGCTTCGCCGCAATCCCAAACCCATCGTTCTCGCGTCCTGTTGATCTGAGCAAGACGGCAAGGGCGGCGAGACTTGTGGGTCTTCAGTCCCGCTGCTATAGTCATATGCATTGTGAAGGGCAAGAGCAATCTTGGATGTTGGGGATTATAAATCTTAGAAGGTCCCCTAAGATCCAAGATCTATAATCCGCTATCATTAGATTCAGAGGTGTAACCGATGCCACGAGCATTCCGAACTGTGATCTGGTCCTTCCTGCTGCTGGTGGCCATCTCGCTAGGAGTCGTCGGAGGTCTGTTTGTCACGTACCTTCGTGATCTCCCAACGCTTGACGCGCTTGAGGAGTATCAGCCCAGCCTCGTCACTACACTCTATTCAGATCACGATGAGCCTTTTGCCGCCTTCTTCGAGCAGAAACGTTTCTGGGTTCCGCTGGACAAGATCCCTCGCCACCTGATCAATGGAATTATCGCCGTCGAGGATGCCCAGTTCTATCAGCATCGCGGAATCAATTTCCGAGGCATCGCTAGAGCGCTTCTGGTGAATCTCCGGGCTTTGCGCCCCGCTGAAGGAGGAAGCTCCATCACACAACAGTTGGCCAAGTTACTGCTCCTGACCCCGGAGAAACACCTTTCCAGAAAAATTAAAGAGGCTGTCCTGGCGATTGAAATCGAAAAACGGTACTCTAAAGAGAAGATTCTTGAGCTCTATCTCAATCAGGTGTACTTCGGTCATGGCGCCTATGGGGTAGAGTCTGCCGCCCACACCTACTTTAAGAAGTCGGTAGACCAGTTGAACCTGGCTGAGGCTGCGATCCTTGCCGGACTGCCGCGAGCGCCCAACTACTACTCTCCCATCACTGATAAAGAACGGGCGATACGTCGTCGAGACCATGTGCTGACCCGGATGGCTGAGCGAGGATTCATTACCGATAAGCAGGCCGTTTCCGCCTCCAGCGTTACCTTCGACGAGGTCCCGTTCGAGAAGACTCGAAACCTCGGTCCTTACTTCGTGGAGTACATCCGCCAACAACTGGAAGAAAAATACGGTACGTATACCGTGTACCATGGCGGCCTGAAGGTCTACACCACGCTGAACATCAACGCGCAGCGGAGCGCCGAGGCGGCTCTGATCGAAGGGCTTAGAGGGATCGATAAGGCCAGAGGCTTTCGCGCGCCTCATGCACGATCCCTGACCGCACACGGTTCCGACAAAGCCCCGCTCTCATACCTGATCCCGAAGATAGGCGAGACCCTCAGCGCAACCGTCACGAAGATTCTGCCAAAGTCGATCATAGTTCAGGTCGGGGGGTATCAGGGTGATATCGCCCTTGATAAGGCGTCCTGGCTCAACGCCTCGCAACTGCATCAACAACTCCGGATCGGTATGGAGGTAAAGGTTCAGGTATTAAGCGTCAATAAGCAGAATAAGACTCTCGATCTAAACCTCGAACAAGATCCTGAGATCGAGGGCGCTTTCCTTGCCATCGACCCGAGCGACGGCGGTATCAAGGCGATGATAGGCGGGTACGACTTTGAACGATCTAAATTCAACCGCGCGATCCAAGCCAGGCGACAGCCCGGTTCAGCCTTCAAACCGTTTGTCTACGCCGCCGCCTTTGACCGCGGCCTCACCCCTTCCACAATCATCAATGACGCGCCTATCAGCTACCCGATCCCTGCGGGCGGAAAACGAACCGAATGGAGACCGGAAAACTATGATCGGAAGTTCCGCGGCCCGACTACATTGCGATACGGACTCGAACACTCTATCAACGTCATCGCGGTCAAGCTCATTGAGCGGATTGGAATCGATCCGGTCATTACGCTGGCCCATGATCTGGGAATCCAAAGTACGCTACGGAGAGAATATGCCCTGGCTCTCGGCGTCTCGGAGGTGACGTTATCAGAGATGGTCTCGGCCTTCGGTGTCTTTGCGCATTCAGGCGTCCGGTTTCTGCCATACGGTATTAGGAGGGTGGTAGATAACAAGGGAGCGCTCTTGGAAGAGTACGCCCCGGCAAGTCAGCAGACAATGAGGGAGGAGACGGCGTTTATTTTGACCAACGTCTTAAAAGGGGTCGTCGACCGGGGGACCGGGTCGCGAGCGCGTGTTCTGGACAGACCTGTCGCGGGTAAGACGGGAACGACTCAGGAGGCAACAGATGCCTGGTTCATCGGGTATACGCCTCATCTTGTAGCGGGGGTCTGGATCGGCTATGATACGAAGCGATCGCTTGGGCCACATGAATCCAGCGCTACCCTCGCTGTTCCCATCTGGACCCGCTTCATGCAACACGCTCTAAAGGATATCCCCTCGGAAGAGTTCCCTGTGCCGGAAAACGTGACATCAGCCTTAGTCAACTACACCTCTGGGCGTCCCACCACCTCCGACGACAAAGACGCGATCAAGGAGTTTTTCTTCAAGTAGTACCGATAAGGCGCTTACGCACTACGGCGTACGAAAATGCCATCCTGAGGAGGCGGCCAGCCGAGTGGTGAAGGGTTACGCTACGCTAACCCGACCCACTCCTACTATACCTAAAAGCCTTCAGCCTTCAGCCTAAACCCCTGACTGCTATCTAACTTGGCCAGCCGATGTACTGGCCGTCCTCCCACAGCTCAATCATCCTGCTCACAATAGTTAAACGGTCCTCAAACCGTTCGCTTTGTGAAAGGGCCTGATCCGATGGCTGAAGATCCTGAAGGGGCGGGCGAGAGACCTCATTGAGACTGAAGTAGTGTTCACGCAACCTTGCCAGAGTATTTGTGTTGCAACGGAGCAGATTGGAGGTGGGGACAATCAGCGGCTTTGGATTGTCGAATAGATGGCCCCAGTGAAGACAGTCGCGAAGATTGATTCCCGCAAGACGACAGGCCAGTCGCGCAAACTCCATGAACCACTCGGTGGTACGAGCACACACCAGGCAGCCCTGGCAGTCGTCATGAACGACAACGGGAGTATAGGCCTCTGCCATCGGCCCACCCGTAAGGACCCATTGCACGCCTCGATAATGGTGAAAGCGCAGCTTCAGTGAGGCAGCCTCGATCCGACCCTGCATCGGTGTATGTCGGCTTGCGCGAACCGACATGCCTGGCCGTCTCTCGCGCACAACGTCCGGTAACGAGGTCAGCGGGATCGCCCTCATCCGTTGAATCCCATTTCCCAATTTCCTCGTCATGGACCTTCTCAGGCGTCAAACCGACCCCACGGAAACAGGATCGTCCGAAGGGTTGTTCG
This sequence comes from Candidatus Methylomirabilis sp., assembly GCA_002634395.1. Classification (GTDB taxonomy): domain Bacteria; phylum Methylomirabilota; class Methylomirabilia; order Methylomirabilales; family Methylomirabilaceae; genus Methylomirabilis; species Methylomirabilis tolerans. Next base: position 5,177 of record NSJM01000069.1, read on the forward strand.
CTCCTGCACCATCTCGAGCGCTCTCGGCAATTCGATGAGGGGGAGACGGGCAGTAATGAGGCGGGCTACTGGAACTTCGCGGTGAACAATAGCCTGGACGGCACCGGCGAAATCGCCAGGGGTATGGTGGTAAATCGGGATAATTCGGATCTCCTCGTAATGCAACCGATGCAGGTCGAGGGAAAGGATAGAGCCTTCGGCCACTCCGCCAAAGGAGACCAGCGTGCCGCCTCGACCCACTAGCTCAAACGCCTCCTGATGCGCTTGTGTACTTCCTACCGCCTCAATGACGACATCGGCCCTCTCTGCTCCGAAGACCTCTTGCATCCCTGCCCTCAGCGACCTTCCGGCCGTATTCAGAGCCTCGTCCGCCCCGAAGCTTTTGGACAGGGCTAAACGGTCATCGTGGTGGTCCACGCTGAGGAGACGAATCGACCGCCCGTAACGGTGACGCAGAACGGCTATAAACAGCAGGCCGATCGGTCCGGCTCCCACAATCACGACACGATCTCCGTCGGATATCTGTATGCGCCTGGCGCCCTGCATGACACACGCAAGCGGCTCAGCCAGGGCTGCTTCTTCGAATGGGATCTGCGGAGGCAGCTCATGCAGGTTCACCTCCGCAATCCGTCCAGGGATACGAATGTAAGGAGCGAAGGCGCCGTTGTTGTACAGGAGCCGCTCGCACATACTCTGGCGAGAACGCCGGCAAGCACGGCAACGGGCCGCTGGATCCGGATCGGTGCAAGGCGCAGAATTGGCTGCGACAACCCGCATTCCAGGCTGCCACCGGGTATCAGCCTGCCCCCCTCTCGCTACCACGACCCCGGCCCATTCGTGCCCAAAGAGTCCCGGAATTGTAATCATCGGGTGCGACCCACGCAGATACACCTTGCGATCCGTAAAATCTGGAGAGGCGGCCTCGACCCGAGCCAAGAGATCCTCAGGGCCAAGCTGTGGAATCGGCATCTCTTCCAGCCGCACATCTTTCGCGCCGTGAAGCACCGCCGCCACCATCGTCCGCCTCATGGCATTCACGGCCATCACGACCCGCTCGTCCCAGTCGGTGAAAAAAGAACCTTTGTGGCCTGCCCTGCTCGCTGCAGACGCGCCCCTTCCTCAAACCGACTCAGGCCAAGGCGATGGCTGATAAGGGAAACGGTCCGGACTTGGCCGGAGGCTAAGAGCCGGATCGCCTCTCCAAGTTCCACCGGCGTAGCCGAATAAGTTGCCGTAAGGGACAGCTCCCGCCGGTAAAAGACGCTCAGATCGACCACCATACGTCCGGCATTACCCGCATCCGCAAACAGGTTGATCTTTCCCCCGGCACGCAGCACGCCGAGTACCGCTTCCAGCATCGGCACGCTGATTACAGTGAAGATAGCCCCGTCGACCCCTTCCTCTTCCGCGACCGAGCGAAGAGCCGTTCGTGGATCCGATCCTGTAACGTTCAGGGTCGTCTCAATGCCGAGCGTTCGAGCCAGTTCAAGCCGCTCCTCCCGAAGATCCACACAGATCGGCCTCGCGCCGGAAACAGCGACAGCCTGCGCAACCAGCAATCCCATGCACCCGGCGCCGACCACCACGATCCGATCGCCGGCCTGGACGTCGGATCGCTTGACCGCTCGCAGAGCGCAGGCCAATGGCTCCATAAAGATGCCCGCTTCATCAGAGAGCGTCTCAGGAAGCGCAAAGGCCGTCTGGGCCGTCTGCAGGGCCGGAATCCGGACATACTCAGCAAAGCCGCAGGGGTCGATGTTGGTCGCCTTGAACTGGGGACACATCGACTCATTGCCATGGCGACAGTAGCGGCACCGGCCGCATGGGACATGGTGCGCGATCGCCAGTCGATCACCGGGGGCAAACCGGTGCACCCCTTCACCGACCGCCCTGACTACCCCGACCAGCTCGTGACCCAACGGAACCGGCTGCTTCAGCGGTTGCTCGCTGAAGATCTTTGCCAGATCGGACCCGCACAGGCCGCATGCCCTCATCGTCAGCAGCAACTCTCCAGGTCCAATCGATGGAACGGGCAGTTCGGCAACCTCGACGACCCCAGGTTGCAGTAACCGGACCGCCCTCATCTTTCAGCCCCGGCGACGGTTGAGTTGGCGCACCCTGCACAGGGACAGTTCGCCCGCAGAGATTCATACGTGTAGATGCCGGTATCGTGCCTATCGCTCCAGGTGAAGTTCAGCGCATACCAACCCACAGGACGATAGTCGGTAATCTGCACATCGCCGGGCATCACGATAGGACCGCTGAGGACCAGGAGATTTCCAGCGTCCAGCCGCTTGTTTCTGGCATCATTACAGGAAGCGCATGGGCAATCGCGACGAAGATTATCAAATGAGTAGACGCTGCGATGGCCGTCCCGCCATGTAATGATCAGGACTCGTTCCTGCCGGTCAACGATCACCTCGGCCGGATCGGACACTCGTGTCGGTTTCATCGTTCACTCTCATCGCGTCGTTGCGGCTGTTGCGTATTACGCTATGGACGCTATGACGCTATAGACGCGTTCGTTGCTGTTGTCGAACCACTCGACCCCGAGAGATCGCTCGAAGCAGCAATCGCCCTTCATCCGTCTCCTGTTCGAGGTAGGGAATCAGATCCCCGTAGCGAACAACCAACTCTCCTATCCTGGCGAACACCTGATTCTGATCGATCTGATAGCGGTCGATCCACCGCTTCACCTCAGCAATGGCCTCTTCCTTCGTCAGCAACGGAGGCTCGCCTTCTTCAGCATCCGGCGCGATCGGCTCCTCATCGGGGCGATTCAATTCATCTGCCATACAGATCACCGCACTTCTGAATACGGGCGCGCCAACCTAATTCGCTATGACGCCACGCGTTGTCTCAGGGTTGCACTATCGTGCCGTTGTCCAATGCGGCCGGCACAGTCACAGCGGGCCGACAAGCGTCGCGCGCGCGCCGACAGGCATCTACCGTATTTCTTAAGAGCATAGCGACCGTCATCGGGCCCACCCCGCCGGGAACCGGTGTGATCAGCGAAGCCTTTTCCGCAACTCCCGGAAAGTCCACATCTCCCACCACCCTGCCGTCCGTCAGGCGATTTACGCCGACATCAATGACGACGGCCCCCTCCTTCACCATGGAGCCGGTTACCAAACCCGGCTTCCCGGCTGCCACAACAAGAATATCGGCCTGTCGGGTATGAAAGGCAAGATCGCGGGTTTTGATATGGCAAATGGTGACGGTCGCGTGATGCTGCAGCAGCAGGAACGCCGTCGGTTTACCAACCACCACACTCCACCCGACGATGACGGCATGCTTCCCCTCGACCGCCACATTCGATCGATCCAGCAGTTCAAGAATGCCAAGCGGCGTGGACGCCACAAAGAGGGGTGTCCCGACCAGCAATCCGCCCAAGTTTGCAGGGTGAAACCCGTCCACATCCTTTTCCGGAAGGATCGTCTCCAGGACTCGTCGTTCGCTGATGTGGGGCGAAAGCGGAAGCTGGACGAGAATAGCGTGCACGGCAGGGTCGTCATTCAGGCGCACGATCTCCTGAAGAAGCAACGCTTCCGGAAGATCGGCCGGCAGATCGATCCGCAGCGAGGTGATCCCGACTTCCTTACATGCCTTGGCTTTGTTCTGCACGTAGGTCGCCGAGGCCGGGTCGTTTCCGACAAGAATCGCCGCCAGGCACGGCACTACTCCCGTCTGTGCAGTCATTGCCGCAATCTCGAGTCGAACTTCCCGGCGTATGTCGGCTGCTATAGATTTACCGTCGAGGATTCGTGCTGACATGCGATCGCCTCAGGGTTCACGTTGGATTCGCACGATCGAGGTCGAATGGCCGGTCCGCTCATCGATCTCCACGACGACTCCGCACAATCGAGGCGCACCGGTGGCCGGACGGAACTGCTTCGGAAGACCGGATAGGAATTTGGCGATCGGCGCCTCAATACCCATTCCGATGACCGAATCATAACCACCCGTCAGCCCGACATCGGTGAGGAATGCCGTTCCTCCAGGAAGGATCCGCTCATCAGCGGTCTGGACATGCGTGTGGGAGCCGATCATCGCCGACACCCTCCCATCCACATACCAGGCAAAGGCCTGCTTTTCCGCCGTCGTCTCGCCATGAAAATCAACAAAAATCAGTGTCGTCTCGCGACGCAGCCGGCTGATCTCACGGTCGCCTGCTCGGAACGGGCAATCAAGCGTCGGCATAAACGCCCGCCCCTGAAGATTGAGCACTCCCACAGGGCAGCCGCCTCGGTCTATTATCAGACTTCCTCTGCCGGGTGCCGGCTCGGGGTAGTTGGCTGGTCGCAAAAGCCGCTCCTCCTTCACGATGTACTCTTCGACCTCCTTCTTGTCCCAAATGTGATTTCCAGAGGTCAGAAGATCAACGCCGAGCGCGAATATCTCTTTTGCCACCGCGCCTGTCACACCGAAGCCACCAGCCAGGTTTTCGCCATTCGCAATGACGAGGTCGATCTTCTGCTCCTCGGTCAGACGAGGCAACACAGACGCCACGACCTCGCGACCCGGCTTGCCGATAATGTCGCCAATGAATAAGATTCGCATGGGATCCCGTTCAAGGTTCAACGTTCGAAGTTCAAGGTTCAACGTTCGAAGTTGAGAAGCCACCTCCCCTGCCCCAACCTTGAACCTTGAACGTTGAACGGTTCTGTTTTATTTCGCGTATTCTACGGCCCTGGTCTCACGGATCACGGTCACCTTGATATGACCAGGGTACTGTAGCTCTTCTTCGATTCGTTTCGCGATATCTCGCGCAAGCTGGTACGCCTGCACATCCGACACCTCAGCGCTTTCAACGATGATGCGCACCTCGCGTCCGGCCTGGATGGCGTAAGTTTTGCTCACGCCGGTGAAGGAGTTCGCGATTCTCTCCAATCCCTCGAGCCGTTTTACGTAGCTTTCCAACAGTTCACGTCTGGCCCCTGGCCTGGCCGCCGAGAGCGTATCGGCGATCTGGAGCACCACGGCCTCCAGACAGGTGATCTCCACATCTTCATGATGAGCGGCGATCGCGTTGACTACCTTCGGGCGCTCACCATACTTCTTGGCCAACTCAGCAGAAATGGAGACATGAGTCCCTTCCATGTTGACATCGGCTGATTTCCCGATATCATGGAGCAGACCCGCCCGCTTGGCAACCTTGACATCAAGCCCCAACTCAGCCGCCACTATACCGGCGAGCTGCGCTACCTCTATCGTGTGTTGAAGCTGATTCTGTGAATAGCTGGTTCGGTACTTGAGCCGTCCAACCAGACGCACAAGCTCGGGATGAATGCCGCTGATTCCCATCTCGAAAGCGACTCGCTCACCGGCCTTCTTGATATCGTCATCGATCTCGCCCTTCACCTTCTCCACTATTTCTTCGATACGCGCCGGATGAATCCGCCCATCGGTAATGAGACGTTGGAGCGCCTCCTTGGCGATAGCCCGCCGGATCGGATCGAAACCGGAAAGGATCACCGCTTCCGGGGTGTCGTCCACGATCACATCAATCCCAGTTGCGCGCTCGAAGGCTCGGATATTGCGACCCTCCCGACCAATAATCCGCCCCTTCATCTCCTCGTTGGGTAAATCCACCACAGAGACTGTTGATTCCATGATGAACTCAGAGGCGCACTTGTCCACCGCAATAGTCAGGATCTCTTTGGCCTTCGTCTCTGCCGCCTCCCTCGTCTCGTCCTCAAGCCGTTTGAATAAGGCTACAGATTCGAGTCTGGCCTCCTGCTCCAGATTCTGAAGCAGGAGCTTCCTGGCTTCTTCGGCTGTAAGGCCGGAGATGCGCTCCAACTGCCGCTGCGCATCCTCCATTAACTGGGCGCACAGGATCTCCTTGTCGGCGGTAGCCCGCTCCCTGTTGTCGAGATCTTTTGTCAGTGTCTCCAGCTCGCGGTCGCGTCGCTCCACCTGTTCCAGCTTTCGACCGATCGTCTCTTCCTTCTGATCCAAGCCTCGCTGCGCACTCTCAAGTTCCTGGCGACGACTCTTGGTCTCTCGCTCCAGGTCCGCCTTTGCCTGAAGAGCAAGCTCCTTGGTCTCAAGCTCGGCCGCTCGAAGTTTGGTTTCCGCCTCTTTCTCCGCCTCGTTCAGGATGCGCTTAGCCAGGGTTTCTGCCTCGGCCGCCTTACTTTCGACTACTTGTTTTCTGAGTAGATACCCAATTATGACGCTTACGACCGCCACAATCAGGACGATCGCTAACTGTTCAACGCCAATCGCCAATGGAGGTCCACCTCCTTCCGAACTGCCCATGCCGACGCCATTGCATAAATGGCAAGAAATAGAAGAAGAACATCAAGGGGGAGATACGACACAACACTCGAACCGAGGCAGGAAGGGTTGAAAGGATAACCGGCTCTGGTAACGGGCAAGCACACAATAGGGGAGGAAAAATGGACCCCCCGCCTTTGTGCCGTTTGAGGGATGAGGTTTGAACCTGGCTAACCAGGTGGTTGCCCAGGCAGTGCTTCAGGCTCTCCCCACACAAGGCGGGGCTATGCACACCACACTGCGAAGAGGGCCCCTGTTTTGAACTGTTGGTTCAAAACACGTTCCCTCATCACGAACACGGCAGGGGGTCTCGCTGTTTTCACGCTGTATACTGCGATGCACTGCAGTTCTCTTTCTCCACCTATGCTCTACTCACTTCGGATTCCCGATCATTGCCATTGGGACCATTTACTCCTTCTTCGAGGACTGTTCCCAACAGCGCTGAGAGTGTGTCAAGCTTTACCGTTACTAATCCCTTAAACCGTTCCCTCTCTGCTTCTGCTTTGAATAGCTCGTCCGTAATATTCAATGAGGCCAGGATGGTGGCCTTGGTGGGCGGGAGCGGCTGAGATCCCTTTACAACCCCATTCAATTTCGTGTCAACATACGCCGCGACCCTCCGAACGTACGACGGATCTTCTGTGGAACGGATTGTGTACTGTTCTCCTCGGATCACGACGCTGACAAGCTGTTCCATGTGACCCTCAAGCGCCCGACTCGATAGATACCTCGATCCTTGCAATCTCTTCCAGCAAGCGATCTACCTTGAGCCGAACCTCTTCACGTTCCTCCTGCATTCGAGCGAGCTGCTCCTGATCCTTCTGCCGCGCAACTTCAAGCGCTCCCACCTGCTCCACCTGTGCCTTCATCACAGCCTGCAGCTCCTCTACCCGTTGCTCCAGAGCTGTCTTTTCCTCCCTAAGCTTCACCACAAGTCCAACCACCAGTCGTACTCGACCTTCGAGTGCCTCCAATCCTTCAACAAGCATCGTCCGACCTTCATTTGTAAGGATTCCACTATGAAATCTTCGCGATAGCAACTCTTCCTCATTGTTCGAAAGCCTACCAAAGCCACGCACCCTTGTAAAGCAAAAATTAACCCCTCAGCCTCGCCCCGGCCTGCCGTTGTAACTGCTGAACAATGCAGGCCTCGACCTGAGCAACTTCGACGTCAGTAAGGGTGTGATCCTGGGAACGGAAGATCAGCCCAACACCGCACGATTTATGCCCTGGCGGCAGATCTTCCCCGCGGAACAGATCGAAGAGGTCAACATGACCGAGCAATGGTCCCCCGGCGTGTCGGATGGTCTCGAACAGTTCCGCAACCGGGACACGCTCCGGGACAACGAGCGCCAGATCCCGTCGTACCGCGGGAAAGCGGGGCGGCGGCTCGATCCGCAGGAATTCTTCTCCAGCGACGCTCAGAAGCTGTTCCAGATCGAACTCAGCCAGGCAGACGGGGGCCCGAACCTCAAAGTTGCGGGCCACCGCCGGGTGAAGCTCGCCCATCACCCCAAGTCGCACATCCTTTGAGTACACGGCGGTCGTTCGTCCGGGATGAAACGGCTGCTGATCGGTGACCTGAATGAAGTGCGCCCCTCGGAGATTCAGGCGATCCAGCAACTCCTCCACAACACCCTTTAGATCGTAAAAATCTAATGGCACAGTCGCTCGGCCCCACTGTCTCTGCCATCTTGGACCGGCCATGCCGATGACCAGCATCTGCCGTTCCTCGGGCAAGTCGGCGTGGCGTGGCAGGTAGACCCGCCCAGTCTCGTACAGACGAGGGCCGGCCTCGTCCTGACGCAGATTATTGTTCAGGCACTCCAGAAGACTTGGCAACAGCGACGTCCGAAGCATCTCCTGATCAGGGGTCATCGGATTTGCCAGGCGCAGCCCATCCGGCGCCCCAGCTTCCTTCCCGACAACCATCTTGCTCAGGAGCCGTCGACCGATCATCGAATACGTCACCACCTCTTGCAGGCCGCAGCCGACAAGCATGTCATTGAGCCGTTCGATAAGACTGTACATCGGCTGCGGCGAGTGATCTGGCAGGTGGCCTGACAACGTTGTGGTTGGAATCCGGTCGTAGCCGACCATGCGCGCTACCTCTTCTACCAGATCGGCAGGGATCTGGATGTCGCCCCTGTGCGCCGGCGGCCTTACCAGGAGGGCGTCCCCGTCATCCCGGCAGTCAAACCCAAGTTGACCGCTCAGGACGTCTCGAATCTGTGCCACCGTCAGGTCGATCCCCAGGACGCGGCGAAGTTCCGTCGGAGCCAACCTGATCTCAATCGCCTCTCGGGGAGCGGGGAACACATCCTGCAACCTGCGCGACGCCTTGCCCCCACAGATCTCTACGAGAAGCTTGGTGGCTCGTTGGAGCGCGACGATGGTGTTGGCCGGCGGTAACCCCTTATCGAAGCGAAACGACGCCTCAGTCCTGAGTCGTAGCGAGCGGCAGCTCTGGCGGATCGAACCGGGACCGAAGTTGGCGGACTCGAGCAACACGCTCTTCGTCAGCTCGGTCACCTCTGTTTCCGAGCCACCCATGATCCCGGCAAGCGCGACCGGACGCTTGGCGTCGGCAATCACCAGCATCTCGGTCGTCAGGGTCCGCAGGATGCCGTCAATCGTTTGAAGCGATTCTCCAGGTGCCGCGCGCCGCACTACAATTCGCCTGCCATAAATCGTCTCGTAGTCAAAGGCATGCAAGGGCTGCCCATACTCGAGCATGACATAGTTGGTAATATCCACAACGTTATTGATCGGGCGCACGCCGGCTGCGACGAGGCGCCTCTGCATCCACGAGGGCGAGGGGCCGACCGTAATCCCATGAACGACGGATGCGCTGTATCGCGGGCACAGGTCTGGCGCCAGGATCTCGACCTGAACGTCGTCCCGGACGTCTGAACCTTCCTCCTGATAGATCAGATCAGGCAAATGAAGTGGCTCCTCCGTAATGGCCGCCACCTCGCGCGCAACCCCGAGCATCCCCAGACAATCCGGTCTATTCGGCGTGACCTCGAGGTCGAGAATGGTGTCCCCTAACACCACATTAAGCGGCAGGCCAACCTCGGCATCACCGGGAAGGATCAGTACGCCCTCATGCGCCTCCGACAGACCCAGTTCCTTCTCAGAGCAGAGCACACCTCGCGAGGCCACCCCCTGAATCTGGGCCACCTCTACCACGGTGGGCCGACCTGTCTGAGCGTCTATCAGTTGCGCCCCAACCGGCGCAAACGGCACCTTATCATCTACCTGAAGATTCGTGGCGCCGCTTACGACCGTGATCTTCTCGCCAAGCAACCCTAACCCCACCAAGGTGAGAGATTCAGCCGTTGGGTGAGGGCCAATAGATTCGATCTGCGCGACAATAATCCCGGGCCAGCCGTCGCCACGCTCTTCGATCCCGCCCACCTCGGTTCCCGACATCGTCAGCCGATGGGCCAGTTCCTGAGGCGGCAGGATCAAATCAACATAGTCAGATAGCCATTCCAGCGATACTTTCATCGGACTCATCAGATTCCTCGGAAAATAGCTGTCGGCCTTCAGCCGTCAGCTTCGGACAAACCCCTCTGACCCCCCTTTCAAAAAATGGGGGGACTTATGCGTTTCCTTACCTCCCCCTTTCGTAAAGGGGGATACAAGGGGGTTTTCGTGCAAGGACGATAACGCGAAGAAACTGCTGGTGTCAACGTCAAAGAGGCCCTCTCCAACCTTACGGTTGCACCCGTGTCTTTACGTGCTCCATCGCAATCTGTTCAACATGTGACAAGGCATTGACACCTGAAGCTCCCTCAATCTCAAGCACAGCCACTACACTCACATAGCCATTGCTACCGCCGGAGACTATGTCAATAGCCGATAAATGTCAACCAACAAGGGGGAGAGCGCTGCACCAGACAGGACAATTCACCTGTTACTGACAGGAAGCCCTGTAGAATTCGCCCTCAAGGAGGATGTAATCCGCCTCAGATCCATGCACAGCGAAAGATCGTCACTACGAAATCCATCCCTGAAACTCCTTCTTGGGCCTGAAGCTGGCCTAAGAATAGAGATTGATAGCGCAACCCCTTCATTTGTCTGTCATTGCGAGCGACCAACGGGAGCGTGGCAATCTCATCGTTGTACCCAGGGGCCACAGACCCCCAAAGACTGTGAGATTGCTTCGGTCCCCTTCGCTTCGCTCTGGGCTTCGGCTTACCCGCCTCCTTGTAATGGCCGTTGAGGGAGACTTTCTCACCAATGACACGTCGCAATCTCTATTCTTGGGGCTGGAAAAGGCATTGCATGAGCCGAGATGGAGGGCGTCGAGCGTCTTGACCCCCGTTGTCCGGACGAGTTCCTCAGTATGCGTGAGGACCATCGGTGCAGGCATCACGATTCGTCTGCGGTGGGCTTTGAGTCCATCCCAGAGTATGAGCAGTTTCCGACGGAGCTGCCGC
>NSJM01000155.1 GCA_002634395.1 Candidatus Methylomirabilis sp.
CCTCGACTTCGAGACCGTGAACCCCGCCATCCCGGTCTGGCCGGGCTGCCGCCCTTACGCCCTGGTGCCGGTGCAGTTCAGTTGCCACGTACTCAAGGCCGACGGAGTCGAACACCGCGCATGGTTGGCTGAGGGCCCCGACGACCCGCGTGAGCAGCTCGCACACGCGCTCATCGCGGCGTGCGCGGGCGTCAATACGGTGCTCGCCTACAACGCGCCATTCGAGCAACGGTGCATCAACGAGCTGATCGAAGCGCTCCCGCACATGGAGGGCGAACTGGTGGCGCTCTCGCGTCGGATCTGCGATCTTCTTCCGATTGTGCGCGACCACGTCTATCACCCGGACTTCGGGGGAAGCTTCAGCATCAAGAAGGTCCTGCCGGCGCTCGTGCCCGGGCTTGGCTACGACGACCTCGAGATCCAGGACGGCGGCTCCGCATCGGCGGCACTTGAGACGCTGCTGCTCGGCGCCGACGCCCTCACCGCCGCCGAGCAGCAGGCGCTACGGCGCGATCTGCTTCGATATTGCGAGCGCGATACCCTCGCGATGGTGCGCCTCTATGAGCGGCTGCGCGCACTTGCGGGGCTTCGATGAGCGCTTCGAGCTTGTCCCTGCTGGGATATAGGGACAGATACTATTTATTGAGATCCTATCTCGGCCTTCCCCTCTGCAACACGTGTCTTACTCTTCCAGTGTCCTGCGCGCCTCCCAGATGAACTCGTCTCTTCGCAGTAACCGCTCTGTCATCGCGTGTCTTCGAATCGCGGTCGTTCCGAAAGGCCGCCTGGTGATCATTCCCTCATTGCGTCACATGATACGAGTGGCCGAGTGCAACGGTTCGGGTAATCCGCAGCATGCACGATCATGACCGCGAGCCCCACGGATCGTCACAATAATAGTGTCTGTCCCTATTTGTTCCAGCGAGAGGAGGCTCTCCATACCTTCCAACGTGTAGTCGCCAGTGTTCAGCGTGGCCAGCCTTTCCCCGCCAATCCAGTTCGGGTGGTTCGCGTGGAGCGGAAAGGGTTCTCGCTCCCGCGTGTCCACCAGTGCGACCGGTTTGGGAATGCGCGCGCGACGGATGATACTCCCTCCGTCGCGCATCACTCGCAGCCGGCTGGTGGTCGGCGCAACAAATCGAGCGTCCCCGTTGCTCATTACATCCGCCTAAAGTATTTCAATGTGTCTCCCAATAGGATTTCACGAAGAGCCATTATGTATAATCCCCTCAGGTCTTTTTCCGCTAGCTTCCAGTGAGGCGTCACCCATGAGCGGCTTCAGCGTGCAACTTCAATCCTAACGCGGCAACCACCTTGAGGATGGTGTCAAAGCTGGGGCTGCGTTCGCCGGACAGCGCTTTATACAGGCTCTCGCGGGAGAGGCCGGCATCGCGGGCGACCTGTGCCATGCCCTTGGCACGCGCAATGTCTCCCAGCGCTTTGGCGATGAAGGCGGCATCGCCCTTCGCCTCTTCAAGACACGCCTCAAGGTAGGCCGCCATTTCCTCTGGGGTTCGAAGGTGCTCGGCTACATCGTAGCGACTGGTCACGGTTTTACTCATCGTCTGCTCCTATAGGTTACGTGCGAGGCGCAGGGCAGCTCTGATATCGCGAGCTCGGGTGCTCTTGTCACCACCAGCCAGGAGAATCACCACCTCACGGCCGCACTTTTTGAAGTACACCCGGTATCCCGGCCCGTAATCGATCCGCAACTCTGAAATGCCTCCGCCCACCGGTCTGACATCCCCCGCGCTTCCCACCGACAGGCGCTCGATCCTCGCCTGAATGCGCGCCCTTGCATGGATGTCGCGCAACCCGTCGAGCCACCGGGCGAACAGATCGGTCTTGCGAAGTTCCAACACGCGGAGAGTGTAGCCTATAGGCTACACCTTGTCAAGGCTACGAATCGATGCGGGAACGTGAGAGACCCAGATTCGGGCGGGGTGGGCGTACACGAGGCCGACAAACGCAATCTGTTCGCGATGGCGAAGAGCGGCTCAATGAGCGCCATGCCAACGAGTGGCAGTCAAGTCGAAACCGCGTGGTCAGTAGCCGTATGGGGGACAGGCATACCGGTAGTAGCCGAAGATCCAGTTTCCGTAGGGGTCATAGTGCCCCGGGGTCCAGACCTGTGCGCATGGCGGATGGGCCCGGTAGACTGGCCGGTGATGGACGCGCGCCGGAGCCGGATGTGGGTAGGCCTGTGGGTAGTAGACGGGCGCCGGAGGGGGATACGCATACATCGGGTACGGCGCAATTGGAACTCCGACGTTCAGCCCGAAGAAGAACTTTGTCTTCGCCAGCACGGGCTCGGCTGGAATGAGGAGCAGGCTGCTCAAGAGCAGTACGGCGATCAGCCCTGGAACGAATCGCTTCGTGAACCTGTTCATCTGACCCGCCTCCTTTGAGTGACAGAGCATAGACCCTAC
>NSJM01000070.1 GCA_002634395.1 Candidatus Methylomirabilis sp.
ATCGTAGCCGTCCTTGAGTCCATGAAGCAGCTCCCCGCTGCCCGATACGCGATTCCATCTGTTGATTGTCGTCACTATAATCTTACCCTCTGATCGGGTCAAGGTTTCATGTAGCTTCAGGAATAGCAATAACCGCGAGGCTACGGGGTAGATTGGGTCAGGCGCCGGCGCCGCGATCCGGCCACAGCCGGGCGGCGAGCGCGGTCAGCATAATCGCCGCGGCCAAAAGCAATACCGCCACCAGTCCGTTGCTCAGCAGGACCGGGGCGACCAGCAGGAGGATCCCTAGACCCAGCATCATGAGACCCGAGAGGAGTTTCAGCGCCCGGCCCTCGCGCACGGAAAGCTTGCGCGTGCCGAGCGTAAAGACACACACCGCCGTGACAGCGGCGAGCGGTAGCACGTAGATGAGGTTGTACAGGGCAAGATAGAGGTAATACGTCGTTATCGGCAACGGCGCAAGCGTCAGCAGACGCGTAAAGATCATCGGAAAGCCGGCGGTACAAAGCAGCTCATAGGCATTTGCTGTAAGCGCCAGCATCACCGTGCCGACAAGCATCACGGCGAGATTTTGCGCGCCGACGAGCCCGCGCATGCGTGCAAACAGGCCTGGCTGGGCGCGCTCGGGAATCGACAGCGTGACGCCGCGCTTAAACCAGAAGAAGTCCTTGATGTTGATCACCGCCATAGCCACTGCGAGCGCTCCCGCGATCAGCGTCACCAGCCGAAGCTCGCCGGCGACGAGAAATACGTTGAGCCAGGCGGCCATGAAGATGAAATAGACCAGCCCCGAGCACAGCACGAACATGCCGCCGACAAGCGCCATGCGGCGGCGGCTGGCCGCATGCGCCATGAGGGAGAGCAGGAACAGCAGCACGAAGAACGCGCACGGATTGAAGGCGTCCAGGCCGGCAAGCGTCACCGTCGCGAGCGGCAGCGACCACGCGCGCAGATCGATGGCACCGAGCAGCGGCAGCGTAACGCTCGTGACAGGCGGCGCGGCCGCCGCTCCACCGCTTTCGAGTCGCGCGCGGCAGGCAAGTAACCGTCTGCGAAGCATCGCCCCAGTCGTGCCGGCCGAGTCGTAGCCGACGTGCATCTCCCCGCAGAAGAGAAATCCCGGTACCGACCTGGCGTCCTCGCCAAGCATTCCCGCCAGCTTCATGTAGAGGCGCGCATTCTCTACGCTGGCGCTGACCTCAGCGCTGTGCACTCGCAACCACGGGAACTCCTTTGGGAGGTTCTCAACAAACGGATGCGCTTCGACGCAATGCGGGCACTGGCGCGACCAGAAGAAATAGAACTCGACCTGCCACTCGCCGGAATCGGCTTGGTGGTACCAGATCGAGTCGTCCGACGTACCACCGGCGGCATCCGTCAGCAGGAACAAACAGAGCAAAAGCGCCGCAATAAAACCCCAGCGACGGGAGCTGGTGGTCACAGATATCCTATGGCGGTCCCAGTCACTGCAACCCATTCAGTTGCCACGCCTGACGTCACGATTGAGCCGCTGAGCCGGCCGGCGAAGCACGCTCGCCAAGGTCGGTCTCAAATAGTCTGTTGATTGTTGTCACTATAATCTCACCCTCTGATCGGGTCAAGCATGCATACGGCATCTTTTTTGCTCTGGCGCTTTTTAGCCGCCGACCGTATACTACAACTTAATTCAATGGTTATGCGGGACGTTGGTAACAACCCGCTCACCTTGGCATCTGCCCTGTGAACTCTAGGTTGCCCTTCGACAAGCTCAAGGCGAACGGTCGCGACTTAGGAAACGTTGATGTGTCCCATTCGGATCGAGCCTGTCAAAATATGATCAAGGGAGAGAAACCTTACGCCATGAACCATGTTGCTGCTTCCCGGCTTAGCGACTTGACCGGCCTCAAAGTCATTTCCTTTGAGAGTCGCCTGGCTGGTGCGATGGCTGACCTGATCAGTCGCCAAGGAGGGACCCCGATCTGCGCGCCGGCTGTTCAAGAGATTCCGCTTGCAGAAAACCGAGAAGCGTTAGAGTTCGCAAGAGAGTTATTGGCCGGGCGGATTGACCTGGTCATACTGCTGACCGGCGTGGGTATCCGCGCCCTGCTTGCCGCAGTTGAAGACACCTACCCGCGCGCAGAGATTCTTGCAGCTCTGAGCCGAATCCCGACCATTGTCCGCGGTCTCAAGCCTCAGGTGGTGTTACGCGAGTTGGGCGTCCCGATTACGCTGGCCGTCCCGGACCCGAATACCTGGCGTGAAATTCTAAGCGCTGTCGATGATGCGGCAATCCCCCTGCAGGGTCGGCGGGTAGCAGTACAGGAGTACGGACGGAGTAACCCGGAGCTGATTGCAGGATTAGAAACACGAGGGGCCGTCGTGATGCGGGTCTCCGTCTACCGATGGGCATTGCCGGAGGACTGCGGCCCTTTGCGGCGCGCCATCAAGGCCATCATTGAGCGGCAGGTCGATCTGGTCCTCTTTACTACCGCGGTACAGGTGGATCATCTGCTGCAGGTTGCTGCGGAGGAGGGTCTGGAAGAGCCGCTGCGAGCAGGATTGAGAGATACGGTCGTCGCGTCGATTGGCCCTACGTGCAGCGGCGCCCTGCGTGAGCATGGCCTGGTTGTGGATCTGGAACCGGAACATCCGAAGATGGGGTATCTCGTCCAGACTGCTGCGCGCCATGCGCACGTGCTGCGACGGGTCAAACAGGTCAGATCGATACAAGGCGTAGGGCGTGATGCTCAAGTGGACCGAGGCGCAGCACTGTTGCAGGAGAGTCCCTTCCTGAAGGCCTGCCGCCTGGAGCCGACTCCCTATACGCCGATCTGGATCATGCGGCAAGCCGGCCGCTACATGCTGGAGTACCGGGAGATTCGGGGTAAACTCTCATTTCTGGAGCTGTGTCACCGGCCGGATCTGGCGGCTGAGGTGACGGTGACGGCTGCCCAACGACTGGGGGTGGATGCGGCGATCATCTTCGGGGACATCTTGCTGGTAGTACAACCGATGGGCGTTGGCCTCGAGTTCACCAAGGGCGGTGGCCCGGTGATCCACAACCCGGTGAGATCCGGGGCTGACCTGAAGAGGCTGCAGCCGGTCGATGTGCAGGAATCGCTCTCATTTGTCTTTGACGCGGTGCGTCTGGCGCGGGCGACTCTTCCACCGAACATTCCCCTCATCGGGTTCGCCGGGGCGCCGTTTACCCTGGCCTCATATCTGATCGAGGGTCGCGGATCGCGTCAGTATCAACATACCAAGGCGCTCATGTACCGCGATCCCTGGGCCTGGCACGCGCTGATGGAGCGGCTGGCGGATATCGTATCGGGCTACCTGAACGGCCAGATCGCTGCCGGCGCCCAGGTCGTGCAATTATTCGATAGTTGGGTCGGCTGTCTCAGCCCGGATGATTACCGCGAGTTTGTTCTGCCCCATACGAAGCGCGCAATCGCTGCCCTCACGCCGGGCGTACCGGTCATTCACTTTGGGACCGATACTGCCACACTGCTCTCATTGATGCGGGAGGCCGGCGGGAATGTGATCGGACTGGATTGGCGAGTGGATTTAGGCGAAACCTGGTCGCGTCTCGGGCATGATGTCGGAGTACAGGGCAACCTGGACCCGATGGTGCTCCTCGCCGAGCTTGGCGAGATTCGCCGTCAGGCCGGCCGGATTCTTGAGCGTGCTGCGAAACGCCCAGGCCACATCTTTAATCTTGGTCACGGGGTGTTGCCGCAAACCCCTGTGGACCACCTGCGCGCGCTCATCGATTACGTTCACGAATCGACGGCGAGATGACGTGGTTCCAGTTCTGTCATTCGATGCCGTCCTGATGATCGCCTTTGGAGGCCCCACACAACCTGAGGAGATTCGTCCGTTTCTCAGCAATGTGCTGCGGGGCGTGCCGGTGCCGCCGGGACGCCTGGAAGAGGTCGCCCGACACTACGAACAGCTTGGCGGTCGGTCGCCGATTACCGAGCTGACTTTCCGACAGGCAAAGAGTCTGGCGGCACTGCTGGAGAAGGAGGGGCCGGGCCTTCCCGTCTACGTAGGGATGCGATACTGGCACCCGATGATAGGCGAGACAGTCGAACGGATGGTCCGTGATAAGGTGAACCGCGCCGTCGGGCTCATCATGGCCGCTCACGATTCCGGGACCGCGAGCTGGGGGAAATCTGTGAGGGCGGTCACTGACGCACTGTCTGCCGCTGGGCCCATGGCGCCACAGGTGGACTTCGCCCAGCCCTGTTACAATCACCCGGATTTTATCGCGGCAGTGGCCGAGCAGGTTCGCCTGCAACTGCAAGCGATCCCACCCGCTCTTCGTTGCAATGCGTCGCTGCTCTTCACGGCC
The DNA here is from genome assembly GCA_002634395.1 of Candidatus Methylomirabilis sp. Taxonomy (GTDB): domain Bacteria; phylum Methylomirabilota; class Methylomirabilia; order Methylomirabilales; family Methylomirabilaceae; genus Methylomirabilis; species Methylomirabilis tolerans. Next base: position 4,337 of record NSJM01000070.1, read on the forward strand.
CATAGTATTCCAATCTCCGTAGCCGCATTGTCGTCTTACGTTCAGCAATTAGAGGAATCGTGCCGACTTGTCGCGGCAGCCGTGGGATATCCGGACTGGTTACTCGCCTATCAGAGCCGCAGCGGCGATCCACGGCAGCCGTGGCTGACGCCTGACGTACGCGATGTCCTGCGACAGCTTAAGGCCGAGGGGCGTCGATCGGTGGTACTGGTCCCCATCGGATTTGTGTGCGATCACGTCGAGGTGCTGTTCGATCTGGACGTAGAAGCCAAGGCAGAGGCCGATGCGCTGGGGCTCGATCTCAAACGGGCCAGCACGGTGAACGATCATCCGCTCTACATCCGGGCGCTGGCAGACCTGGTGCGGCAACGCGTAAACCAGGATTAGATCCATAAAGGCCGGGGGATGGCGAGCGATCGGAGTAACGACCAGAAACGCATTGTCGTGGTCGGAGGCGGCATCGCAGGTCTCGCCGCTGCGCACCGTCTGCGCGAGAAATGCCAAGCTGAACGGCTCTCGTACGCGGTGCTGCTCCTGGAAGCGAACTCGCGCCCAGGCGGCGTGATCGGTACGACCTATCGGGACGGCTTCATCCTCGAATCGGGACCGGACACCTTATTCACGGATAAGCCGTGGGCGGTAGATCTCATCAAGCGTCTCGGCCTGGGCGATCGGCTTATCGGGACCAGTGGGGTCCATCGCCGGACGTTCGTTGCCCTGGGCGGCACGCTTCATCCTTTGCCCGAAGGGTTCAGTTTGCTTGCGCCGACGCGATTCCGACCGTTTGTGCAATCGGAGCTACTCACCTGGCGCGGCAAGGCAAGAATGGCTCTGGACCTGATCTTGCCACGCGGGCAGCCCGGTTCCGACGAAAGTCTTGCCTCGTTCGTTCGGCGTCGTCTGGGAGCGGAAGCGCTCGAACGGCTGGCTCAACCGATGATTGGAGGCATTTACTCCGCCGACCCGGAACGGTTAAGCCTGCAGGCCACCTTCCCGCAGTTACTGCAGATGGAAGCGCAGCATCGCAGTCTCATCCTTGGCCTGCGACGGAGACGGTTGAGCGTCCCCGGTAAAGGTCACGCCCCGGCCGACAGCGGCCCGCGGTACAGTCTGTTTGCCACGCTGGACAATGGACTGCAAACGCTGGTTGATGCCCTGGTGCAGCAATTACCGGCAGGCACGGTGCGGCTTGGCTGTCCGGTCGCCGGAATTGCGCGGAAGAAGGAATGCTGGACTATCCGACTGAAGGATGGTGCTGACATCGAAGCCGATGGGGTCATCCTCGCCGTCCCCGCCTTCCAGGCCGCAGCGCTGACTCATGACCTTGACGACGACCTCGCCATGGAGCTGGAGGCTATCCCCTATGCCTCCTCAGTCACGATCAACCTGGCCTATCGAAGAGAGGCGATTCCCCATCCGCTCGATGGGTTTGGATTTGTTGTGCCGGCCTGCGAGGGGCGCACCATCATCGCCTGTTCCTTTAGTAGCGTGAAGTTCGCCAATCGCGCGCCGGCGGGCTACGCCCTGCTGCGCGCCTTCGCGGGCGGGGCACTGCAGCCCGAACCGTTCGAGTGGGATGATGAGCGGCTCCTCACTGCGGTTCGTCACGATCTGGAGGATCTCTTGGGAATTGAATCTGCTCCGTTGTGGAGTCAGCTTATACGGCATCCTCGGTCGATGCCGCAGTACCATGTGGGCCACCTGGCACGACTGGCAACGCTGGAACATCGGCTGTGCCGATGGCCGACCCTCAAATTAGCCGGTAACGCCTACCGCGGCGTCGGTATCCCCGACGGGGTTCGTAGCGGCGAAGCGGCTGCTGACGCCCTGCTGGCGGGATTGACCTCGGCACAGAGAGACACGTACGGCGGGGCGACGCTGGCTGAGCCGGCCCGTACTTGTGCCGAAGGAGATTCTCTCCTATAATCCAGTACCAGGAACTTGAAGATAAAGAGGCGGATCGACCCGGTAAATCATAATTATCGCGAGCGCGAGAAGGAGAACGCTGATGCAAGCAAGGAAGGTCGTTGCCCTGTGCGGGCTCATGGCCGTTTTAATCTTCAATGCGGGTTGCGCAACCACGATGTCGAAGGTCGCCTACATTGTCTCAGGAGACCAGGGCACAACCTCAGTCCAGGTTCAAAACGCAGACGGCAGCAAACCTGTCCGCGTCCCAGATCTGTCAGGGACAATCTCGGAGGTCGCTATATCACCGAGTGGCCAGCGGCTGGTCTACGTGATCACCGGAACCACGACGGCTCTTGAGCAGGTGTACGTCGCCGATCTGGATGAAAATAATAACATCATGGGATCCAGACGTAACGTCTCGGATGCGCTGCCGACGGCGAGAAGCTTCTCGCCGAAGTTCCTTGACGACGATCACCTCCTCTATCTTTCGGAAAACCAAGGCGATCGGATCCTCATCCTGGCGGATTTGCTGACCGGAGGCAAACAGAAGATCTCTGCAGTCAGCGGATCGATCGATACGGTGACCCGGTACAAGGTTGACGGAAAGGACGCTCTTTTCTTTGGGCTGAATAAGGAGTTGCGACGGTACGACCTCCCGACTGGGCCGCTCCAGTCGGTCGTGGCTAACACAGGAAGCGTCTCTGGGCTGGCTTACGAGAAGATGGGGCTCTTTAAGAATATTGCCGTCTTTAGTACCCAGGTCACTCCTGAGGAGCGGGTCCTATCGCACATGCGACTGGACGGAACAGAGCTCAAGGCTGTGCCTACAGTCGCTGCTGATCTGATCTTTTCGATCACTAGGCTGGCATCGGATCCGACGTCACGGATCCAGCGATTCCGTCTGTTTGACTTTGCTTTGGTCGCAAAGCCGGAGGACCAGGCAGATCTTATCACATTGGAGGGATACGAGGTGGCGACACAGAAGGCCACTGAACGGCACCTTGTCTGGGTTGTACGAGATCTGCGAAACCCGGACCTTGTGCGTGAGTTTTACGCGGCAAAAGGTTTCGATGGCCTCAGAACAGGCGCCCAAGGGAAATTGGTCTACCTCGCATCAACGGGGGCTCAACTGGTCTGGTATAATCCAGCCAACAAAAAGATATGGAGTGTCCCGCTCGACCAGATCGGGGCTGATCCGGTCGATCTTTCGGCCGGCATAACCGGCGTAGCAAACCGTCCCTTCTCGGTCTCACCAAAAAGTATCGGTGTAATGACTGAAGAGGGAAAGCTCTATGTGCTTTCAACCAATCGCACATCGCCGCCCCGCTTGCTGGGGCAGGGTATTCAGGTCAGTATCACCCGCCCATGACTCGTTCCGGGATGAGGAGAAAGTAATGACTTTTGACCCTAGACACAATAGCCGCATCTTACTCGATGGCCCGGACCGCGCGCCGGCGCGGGCGATGCTCAAGGCCATCGGTTTCAAGGATGAGGATCTGGCTCGACCGCTCGTCGGCGTTGCCCACTGCTGGATCGAGGTGATGCCCTGTAACATTAACCACCGGGCGCTGGCCGAGCGGGTCAAGGCAGGCATTCGGGCGGCTGGTGGAACGCCGATCGAGTACAACACGATCGGGATCTCCGATGGGATCTCCATGGGCACCGAAGGGATGAAGACGTCCCTGGTGAGCCGGGAGGTTGTAGCCGACTCCGTCGAATTGGTGGCCAGAGGACACCTGTTTGACGGCTTAGTCGTCATTTCCGGCTGCGATAAAACGATTCCTGGTACGGTCATGGCGCTGGCCCGCCTGAATATACCAGGACTTATGCTCTATAGCGGCTCCACCGCCTTCGGCGAGTACGAGGGCCGCCATCTCACGATCCAGGATGTCTTTGAGGCGGTGGGCGCCTACAATGTCGGTAAGATGCCGTCCGAGGAGCTTCGCGTCATTGAGAACTGCGCCTGCCCCGGTGCGGGCGCCTGCGGCGGCCAGTTCACCGCCAACACCATGTCTACCGCCTTTGAGATGCTGGGTATCTCGCCGATGGGCTGGAATGGCGTCCCGGCGACGGATGCCCGGAAGGAAGCGGTTGCCTTCGAGAGCGGTAAGCTGGTCATGGAGCTGCTGCGGCACGGTATCACACCCAGGCAGATCCTTACCCGCAACGCCTTTCGCAACGCCATCGCTGGTGTCATGGCCACAGGAGGATCTACTAACGCTGTGCTTCACCTGATCGCGGTAGCCAAGGTCGTCGGTGTCAAGCTGTCGTTGGACGATTTCGATCGAATCTCAAGAAAGACCCCGCTCCTGGCTGACCTGAAGCCGTGGGGACGCTTTACTGCTCCAGACATGTACATGGCGGGCGGTATGCCGGTGGTGGCTAAACGCCTGCTTGATGCCGGCCTCCTGTATGCCGACGAGCTGACGGTCACCGGCAAGACGATCGGTAAGGAGGCGCGGGCTGCTCGCGAGACTCCGCGGCAGGAAGTGATCATGCCGCTGAATCGGCCACTCAAGCCGACCGGGGGTATGGTGATCCTCAGGGGTAATCTTGCGCCGGACGGGTGTGTGGCAAAGGTCGCCGGTCACGAGCGGATGCTCCATCGTGGCCCGGCGCGGGTCTTTAATCGGGAAGAGGATGCCTTCACCGCCGTCAAGGCCGGTAAGATCAAGGCGGGCGACGTGGTCGTGATTCGCTACGAGGGGCCCAAGGGCGGGCCCGGAATGCGAGAGATGCTTGGCGTCACCGGGGCTCTTGCCGGTGCGGGACTTCTGGACTCGGTGGCGCTCATGACCGATGGACGATTTTCGGGCGCGACGCATGGCCTGATGATCGGTCACATTGCCCCTGAAGCGGCGGTAGGCGGACCGGTTGCGGCGCTGCGCAACGGCGACATCGTGGCCTTGGACATCAAAAAGCGGCGGCTCGACGTAGAGCTGTCAGCCACCGAACTCAAGCGGCGGCTCCGGCAGTGGAAGCCGCCTGCCCCTCGGTACAAGAGCGGCGTCATGGCCAAGTACGCCCGCGTGGTCTCATCGGCCTCGGAAGGCGCGGTTACCGATTGAGAGGCTGCTCGCGTTCCGCTACCCCTCACCCTCGCCATCTCCCCCAAATGGGGGCGAGGGGTGCATGAAAGGGAACTGTCGTCCCGAGTATCCGAGAGCGGGGGCCATAAAAAATTTTCCTCTCCCCCACGCCTTGGGGAGAGGATGAAGGTGAGGGGGCTCGGACGCGCGGCGTGTATCGGTTCTTACTGAGAGGTGACGACTGGAAGCTGAGGGCTACTGAGATGGAATGGCTGTGGGATCTGTTCCATAGAGTGTACGATGTAGAGACCCTGGTTCGTGTCGGCGGGCTCACGGCCCTGGTCGCTATCGTTTTCGTGGAAACCGGCCTCTTTGTCGGCTTCTTCCTGCCAGGGGATTCCCTCCTTGTCACGGCTGGGCTGTTCGCCGCCAGCGGACACCTGGACCTGTGGAGCCTCTTTCTCTTCGTCAGCCTGGCCGCGATTGTCGGGGATACCGTCGGCTACACCATCGGAGCGAGTACCGGACCGAAAATCTTTAGCCGTGAAAACTCGCTGTTTTTTCACAAGAAGCACCTCACCACGACTAAAGAGTTTTACGATCGGTACGGTGGAATTACGATCATCATTGCCCGGTTCATGCCGATCGTCCGCACCTTTGCTCCCCTCGTAGCGGGAGTAGGCAACATGCAGTACGGTCGGTTTGCCCTCTACAACGTGATGGGGGGGATCGGCTGGGTTGTGAGCATGACCTCCATCGGCTACGTCCTTGGCAGAACAATTCCAGATATCGACAGGTACATTCACATCGTCATCGTCATCGTTATTGGGCTTTCCCTCCTTCCAGGCATTGTCACATTTGCCAGAAGTCGTTGGAAACTTCGCAAGCCTTCTATGTAGTAGATCCAATCGATTAGCCTTCAGCGATCAGCTATCAGCGCCAGGCGTAAGGGGGGAGTATCCCCTCACGTCTTACCCCTCACGCCCTTTCGGGGGGGCTGAATGCTGATTGCTAAACGCTACTTACTGAAATTTCTGCAGTTTTCTCCAATTTGGCTCCATCTTGCTGATCGGACAGGACTGCCGTTTTTTTGGGCTTGCCTCCCTCCAAGAGGCGGGTTATCTTTAAAAGCACACTTGGTAAGTCTGCCGGTCGATAAGGCTGCCTTAGCGAGAGCGAAACAATGTTCTCCAACGGGGGCTTAACCGGTTTTCCCTCTACGCGAACACATCTTCACAAACGATCATCCGAAACGAAACCGAAGGTGACACGCTTCGCGTCAGTCACGGCGTCTCATTATCACGCTACCCCATCGCTGTGCAGCTAAGCGTGCCCTCTTCAGATAGTACCGATGGTGATTGATGGCGATGGATCTATACCTGAGCGAGAATGCCTTTGTCGGGCTGTTGGTCTCGACTATTGAAGTCTATCGTAAGGAGTGCTTCGGAGTCCTGCTTGGCCAGAGTATGTCCGAACGAATCCTTGTCGATTTCGTGGTTCCGTACCAGACGGCGAACCGGAAGTTTCGCGAGGTGCACGTCGATCTGATGCGGAGTCAGCGGGTCGAGGAGGCCGTGAGGAGCACCTCGCGCTGGGAGTGCGTGGGCGACTATCATTCGCACCCGATGTACGGTACCGTCCGGGCAACCACGACGCTGAGTTCGGTCGATCGGAAGTTCTTCAAGGAAGGGAATGTCGCCGTTGTAGTCGCCATCAACGATTCGATGAGGCAGCAGCGATGGAGCTACGTACAGGGCGGCGGTGTGTCCGGCAGCATTAACGGGTACAATATCCGGATTGCCGGATACCACAAGTCAAACGGGACCATCGAGCGAGCGCCGATCCACTGCCCGTACGCCATCGGCTTTCAGGCAAAGGAGCTGAACTACAAGGAGTGAGTCGCCGCCATGGCCGTACGCTCCAAGGCACAGCTCAAGCAGCTCCTGGATGAGCTGTATCACCGCTACAGCCGGCCCGTCTTTCTCTCGACCAGCGCCCTGAGTATTCCCCACCAGTATGTACGCCCAGAGGACCAAGAGATCGCTGCCTTTGTGGCCGCCTCTCTGGCCTATGGCAACGTCAAGCAGATCCACCGCAGCGCCAATGCCGCGTTGGAGGCGATGGGGAAGAGCCCAGCCAGGTTCATCCGGCGGTTCGATCCTGCCCGCGATGCTGGTCGGTTTCAGCAGTTCGTCCACCGCTTCAACTCGGGTGTTGATCTCGCGCTTCTCTGCCATCTGCTCCAGCAGGCCATCGCGGCGGAGGGATCGCTGCAGGCCTTCTTTCTCGATGGGTACGATCCCGCTCGCGAGGATATTGAGTCCGCCCTGGCTAGCTTTGTCGAGCGGATACTGTCGCTCGATGTCTCTGCCTTCTACCCCTCTGGCATACTTCCAGCAAGGGCTGGCGTCCGCTTCTTTTTTCCCTCGCCTGCCCAAGGGAGCGCCTGCAAGCGCCTCAATCTGTTCTTGCGCTGGATGGTGCGTCGCGGGGATGCGATCGATTTCGGCATCTGGACAGAGGTCTCGCCGGCGAAGCTGATCGTCCCCCTCGACACGCATGTCGCGCGGATCGCGCGGCAGCTCGGCCTGACCAGGATCAAACAGCCCAACTGGCGGATGGCCAAAGAGGTGACGCGGCGACTCCGCGCGTTCGATCATGAGGATCCTGTGAAATACGACTTTGCCCTCTGCCGCCTTGGGGTCCTGAAGCAGCCGCTCCCTGTCCTCGGTAAAGCCCAGTGATCTTGACAATAGACTCCCAGATACAGTGCACGCTTGGTGCCGAATAACGCTTGACCGCCGGATGAATATGTCGTACGGTATGACGTACGCTACTGAAGACAATCGGAGGGAATGACATGACCAGCATCACAGCTACTGAGGCTCGAAAACGACTGTACGCACTCCTGGACGATGTCGCCGATTCCCATGAACCCATCCAGATCGCCGGCAAGCGCCATTCGGCAGTGCTCGTGTCGGAAGCCGACTGGCGTGCCATTCAGGAGACGCTGTACCTGGAGTCCATCCCGGGAATGCGCGCCTCGATTCGCAAGGGCGTGACAACGCCTGTCGAGAAGTGTCATAAGGAGCTTGATTGGTAAGATGGGAGCTTATCTACACCAGTCAGGCTCGGCGTGACGCCAAGCAGTTGGCGCGTTCCGGACTCAAACCGCAGGCAGAGTACCTTCTCACAATCCTGGCACGGAATCCCTATCAGAATCCCCCTCCGTTCGAGCGACTCGTTGGAGACCTTGCGGGCGCCGTATCTCGCAGGATCACCATCCAACACCGGCTCGTCTACCAGGTGCTGGACAACATCAAGACTGTCAAGATCATCCGCCTATGGACTCGTTACGAATAACTCCTCGTCGTTTGTCGGCAACAGCGGAGCGTGAAAAACATTGACAAGTTCGGGGAGCGGCAAGAGAATTGCGGTAATCGTTGGAACGCCAAGGACGTAGTGGGCTGACTAGTCCCATGCTGATAGTCTGATCAGGCTAATCGATGGGGAGGTGCGCAGCGAGCAGTCATAGAATTTGCCTGATGCAGTCAGGGCATTCGCAGTGCACGTTATGCAACCACGGCTGAGCTCGAAGCATCGTAAGACGTTGCAAGCCATCTTTGCAGACCCTGTGCGTGCCAACATCCCTTGGGTAGATATCGAGCGTTTGTTGGTTGCATGCGGAGCAGATATCAGTGAAGGACGTGGTTCAAGAGTGCGCATTGCCCTCCAAGGTGTTCGCGCGGTGTTTCATCGTCCCCATCCCAGAAAAGAAACCGATAGAGGTGCGGTAATGGCCATGCGTCGGTTTTTGACAGAAGCGGGAGTACCGTCATGATGGAATATAAAGGCTATCTAGCCCACACCGAGCTTGATGATGAAGCCAATATTTTTCACGGAGAGGTTATCAACATCCGCGACGTAATTACGTTTCAGGGAAAATCGGTGGATGATCTGCGTCAGGCGTTTCAAGACTCGGTAGATGATTATTTGGCTTTCTGCGCCGAGCGCGGGGAAGAGCCGGAACAACCTTTTGCGGGTCAATTGACGGTACGCCTATCACCTGAACAACACCGCCAAGTGATTCTGGCCGCTGAGAAGGCTGGAAAAAGGCTTGAAAGATGGGTGGCTGACGTGCTGACGCAAGCCACGCGTTTGCAACGTGGCCCTAAGGCAGGGAAGGTCGCCTGACGGAGCGGCGGCCGCTGGCGTCGGTGACAAGTCCCTGGAACGGCAAGAGAATTACAGCATCGGTGCCAAGGGATCTGGACGATCACCGGACGCCACGGAACGCGGTGCCTGAGCATGATGCTGAGGATGATCAGGAGCTTACGCATACAGGCGACTAGGGCCACGGTTGGCGCTTTGCCTGCTGCGTGTAACCTCGCGTGAGAGGCTCGGATTGTGGGATTATGCTTGCTGGTAGCCAACACCGCCATGTGAAGAGCCGCCCGCACGTGGGCCCGACCACCCACACTGCACGGCGACCGTGCCGCGTCCCGCTATCCCGATTCAGGGGCGCGATCCCCACGAGTGCCCGCATCACCGACCGTTCGAAGCCACCCCTGGCTCTCAGGCAGCCACCGGTGGCCTGGCTACAGCCCAGCCTGGTGTGGCTCAAACCAGACCTAGTTCACCGAGGCTCAATGGGCCTGGATCCGGGGCGAAGCTAAGCGCATCGTGGACAGCGCCCCCAAGGCGCAACAGGAGTTTATGGGTCCACGGACCCGCTTGACGCTGTATAAAGCGAAAGAAGACGAGCTGATCCGCGAGTGGCTCGACCAGACGGCCTACGGCGAGACCGTGCCGTTCCTGAAGGGTGAAGGGGATGGGGGCGCATGACCGGTTCTGGACAGATCGAAGACGATTGTCGGCTGGCCGAAGTGGTGCGGCGGCTTGCTCAAGCCTATAAGCCGGAGCGCATCTACCTGTTTGGTTCAATGGCGCGCGGTGACGCTGGACCGGACAGCGATTATGATCTCCTGCTGGTGGTTCCGGACGAGGCCCCGCCGGAGCGACGAGATGCGGGGCTCGCCTATCGCGTGCTGTGGGGGTTGGGGATTGCGGTCGACGCGGTAGTCTGCCGCAGCAGTTGGTTCCATGCCCGCACCCACCTGAAAGCGTCATTGCCGGGCACGGTGCTGCGCGAAGGGAAGTTGCTCCATGCCGTATGATCCGGTGCTCGTTGCTGACACGAAGGCGTGGATGGCGAAGGCCGCCTCCGATCTGCGTGCCGGCGCTCACGAGCTCACCGCCAGCCCGCCCTTCACTGGTGACGCGGTGTTTCACGCCCAACAAGCGGCAGAGAAAGCGCTTAAAGGACTGTTGGTCTGGCATGACGTGCCTTTTCGAAAAACGCACGACTTGACGGAGGTGGGACAGGCATGCGTCGAGATCGACGCCTCGCTTGCGCCGCTCTTGCGGTCTGCGGCCGAACTCACCCAGTACGTCTGGAGATATCGCTATCCTGGTGAGCCTGGAGAGCCTACCATGACGGAAGCCGAGGAAGCCCTCGCTCTGGCCCGCCGGGTATATGAGGCGATTCTCACTCGCCTTCCCCAAGAGGTGACACCATGACCTCTGTTGCCCACGGCACGATTACCTGTCCTCACTGCGGTGGCGATGTCTTGTTGTCCGAAGCCTTGCAATCCCGGATCAAAGAGGACCTCGACCACGCACTGCAGGCCCGCCTCACGGAGGAGCGCGCCAAGGCCCTCGCCCAGGCCAAAGCCGACCTCGCCAT
>NSJM01000156.1 GCA_002634395.1 Candidatus Methylomirabilis sp.
TCCGCGCAACCGCACGCTTCAGCCGCCGGGCCACCGGCCGCCCCCGCAAGCCATCGGTTCATGACCCGCTCCCACGGAAGGCGATGGGGGAGATTATGGGAGAGGTTGGAAGGACGTGGATAGAAAATCGAAAAAATGGGCGTGGGCCTGGATAACGGCTGTGCGGATGAAGCGGACACTGTACGATTTGCTGACGACGACCAATTTGGGCGGGGAGTGGACGTTTTCCGCCGATGCGAAAAGGGAGGCTCGGGTTCCAGAAGCGGACCTTCGACCCGCGTTGGCGCATCTTTAACGTGGATGGCGGCTAAGCGGACCTTGCGGTCGTTTGCTCTCGCAAGAGTGACACGATAGCATCGTTAGGGCCGTCACTGATGCCCCGATAAGCTGACCCGGCCTCTTTCCAACAACTGCTGCGACAATCTTTACGTTGAGCGATCTATGAAACGATATCTCGTTTACCCACTGCAATTCGATACACGAGCCCGCACGCTTGACGAAATCCCGGAGCACTGGGACCCGAAGGTTAAGGTCTTGCATGTTCAAAACAGGGGGAATCAAATAGCGAGGCTCAAATTGGAATTGGGCGAAGACAATTTCGAAACGAAGTTACGGAATTTCAAAGAGCTCGGTTCTTCACCATTCTCGATTGTTGCTCACCACAACGTCTTGTTTCATCAGGCGCGTTACGCCTTCATTCATGGTTTCTATTACCCAGCGTTAACAGCATCCTCTGCACTGGGTGAACGTATTCTCAATCACCTCTTTCTTGACTTGAGAGAGAATTTCCCTCGGTCGGTTCATGACCGCAAGTCGCACAAGCGAAGCTCAATCGATGACTGGCCGAAGGCAATCGCAGTGTTGGATGAATGGGGAATATTCCGGCCCTCGGAGGTGAAGGGGGTTTTTGAAGAACTCAAGGAATTGCGCAACCGTTCCGTGCACTTCAATGCTTCGACGACCATCTCTCTGAGGGAGGATGCCCTTAAAGCGCTTGGCTGCCTTGCAACGATTATCGAAAAACAGTTCGGCTTTCAGTTTACAAGGGCGATTCCCGGATCAAAAGGGGCCTTTTTTCTGCGAAAAGATGCAGAGGCAGATCCATTCATACGTCACTACTATTTACATCAGTGCCCGTATGTTTCGCCATACTATAGTATGAAATTCGTCAACGGAGCATGGTTGGTGTTTGACCGTGATGTTGACTCAAACTCCGATGCTAGTGATGAGGAGTTCGTGGCAACTTTTATGGCGCGGACGCCCGAGCAACTTGCTCCGGACGATATACCATGGCGGAATGGAGTATCGGTTGTAGCACTCACGCCGGCTGGTGTGCGGCCCGTGGAATACAGGCCGGACGACGCAACAAAGACGGAATGAGATCGTTAACAAGTATACTCGGTTCGACGTTTCAGTCGATCGATGGCGCGTAAGTCCAGCGGTTTGGGCTCTCATGCCGTCGTCGCCCTGACTATCGGGTGCTTGGCGACAGGCTACATCCGTTTGGCCGATCGGAGCCCATAGCGGAAATCCGCGCCGACGCCCGTACCGTTTGTGCGACGTCGGGCCGGTTACCCCGGCGACAAAGCTAGAGAGCAACCAGCTCTGCGAGCTTGGTCGCAACGTTTGCCATCGGCTCTTCTGCAGTGTTCATGCCGCTTCGGGAGGCGAGCATGGGACTGATGTCGCGGAGAGCTTCATACGTCGTGTCGTGTACGATGGGCACGAGCAGCTCACGCGCGAGGAGTACCGAAAGCTCCTTGTCGGCGATGCCCTCTCCAAGAATGCGGTCCAGAAACGCCGGGGTCACCAGCACGATACCGACTCGCGACTTCGCCAGCCCCTTGTCGATTTCGCGGAGCAACGGCGAGCCGTGGAGGACGTCCTTTTCGCTGAACCAGACGGAGACACCGTGCGACTCGAGTAGATCGTGCAGCTCCTTGGCGGCCCCTCTCCGGTCGTCCCACGCGTGGCACAGAAAGACGTCCCGAAGATCAGGCAGGGACGCTCGCTTCTCGACGCTTTCACGGACCGGCGTGAGCGACCGCACCTGGGCAGCCGTATACACCACGGACGAACTTACCGGCGACCATCTCGGCCTGCTGCTGCCGGACCCGCCGACGCTGCTCCGTCCGCGGCCGCTGCTCACCGGCGGAGAGTAGGAGGAGTAGGACGAGGACGAGCCGTAGCCGCCATATCTGCTATAACCACGATAGCGGCCACCGCATGCGGGGCATGCCGCTGCTGCAGCCGCTGAGCGATGTCCAAGAACTGGTGCTGTGCATCTTGCCATGCATGATACTATATGTGGTATTATCACAGTTCTCAAGCACTATTTGTTGTATAGGATTGACAATAGG
>NSJM01000157.1 GCA_002634395.1 Candidatus Methylomirabilis sp.
GAATCCCGACCTCACGGTGATTCTCAGCGCGGATGAGGCGGTGTCGCATGGGCGGGTTGTGGAGGCAATGGATATCGCCAGGTGGGCCGGCTCGAACAGGCTGGCGATCGCGGTAAAGCCGGATCAGATGAGCCACGATCGGTAGAATTCGGGTTGAAGAGATGGTGGGGGTCGCTCCTCGCCCACCCTTCCCTGCCGCGGGGTTGGGCTGATGCGCCATGGCAGGAACTTCCTCCCTCGAAGCGGCTGAGCCTCCTCGGGACCGTCGTCCTCATCCGGCGGTCCCGAGCCTCACCGCATCAGAGGGAAAACCTTGAGTGATCGGATACGAGCGTTATCGGACGAGACGCGAATCACGGGAACTGGTCATACACCGATCGCGACCGGGCTGATCCGCTGGTGGCGGGTCAAGTGGCTCTAACAAAGTACATTTTGAGGCACGAGGTGACGACAATGCAGCTTGCGCTCTCGCGTACCACGGTGGACCGGGACGTTCGTGTGCCTCCCTCTCGCGTGCGCTCTACAGGGAGCGGTCAAACGACCGCTCCCTGCCCACCGCTCTTGATATCCGCTCCACTCGCGCTGATCGAGTAGAACCGGACCTGGGACGCCACACACAGCGAAGACCGATCGAATTTGTGGCCGCCGGACCGTCAGCAGGTGAAACGAGAGAGCTTTCTGTGGCACGTGTGTAACAATCGGTAGACATCTCTGTTCGAGAGGGGTTACATTGGTGACATAGCCTGCAGCCAAGGCGCCGGCGTCACAACTCTCCGAAGTCATTGAGAGCGAACACGAACAAGAGAAAAAGGAAGCGCGATGAAAAAGGTACTGTTTGCAGTGGTAGCCATAACATGGCTGACGACAGGCTTTTCCTTTGCCGTAGATGATCACCAGATGCATAATGAGGTGATGCACAAGCAAGGCGGACCAACTACCGACAGCCGGACGGAACTGACCCATATCCCGGCTCCGATGAAGGTTATGCATAAAGCGATGATGCGGCAGCACATGGATCATGTCAGCCAGATCGCAGCAGCCTTGGCAGCCAATGACCTGAACAAGGCGTCGGACATTGCGGTAACGAACCTGGGTTGGAGTCAGGCGCGAGCACAGGAGTGTTCGGTATTCGAACCGGTGAAAAGCGGGTCGGATTATACAATACTCGCCACTGCCATGCACAAGAAGGCCGACGAACTGGCCGACGCTGCAAAGTCCGGACACCGGGACAAGGCTTTCCAAGCCATGGCGGAGCTGATTCACAACTGCAACGAGTGCCACAAGAAGTTCAGGCATTAAGGAAAACGGCGTATCCCCTGTAAGTCGGTAATGAAGTGTGTGTTCGGCCCGGTCCCGTCGAGACGCCGTGGGTAGTAGTAGTCCCTCGGCATCAACCTGATAACTAAGGAGGACATAACAATGAAACTATTGGCGGGGTTGCTGGTGGCAGCGTTGTTGGTGATAGTTCCAGGAGTGCAGTCGGCGTCGGCTGAAGAGGGGTCACGGGGTATGGGCGGAATGAAAGAGTCGTGTGACAGCCGCGAGGCAGGACACGCTCAATATCGCCATTATGGCCATTACCCCTACCATCTGATCAGGTATGCGAAAGAGATCGGTCTGATACCGGACCAGGTCACCCGCATCAAGAAGATTCGACTCGAGTTTGAGCGTGCCTGTCTTCGGGCCAGGGCTGAGATCGGCGTCAGCGACTTGGAAATTGCGGCATTGATGGACGATGAGAAGGCCGCTATCGCAACGATCGAGGCAAAAGTGAAGCAACGCGCGACCGCGGCGACCGGCCTCCAGGTTGCGGCAATCAGGGCCAAACGGGATGCCATGGCGCTCCTGACTGCCGAACAGCGTGAGAAGGATCAAGCGATCCACGAGAAGATGATGGAGCAAATGCAGGAGCGAAGAGGCGGAATGGGCGGTGGCAGCATGATGCAGGGCGGCGGCATGGGCGGCGGACGGATGGGCGGTGGCATGATGCAGGGTGGCGAACAGATGGAAGACGGAATGGATCACGATATGATGCAGGGCGACCAGGATGACTCTTCGCAACAAAAGGAATCACAGGGCGAGCACCAGGGTCATTGAGTTCGCTACACTCCGTCTGCGTCTGCTACATGAAACAAGAAGATGTTGACAGCCGATCGGCGTAATAGGCATAAACAGACGTAGGATGAGAACGTCCACACGCCTGTTGTGTGCCGCATCGACAAAAATCGCTGTGCCGGGCCTGCTCCTGGTCCATACGTCACTGCACGAGCAGGCCCGGCGCGCACACCTCCAAGACCATCCCCTCTCTC
>NSJM01000071.1 GCA_002634395.1 Candidatus Methylomirabilis sp.
TAAATACGCAGAGTTATAGAAATCTACTACGGAATTTCCGTTTTGGCACGCTCCTTGTTATTAAGGATAGTCGTTGTGAGAGCGGCAAGCTGGACGGAAATGTTAACCGTATCTAGATCAAAGGAGGAGACGAAAATGAAAAAGATGACGATGAGAACAATCCTGGCTGCGGGGTTCGCAATGGCCTCGCTACTTCCCACGCTATCAGCCCATGCTGTAAGTGGAAACATTGCTGTTCAGTCCAACGACCCGATTGCGATGGCCTACTGGAGGACGCTCGAAGATCCGAGCAACGCCGCCACGAGTGTACGGCCCAACGACCCGATTGCGATGACGATACTCGACGTTGCCGCTAACTGCGCTACGACCGGCCAGCCCCACGACCCGATTGCGATGGCCTACTGGAGGACACTCGAGGTTGCGGGTAACTGCGCCACGAATGAACAGCCTAACGACCCGATTGCGGTGGCCCACCGCCGAGCCTTCGAAGGTTTCGTGGAAGCCGCTACGACGGTACAGCCCAATGACCCGATTGCGATGACTTACCAGAGGGCGCACGAAGACCCAACTGACGCCGCCAATACCGCACAGCCTAACGACCCGATTGCGATGGCCCACCGCCGAGCCTTCGAAGGTTTTGTGGATGCCGCTACGACGGTACAGCCCAATGACCCGATTGCGATGGCCTATCGCCGAACCCTCGAAGGTGTCGTGGGCTTCGCCAATACTGCACAGCCGGACGACTCGTTGGTTGGGGAGAACGTTGGTGGCGTCAATGTATCCGGCGGTGCCGTGGGACTTTATGCAACCGGTGGGACGCTCGTAGGAGCTCTTGGTGTGAGCGGGAATACATCCTGTACTGACTATGTCATTCCCTGGAGGCTGCGTCAGGCTCTCGGTTTTGGGCAGGTGCCGGTTGGCGTTCATCCTGGTCCAGATGGCAGTACTGACAATACCAATATTTACCTTGTTGGCGGCGAGACTCCCAATGGCTTTAACGCCCCACATGCGCTTCACCAGCCACCGATACGGATACTGATACTCCTCTCCAAAGGGGGGCTCTAAAGTTCCAGTTTAGAAAAAAGCGGCAGGCGAGGTACAGCCTTTGTACCTGACCTGCCGCCACTCTTTGTCCACCTCAGGCATGCCCAACGTTATTTAAGGGTAGTTGTCGTGAGAGAGGCGGCTGGAAGGGAAGGTTAACCGTATCCGGATCTCTAAGGAGGAGATAAACATGTTCATGGAAGAGCGACACCTGACCGTTCGGCCGACGTCCTTCGAGCCTCTAGGCCTCACCCGGCGTGAAACCGATGTACTCCAGTGGGTGGCAGAAGGTAAGACCAACTCCGAGATCGGGATCATCCTCGGTATGAGCCCCAGGACCGTGCAGAAGCATTTAGAGCATATTTTCGAGAAACTGGGGGTTGAGACCCGCACCGCTGCCGCCACCCTGGCCTTTGGCTGGCGCTCTGAAATATGGATTAGGCAGAGGAGGTACCCGGGTAAAGAGAGCAGAACCCTCTCAAGTCGATACAGGACCTGATCCTCGATGTGCAAACGGCCTCTTAAAGCTTGACAGCGGCGTTCCGCTCTTTTAGTATAAAGCCTACGGTACGATTGCCCTTGCCGGGCTCCCCGGCGAGGGCATCGCTGCATGAAGAGATTGACAAGCTCACCACAGACGGAATCGGGAGGGATGCATGGCGTCTGGTAAAGTTATTGAGGTCACTGATCAGAATTTTGACGAACAGGTTACGAAAGGAAAGGGGCTGATCCTTGTTGATTTCTGGGCTGAATGGTGTGGTCCCTGCCGGATGATCGCTCCGATCCTTGAAGAGCTGGCGGTCGAGCATGAAGGGCAGATTACGGTCGCCAAGCTGAATGTGGATGAGAATCGACAGACTGCGGCTCGATTCAGCATTCGAAGTATTCCGACCATTCTCTTTTTCAAAGATGGAGCGCAGGTCGAACAGATGATCGGGGCCGCAGCGAAATCAGCCATCAAGACAAAGATCCAGCCGCACCTATAACTCACTGCCCATCGGATACCCTGCCACTGCCGCCTGCGACCCCCGTCGAGTCCCATCCGCGGGTTTACCCTTGACCGATTTTTCTCCCTTGTGGTACGGTCACACCGTGTGTTTTCAGCGTTACATCCAGTTGCGCACATATGGCGGAGATGCTGCATCCATCGTTCGATGAATTTTTGCGAAAGACCAAAGAGGGGAACCTGATCCCCGTCTATCGCGAGATCCTCGCCGACATGGAGACGCCGGTCTCGGCGTTTCTGAAGATCGATCGTGGTGAGTATGCCTTCCTGCTGGAAAGCGTTGAGGGGGGAGAAAAGTGGGGCCGCTATAGCTTTCTGAGCTGTAATCCCGGCCTGGTTTTTAAAGCAAAGGGAACTACGGTTGAGGTGATCACCGATGCCGGGATTCGACCTCACACCGTCGACAACGATGTGCTGGAATCGCTGAAAGCGATCCTCACGCAGTATCGGCCGGTACGGACGGATGACCTCCCCAGGTTCTATGGGGGGATGGTAGGGTTTCTGGCCTACGATATCGTTCGACAGTTTGAGCGGATTCCGGCGACGACGAAAGATGACCTCGACCTGCCCGATGCCCTCTTCCTCCTGCCCGATACCCTGCTGATTTTCGATAACCTTTCTCATCGGATCAAGGTGGTTTCCAATGTCTTTGTTTCCGAGACCGCTCCGTCGCGGCTTCGAGAGGCGTACGATGATGCTGCGAGGAAAATCGATGAGATTGTTGAGGCGCTGCGGCGTCCGCTTGATGTACGCCACACGGGGGGCCGAGGCGCGGAGAAGCTGCAACTTTCCTCCAGCATGAGTCACGCGGAGTTCATCCAGGCCGTACATCGCGCGCAGGAGTATGTGCGGGCCGGGGATGTTGTGCAGGCGGTGATCTCTCAACGTCTGTCGACCAAGACTACTGCCGATCCCTTCGATATTTATCGTGCCCTTCGAATCGTCAACCCGTCACCGTATATGTACTATCTGCGGCTGAGCGATTTTCAAGTGGTCGGCAGTTCGCCCGAGGTGCTCGTCCGTTTAGAGGAGGGGCGGATTGATCTTCGTCCGATCGCCGGCACCCGCCCCAGGGGACGCAATGATGTACAGGACCTGGCTATGGAGCAGGAACTCCTTGATGACCCCAAAGAACGGGCAGAGCACATCATGCTGGTGGACCTCGGACGAAACGATGTTGGGCGCGTGGCGGAGGTAGGGTCGGTGACCGTCTCGGAATTGATGACGGTGGAGCGGTACTCGCATGTGATGCATATCGTCTCCAACATCAAAGGGACGCTCGCTGAGGGGTATGATGCCTTCGATCTGTTGCGTGCCTGCTTTCCCGCAGGAACAGTGACCGGCGCCCCCAAGATACGGGCCATGGAGATTATCGAAGAGTTGGAGCGGGTGCGCCGAGGGCCGTATGCGGGCGCGGTCGGATATTTCGGTTTCTCCGGCAACATGGATACCTGCATTACTATTCGCACCGTTGTCATTACCGACGGGACCGCGCATGTTCAAGTCGGTGCCGGGATCGTCGCCGACTCTGATCCGGATCGGGAGTATGAAGAGACAATGAATAAGGCTAAAGGGGTACTCAAGGCGATCGAGATGGCCGAATCAGGCGATCTCTTGACCGGGTGTGCGGGGTAAACGTTGATGCTGGTCGTCATCGATAACTACGACTCCTTCACATATAACCTCGTCCAGTACTTGGGTGAACTCGGCGAGCGTCCTCGTGTTTTCCGGAACGACCAGATCACCGTAGACGAGATTGCAGCGCTTCATCCGGATCGGATCGTGATCTCTCCGGGACCGAAGACCCCGAAGGAAGCCGGCATCAGTTGCGACATCATCTTGCGGTTCACCGGACAGATCCCGATCCTTGGCGTCTGCCTCGGCCATCAGTGTATCGGTGCTGCGTTTGGCGGCCGGATCGTGAGGGCGACTCGCTTAATGCACGGCAAGACCTCTCCGATCCACCACGATGGTCGGACCATCTTCTCAGG
Organism: Candidatus Methylomirabilis sp.; assembly: GCA_002634395.1. GTDB lineage: Bacteria > Methylomirabilota > Methylomirabilia > Methylomirabilales > Methylomirabilaceae > Methylomirabilis > Methylomirabilis tolerans. The sequence goes on from NSJM01000071.1 coordinate 4,042, forward strand.
CCTCCCCAACCCTTTTGATGCAACACGCTATCATTCGCTCCTTGTGGATCGGGAGGGATTTCCGGATTGCCTGGAGATTTCCGCCGAGACCGCCGAAGGAGAGATCATGGGAGTTCGCCACAAGGAGCATCGAATCGAAGGGATTCAGTTCCACCCCGAATCGATCCTCACGAAAGAAGGCAAGGGGTTACTCAGAAACTTTCTCTCTCTCCCATGCAGTGATAGTACAGGGACACGATGATTCTGGAGGCGCTACAGAAGGTAGTCGAGCGACGAGACCTCAGCCCTGACGAGGCCTTCACGACTATGGAGGAGATGATGTCAGGGAAGGCGTCTGACCCGCAGATCGCAGCCTTTCTCGCGGCGCTTCGATGTAAGGGCGAGACGGTGGTTGAGATTACCAGCTTTGCCAGGGCGATGCGAGCGCACGTGTCGCCGGTGGTGGTAGGGGCACGTTGCAACGTACCCCTGCTGGTCGATACCTGCGGCACCGGGGGCGATGTGAGCCACACCTTTAACATCTCAACGGCGGCTGCTTTTGTGGCGGCAGGAACAGGTGTCCAGGTAGCCAAGCATGGCAACCGCTCGGTGTCGAGTCTGTGCGGAAGCGCTGACGTGATGGAGGCGCTGGGCGTAGACCTCGCGCTCACGCCGGAACAGATAGGGAACTGCATCGACGAGGTCGGGATCGGGTTCCTGTACGCGCCGCTCTTGCACACGGCCATGCGGTACGTGATGACGGCTCGCCGGGACATACGGATCCGGACGGTGTTTAACATCCTTGGCCCCCTGACCAACCCTGCCGGTGCATCGGCTCAGGTGGTCGGCGTGTATGAGGAGCGCCTCACCGCACTCTTAGCGAAAGCGCTGAATGATCTAGGGTCGAAGCGGGCGTTCGTCGTGTTTGGCCTGGACGGGCTTGATGAGCTCTCACTCACGAGAGAGAGCAGGGTGTCCGAGGTCAAAGACGGGCACATTCACACGTACATGCTCTTGCCGGAGGATTTCGGTCTCCAGCGGGCAATGCTTCGTGACCTGCAGGGCGGTAGTGCCGCGGAGAACGCAGAGATCATCAGGCAGATCTTAGGAGGAGCGAAGGGGCCGAAACGCGACGTAGTGGTGATGAACGCCGCCCTGGCCATCGTCGCTGGCGGCAAGGCCGATGACTTCAAGGAGGGAGTCGGACTGGCTGCTCGTTCGATCGATAGCGGCGCCGCCATGGAGAAGCTCTGCCGCCTGGTGGAGTTCAGCCGGCGACACGGCCGGCAGTAATCTGGAGCGTTAATGCTGCGTCGTATTCTTGAGTACAAGTGCCAGGAGGTAGCCGAGCGGGAGGCGGCAATCCCGCTTGCGGAGCTGAGGGCGCAAGCGTTCGACTCGCCGCCGCCGCGCGATTTCACGGCCGCCGTGACAAGGAAGCGAAGAGAGGCAGCGACGCGTGAGCCCCTGAAGACGATTGCCGAAATTAAACGCGCCTCACCGTCCGCAGGGATGATCCGCGAGTCGCTTGACGTGGCTGAGATTGCGGCGTCCTACCAGGCGGCTGGCGCAAGCGCAATCTCGGTGCTCACGGATGGCCGGTTCTTCAAGGGGAGCCTGGAGGATATCGCGACAGCCAGAGGGGCGGTCGATCTGCCGGTACTCAGGAAGGAGTTCATCGTGAGCCCCTACCAGATTTACGAGAGCCGCGCACATCGGGCAGATGCGATATTGTTGATCGTGGCAGCCCTTGATGGTTCGCAACTGACGGATTTCTATTCACTGGCCAAATCATTGTCTCTGCACCCGCTGGTCGAGGTTCATACCCTGGCAGAGCTTGAGACTGCAAAGACGGCGGGGGCCACGCTCATCGGGATCAATAATCGGAATCTTGCAACATTAGAAACCAGGGTAGACACCACGTTTGCGCTCCTGCCATACCTTCCCCCGAAGGCGGTGGTCGTGAGTGAAAGCGGCATCAGCCGCCCCGAAGAGGTGCGACGGCTCGCTGTGTCTCCTGTGGATGCGGTCCTGGTCGGCGAAGCCTTGATCAAGAGTCCGGATCCCGGCGGCCGGCTTCGCGAGTTATTGCGGGACGCCAACGGATGATCCGGGTCAAGATCTGCGGAATCACGTCGTACGAAGACGCCCGGGCCGCGGTGGAGTCTGGGGCCGATGCCCTTGGTTTTATCTTCGTGCGGGGGACGCCTCGGTACATTGAGCCGGAGGAGGTAGCCGCCATTGCTGCCCAACTACCGCCATTTATTACCACAGTGGGCGTATTTAGTAATCGGACGCCGGACGAGGTCGAGCAAATCGTAAGCAGATCCGGTCTCAGCCTCGCGCAATTGCATGGAGACGAGAGCCCGGCAGACTGCCGACGCCTTCGTACCCCCTTTGTGAAGGCGATTCGGGTCCAAGGCGAGCACGACCTGGAGGCCCTACACACCTATCCGCAGGCGAGGGCGTTCCTGTTGGACACGTACGTCGCTGATCGACCGGGCGGGACCGGAAGAAGCTTCCCGTGGGAGATCGCGGCCAAGGCCGTCAGACAGGCCAGAGTGATCCTGTCTGGTGGGCTGACCCCGGACAATGTTGCGCTCGCGGTGACCCAGGTCAGGCCGTATGCTGTCGATGTCTGTAGCGGTGTCGAAGCCTCCCCAGGCCGGAAAGATCATCAGAAGGTGAGGGAGTTCATTGAGCAAGCAAGAAAAGCCGACGCACGCTGAGGCGCAACATCAGGGCCCGCTTCCCGATGCCCGCGGACACTTCGGCCGGTACGGAGGGAAGTTTGTTCCGGAGACGTTGATGGCAGCGCTCACGGAGCTGGAGAAGGTCTATCTCGAGGCCAAGGCCGATCCCGGCTTTCAGTCCGAGCTGCAAGGCTATCTCCGGCATTATGTGGGACGCCCAACGCCCCTCTATTTCGCGCGCCGCCTGACGGAATATTTGGGAGGGCCTCGGATCTACCTTAAGCGTGAGGATCTCTGCCACACGGGCGCGCACAAGATCAATAATACCATGGGTCAGATCCTCCTGACTCGCCGCATGGGGAAGTCTCGGGTCATCGCCGAGACGGGGGCCGGCCAGCATGGGGTAGCCACAGCCACGGTAGCCGCCAGGTTTGGTCTGACCTGCGAGGTCTTTATGGGCACCGAGGACATGCGGCGGCAGGCCTTGAACGTTGTCCGTATGCGCCTGCTTGGCGCAAAGGTCACCCCGGTCGAGTCGGGAAGCCGGACCCTCAAGGATGCGATCAACGAGGCGATGCGTGACTGGGTGACGAACGTCGAGACGACCCACTATATTCTGGGCTCGGTGCTGGGAGCCCATCCGTACCCGATGATGGTTCGGGACTTTCAATCGGTGATCGGTAAGGAGACCAGGGCACAGATCCTGGAGCTGGAGGGGAGACTTCCGGACTACCTGGTGGCGTGCGTGGGTGGCGGCAGCAACTCGATCGGCCTGTTCCACAACTTTCTTGATGAGCCCGCGGTCCGGATGATCGGGGTAGAAGCGGGCGGTCTGGGCATCGAGACTGGTAGCCATGCGGCCAGATTCGCGACCGGCGAGCTGGGCGTCCTGCACGGGACGATGAGTTTCATCCTGCAGGATGGCGACGGTCAGATTCAGGAGACCCATTCGGTCTCTGCCGGGCTCGATTATCCGAGCGTCGGTCCGGAGCACAGTTACCTCCGGGACCTCGGGCGGATCGATTTTGTCTCGGCCACCGATGCGGAGGCGCTGGAGGCCTTTCAGCTCTTAAGTAAACTCGAGGGGCTCATCCCGGCCCTGGAGAGCGCCCATGCCGTCGCTTATATCAAGAAGCTGGCGCCGATGCTCGACAAGGATCAGATTGTTGTGATCAACCTCTCGGGCCGGGGGGACAAAGACGTGGAGGTTGTCGCGAAGCTGTTAGGGTACGAGGTGCAAGGATGAATCGTATCGATGAGCGCTTCCGTCGTCTCAGGCAGGCCGGAGAGCGGGCCCTGATGCCATACCTGACTGCCGGCGATCCTGATCTTGACACTACCCGTTCGCTGATTCTGGAGTTCGAGAGGCGAGGGGCAGATCTTCTGGAACTCGGCGTTCCTTTCTCCGATCCCTTGGCCGATGGGGTTACCATCCAGCGGGCGTCGCAACGCTCACTGGCGGGGGGCACAACGCTTTCGCGGATCCTCGATATGGTAGGGGAGCTTCGCTCCGACTGCCGACTGCCGCTGCTCCTGATGAGTTACGTGAACCCGATCTTTCACTTTGGCTATGCGCGATTCGCCAAAGAGGCTGCAGCAGCCGGTATCGATGGATTGATCGTACCGGATCTGCCGCCGGAAGAGGCGACCGAGTTGATTGAGGCGACAGCCGCTCATAACCTCCACACGGTATTTTTGATTGCCCCGACCAGCTCGCAGCAGCGCATCCGGACGATTGCCGCCGCCTCGAAAGGTTTTATCTACTATGTCTCCCTGCGTGGCGTGACAGGGGCCCGTTCCAGCCTCAGCGAGGATCTTGAGACCAACATCCGAATGATTAGAGCCGAGACCAACCTGCCGATTGCGGTAGGGTTTGGAGTCTCAACGCCGGAGCAGGCGCGAATAGCATCGAGGATGGCGGACGGGGTGATCGTAGGGAGCGCCATCGTCTCACTACTGGAACAGACAACCGGGCAGCCGGATCAGTTGAAGCATGCCGGCGATTTCGTTGCGTCGCTGAAGGCGGCGACAATCGAGTAGATACGTACAGGTTTTAGGACGCAGGCATCTCGTGCTGTTCTGTGGTGTAACGTGTGGGTCTCGCCATTCCGCTTGACAAGCCCCCTATGATATCGTATGAAAGCGATATAATAGTAATCATTAAGTAACTAATGGTGGCTAACGATAGGACACAGTAATGTTCTCATGGATGACGCGTCAAAAGGAGCTGGTTGGATTGGATATCGGGACCAGTTCCGTCAAGGCCGTGCATCTTCAGCGAACGCGAAATACCTATAAAGTCGCTGAACTTGGTATCGCTCCTACTCATCCCGGGGCGATCGTCGATGGAATCATTATCGACGACGCCGCGATCAGCTCTACCATCCGGCAACTCTTCGACAAGCACAGCATCACCATCAAGGACGTGGCCTTTTCTGTTTCCGGCAACTCAGTGATTGTTAAAAAGATTAAAGTTCCTAAGATGAAAAAAGCGGAACTTCGCGAAGGAATCGCGTGGGAGGCTGAGCAACACATCTCCTACTCGATCGAAGATGTCAACCTGGATTTCCAGATTCTGAGAGAAGCCGATCCTGACGAGCAGGATATGGATGTGCTGCTGGTCGCTGTGAAAAAGGACGTCGTCAACGCTTATCTCGCTGTCATTGCTGCAGCCGGACTGAGTGCCGCCGTCGTTGATGTGGACGTCTTTGCCATCGAGAATGCCTTCACGCTGGCCCGGACGTGTCAGTCAGACGAAGTGGTGGCCCTCGTCAATGTCGGAGGGGCCGTCACCAATATCAATATTCTTGACGGGGGCATATCGGACTTTACCAGGGATAGCTCTCTGGGGGGCAACCGACACACCGAGTTGCTACAGCAGAGTGCAGGCTTAAGTTTTGAACAGGCCGAGGCGATAAAAAGGGGAGAGTCGGTTGGGGGACATAGCTTCGAGGAGGCTAAGCGGGCGATCGAGATGGCCAATAGCGAGTTGGCTGGGGAGATACGACGTTCCTTCGATTTTTATTACTCGACAAGCCAGAGGAGCACGATCCACCGAGTCGTGCTAAGCGGTGGGTGCGCATTGTTGCCCGATCTGACGTCCTCCCTTTCAAGCGCGCTTGAGCTTCCTGTTGAGATTGCCGATCCTTTTCAACATGTTGTGACCGATCCGAAGAAGTTCGACGCTCAACGCTTAGCCTGTATTGCGCCCCAGATGACAGTTGCCGTGGGACTGGCTCTTCGTGAGCCGGACGATGATATCCGATGATCAGGATCAATCTTCTCTCGCGCGAGGAACGACGAAGAAAGGCCCACGTCAAGGTCCCTCAGATCGCTATTATTGCCGTAGCGATGCTCGCTGTCGGTGGGATGGGGGGGTACTGGTACTTCGTGAAGTGGGAGGTGCAGCAACTTCGGGCGGATGTTGTTGCGACACGGAGCGAGATCGCCGGAAACCAGGAAATCATCCGATTAGTCGAGCAGTATACTCGCGACAAGAAACTGCTCCAGGATCGGTTGGCGATTATCCAACAATTAGCCGCCGCCCAACATAGCCCGGTCCGTCTGCTTGACGGCATCAGTCAGGCATTGCCTGAGGGCGGTTGGCTGACCGGAATCAGTAAAGTTTCCGGGAGGCTCGTCATTCGGGGATATGCTTCATCACACTTCGTTGTCGCGGAACTGATGCTGGCGCTTCAGCGGCTCAAATCGACCATCAATAATGTCGAACTCAACTTTTCAGAGCTTGAGCTATACGAAGGCAAGCCGGTCGAACGGTTCGAGATCCTTGCGACCTTGTCAGGGTAGACGAGAGGAGCGACATGCCGTTTTCTGTTGATCTGTCGGCCTACACTGCCAATCTTCCGCCGAAGCAAAAGGTTGCGCTCGGCGTCATCTTCAGCATCCTTGTCGCCGTGGCCTACTGGCAATTCTTGCTCAGCTCACAGTGGACCGCACGAAGCGAGGTCCAAGCTGAACTGCTCCGAGTGAAAACAGAGGCGGAGCGGAGCAGACAGATTGCAAACCAAAGACCTCGCCTGGAACAAGAGATCAAACTCCTGGAAGCACGCCTTCAGCGTGTGGTCCAGCAGCTTCCGACGGAAAAGGAGATCCCATCGCTACTGAAGCGGGTTGCCGGCCTCGGCCATGAGACGGATTTGGACGTCGCCCTGTTTAAGCCGGGGACCTTAGTAGCGAAGGAGTTCTATGCTGAGATCCCAATACAACTCAAGGTGATTGGAACCTATCATAACCTCGGACTTCTCTTTGAGCGATTTGGCCGGTTGGAACGGATTGTGAATGTGGCCGATCTGACTATCCGACCGGCAGTGAAAGGTCAAAGATCTGGAGACAGCATTCAGGCCGAGTTTGGCGTAGTGACTTACACCTACTCTTCGACAGCGCTTGGGACAGACTCAAGCGCTTCGGGAGCGAAGAGTAGTGAGGCTGCGAGTGCGGCAAAATAGGCTCCCGCGTCAGACGGCTGTTGGCAGTGTGGTCACATTCATCCTTGTGACTGCTCTGGCCTGCGGTAGGGATACGCCGCCGCCCACACCTTCTCCTGCCCTAAGCCGGGTTGAGGGGTCTGCTCAGAATATGCCCAAACCTGTGTCTCCTGCCGCCTCCTTACCTCAAGCAGAGCAGGGAAGCCCCTTCGATGGAACTCAGGGCGGGTTCGCTGTGTACCAATCCAGGGGGCGCCGCGACCCCTTTCGGTCGCCTCAGGCGCAAACGTCCCTGATGGCTCTCAAGCTGACGGGTATTATGCGGGGAGCGCACACCTACTATGCGCTGATAGAGTCGGAATCATCACCAGGCATGGGGCAAATTCTTTATGAAAACGACGTAATTGATGCGGCCAAGGTCGTGAAGATTACCAAGGATAGTGTCGTATTTGAGGTGCACATGAAGAATGCGGAAGGCAAGTTGCTGACTCACATCGTGAAAAAAAATATATGCTGCCCGGAAAAGTCGAACTGAGGATGACGAGAGGAAAAAACGCCGCACGAAAACGCTGGTTCGCGGGAGCGGTCCTCCTCGTCTTTTCCGTTTCATGTGCGACGACTGGAATATCGACGGACAGTGCGCCGCAGGAATTGTCAAGCGATCCAGCCTCACCGCCGGCCTCTTCTGCGGCTCGCTCCGTCGATGTGACGGACGTGCAAGTCAGGGCGGAGGGAGCTGGCGAGACGTCCATCGTGATCACCGCGGATGGGGCGCTGGTGGACTATGCATCGTTCGCAGAACACGCGCCACCCCGGCTCATCATTGATCTTCCTTATGCCCAAAACGCGATCGGCCGGCCCGTTAATCTGCCGGCCGGTTCCCCGATCGTGCGAATCCAGACAATGCAACTCCATGATCGCCCCATTCCCGTTCTCCGCCTGGTGTTCGATCTCAACCACTTGCTGCCGTATCGTGTGGAGGTAATCCGCAACAGCTTGCAGATTCTGGTCAACGCGGAAGTCTCTGAGCAGATGCCAATGACACAAGGGCCCACAGAACAGAAGCGGACCCCAAAGCCTGTGGTGAGCGGTATCGAGGCACCTGTGGAAAGCTTCCTCGAACCAGCGAAAGCGGAGTTGGTACAGGCCGCGCAGCCTTTAGCCGTCCTACCTCCTGCCGTGAAAGAGGAAACGGTAGCGCCACCGATTCCGCACAAGCCTGTTGCGCCATCAATGGCTAAATCGATTAGCCGTGAGGCAACCGGCGGCGCAAAGCAGAAGAGACCGAAGGGGACGCCGCTACCCCCTTCGGCGGCTGCTGAGCAACCGATGACGCCGGCGCTTGTGACGCCAATAGTCGCTGCTGCCAACAAGCGGTTGTCGCTGGATTTCAAAGACGCCGATCTGGATGAGATCCTGTGGAAGGTCATCCGTGAGGCCAGCGGATTGAATATCGTGATCGCGCATGGCCTGAAGAAGCGGGAGGATAGACTCGTAAGCGTGCGCCTGGACAATGTCGAGTGGCGTCAGGCGCTTGATGTGATCCTCCGTACCAAGAATCTCAGCTATGAGCAGGATGGCAATGTGATCTATGTGGGCACGAAGAGTGAAATCCAAGACAGTAAGAACAAGCGGGCAGAAGAGATTGAGAAGGCGGCGCAGAAGAATTTACGAATCGAGGAGACGAAGCGAAAGGTTGAAGAGGAACGGCGAAGAGCTGAGGAGGAAAGGCGGAGAGCTGAGGAAGCAGAACGGCGTCTTGCAGGGGAACCCCCGTGTGCGAGGGTGATACGCCTGGCGCATACAAAAGCCGTAGACATGAAAAAGCATCTCGAACGGCTGAAGACACGACGGGGAAGCATTGAGCTGGAGGAGACGACCAACACCCTGATTGTCAATGAGGTAGGGGATGTGTGTCAGCAGATGGCCGCCCTTGCCAAAGAACTCGATTTACCGCCCAAAGATCCGTTTGTGACCAAACTGCTGAAGTTTAATTACTCGAAGGCGATTGACCTGAAAGCTCATCTGACCACGCTGAAGACGCCACAAGGCAGCATCATCGTCGATGAGCGATCGAGCCAAGTGATCGTGAAAGACCTCCCGGAGGCTGTGGACCGGGTAGAGACGCTGCTGAAGCAGATCGATATTCCGACGCCGCAGGTGCTGATCGAGGCCAGGATTGTCGAGGCCACCCGTAAATTTTCTCAAAGTCTTGGGATTCAATGGGGAGGAACGGGAATCCCGACAAGTCCGGGGAGCACAACAGGGTCGACGGTTTTCGGTGGAAGCGGCAACTCGATTCAATTCCCGAGTGGTTCCGGACTTCCCCCGACGAGCGGGGGAGGGGTCCCCTTCGGGTCGGTGCCGCTCGCCATGAATCTTCCGGTAGCGTCGCCCCACTTTGCGGTCGGCATGACTATCGGGAGCCTCGCCAATCGATTCCTCGTAGGGGCTCAGCTTACCGCGGCTGAGAACGAGGGGAGGATTAAAACGCTGTCGTCGCCAAGGGTGGCAACCCAGGACAATGAAGAAGCCGAAATCAAGCAAGGAACACAGGTCCCGTACACTACCATTGATAGTTCTGGCAGAACAGTTGTCCAGTTCCAGGATGCCTTCATCAAACTCAAGGTAAAGCCACACATCACACCTGACGGCCGGGTCGCGATGAAGGTTGAAGCGGAACGTTCTTTTCCCGGCAATCGGGTTGACTTCGTCGGCGGATTTGTGTTTCCCATCAACACGCGTAAGGCCACGACCAACGTCTTAGTGCAGAATGGCTCCACGCTGGTCATCGGCGGTCTGCTTCAATCCACCGAAACGATCATTGAAGATAAGGTGCCAACTTTCGGGGACATCCCGATCCTGGGCTGGCTCTTCAAGCGTCGTTCGATCGGACCCGATGAGCGCGTAGAACTTTTGATTTTCCTGACGCCTTCTATTCTTCAAGAGTCTCGACTGTGAGATCCGACTTCGTGGCACACAGACTTCAGATCAGCCTACTGACGTTCCCGCTTCTGTTTGGGTTCTCCTCCACCTCGGATGCCGAATACCTCATCTACCTCAAGGGGGGGCATTACATCGTAGCTGATGATTGTGCCTTTTCGACCCGCCATGGGGTCGGAAAGGGTCATGAGGTGAGCGAGCAGTCGATTGGATTCGACAAGCTCACCGCAGGCCTTACAGAAGACTGTACGAAGGGGAAGCCGAAGGGCTCAATATTTTGGAGTACGATTAATGGGCACTTCGGAGAGGTGAATGCCGATGATGTCTACGCCATTTTCGGCGGAAA
>NSJM01000072.1 GCA_002634395.1 Candidatus Methylomirabilis sp.
CGGCGGCGGTGGCGGTGGTCGCAGACCACGCGGCTATTAAGCAGTGTGGCGCACAACCTCCAAAGAGCAGGCTCATGTTCACTGGGCCTGCTTGATTTTCTCCAGCCCGCTGAGGTCCTGAAATTCCTCACCTCCATTGATAATATCTGAAAGGCCCTTGTGCTCCCCTCTAACTGTCTTCGATAGGCTGATCGGCCGGAGCTGACGACAACTCTGCATGGATTTCGAGAAAGGTCGAGAGCGTCACAAGCAGCACGGGTCCCAGGATAAATCCAAGAATACCGAATACCTGGAGGCCGCCAAGCATACCGAAAAACAGAAAGAGCGTCGACAGATTGGTCCCACCTGAGATGAGGGCCGGTTTCAGCACATTATCGGCAGTGCTCACGACCACCGTCGACCAGGCGAGCAAGAAGAGGCCGCGCATCCAATCTCCTTCCAGGAACAGATAGATAGCTGCCGGGCCCCAGATCAACCCCGACCCGCCAACCGGGAGCAACGAAAAGAGGGCGGTGGCCAGCCCAAGAAAAGTCGGGTACGGGACACCAAAGATCCAGTACCCTATTCCTCCAAGGATGCCCTGCGCCAGGGCTGTCACGATGGTACCGCGCACGACCGCCGACACAGCAGCGTAGAGACGTGAAAAGAGCACCTCGGTGTATTTTCGCTCAAGTGGTAAGAGTGTCTGGAGGCCGAGAACGATCGCCTCACCGTCTCTGAGCAGGAAGAAAAAGGTAAAGGCGGTGAGCAGGAAATTGACCGCCACGCTCAACAGGTTGAGAGCAATCCCCTTCAGGTTATCGACGAGGAAGCTGCTGACGGCGCTGAGGGCCCCCAGTAATAGCGCATTCAGATCGAAGCCCAGGCGCGCAAAGGGCAGGCTCACCCGATCCCACAAGGCCCGGCCGGCCATCACCGCCGGGTGGGACGTGATCCCCGCGACCCCTTCCTGCTGATAGAAGCGCTCTATTGCCTGATAGAAGCCGGCGGCTTCATGCGTCAGCACCCACCCGCACAGGACGGCCGGGACCATCACGGCTGTCGTCACAGCAATTGTCAGCAAAAGGGCTGTAAGCCCGAACCTGCCGCCGAGCCACCGTAGCAGGCGGCGATAGACCGGTTGAAAGACAATGACCAGCACGGTTGCCCAGAGAATCGGAGACACAAAGGGGATCAGGATCAGGTAGGTCAGGTACAGGAGCAGGAGCAACAACCCATAGAAGAACGTGACGGAGACGTCGGTTCCGTTCCCCTTCCATCGAGACAGCATCCCGTCATGTTTCTTATCGGCCATTCTCTCCACCCACTACGCCCGTTCGGCTCAATCAAAGATCTCAGGATCTATATTGCCCTCCCGGATCCAGGCACAGGCCATCTGCGCGGTATTCCTCGCAACGCCGATTCGACCGTATCGATCCAGCAGGATGATCCCGACCTCGGCGCCGGTTCTGGCTGTGAGTTCCCTGACGGCACGCCTGGCTGCCTCCATCGGTTCTTCGCCCTCTCGAAGGAACTCGAGAGCGGTCTTTGCGAGCGTGAGCTTGATGATCGCCTCCCCATCGCCGGTGCAACCCGCAGCGCCGAGTTGATCATCAGCATAGGTCCCACAGCCGATTAGTGCGGAGTCGCCGACACGACCTGGCGCCTTCAGCGGCAGGCCGCCCGTCGAGGTAGCGGCAGCCAGATGCCCCGCCCGGTCAAGGGCAACGGCGCCGACGGTGCCGACACTCTCGGCGCACTCCTGCCGCAGGGCGGTCCATCGGGCACGCTGTCGTTCTGTGACCAGCGCTTCAGCCGCGCACTCCTGAATCCCAACTGCCGCGGCGAACTGCTGCGCCCCCTCGCCTACAAGCAGGATTGGTCCGCCCGCCTCCATCACGGCTCTCGCGAGCGTCACGGGATTGACGATCCGCTTCACGGCGCCGATAGCCCCGGCTGCAAGGTCTCGGCCATCCATAATTGAGGCGTCAAGTTCTATCTCTCCATCCCGATTGAGACACGCGCCACGACCGGCGTTGAAGGCCGGATCATCCTCCAGCATTTTGACCGCCTGCTCGACGGCCTCCACCGCGGAGCCTCCCGCGGTGAGCGTCTGCCATCCATTCATCACGGCTGCCCGAACACCTGCCCGCCGCGCCTCAACCACGTCCGTGGCTGCCTTTCCTGCTCCACCATGGACAACGATCACAGGACCGAACGATCTGGCGGTCATCAATGCGACCTCTTCACTGTCCCTGTCGCACTTGGAACGCCTCGGCTACGGCGATCCGCTCCAGGACAGGAGGGTGGGTATACAAGAGCCAGACCATCGCGTGCGGCGGCTCGATATCGGCAAGATTCGACCTGGCAAGTTTGACCTCTGCAGCGATAAAGGCCCTGGGGTTCGCGCTGAGGCGGAGCGATTCGAGGTCGGCTTCTCGTTCGAAGGACCGCGAAATGGCCACATGGATCGGGGTCGTCAGGATATTGAGGACGAACACGATGAGCAGCAGATACGGCAAGGTCATGGGGTCGGCCGGATGAGTAAAGCCGAAGCGCCCGGAGTCGGCCGCGGCAGTGAGGAGACGAGCGATCAGCCAAAGGGCTGCCAGTGTCGAGGCTGCGCTTATGGCCATCCCTTTCCAGATATGGTGCCGTTTCCAATGGCCCAGCTCATGCGCGACGACGAGTTCCACCTCCTCAGGGGTGGAGGCCGCAAGCAGCGTATCGTAGAGGACGATGCGTCTGGATCGACCAAGCCCCGCAAAGTAGGCGTTGGTCTTCTTCGTCTTTTGGCTGGCATCTATCTCCAGGATCGGCCCTACCGTGAGACCCGCTCGGTCAGTTAACGCGCGGAGCCGCTCCACCAACCCTTGATCCTGCACCGGTCTGAACGTATGAAACAGCGGATCAAGGAGGATCGGAGACAGTTCAGCGATCAGACTCATCATAAGCATGATGATCACCCATGTCGGTAAATACCAACGGACAGGATCCCATCGGATGAACGCGTAGAGCAGCATCAGCAGCGGAAGCAGGATTACCGCGCTGATCAGCGCTCCTTTCGTATAATCCCACGCCCATGCGGCGAATGTCTGGCTGGAAAGGCCGAATGCATGCTCGCGAAGGAGACTGCCATACAGGTTGACGGGAAAGGTGATCGCGTCGTACAGCAGAGCCAGCAAGAGGCCGAATACTCCAATGGTCAGCCACACGCGTCCGCCCGCAACCGAGGCACTGAGATCCAGAATTCTCGCGGACAGTGGACTCAGTATCAGCAACCCGAGGAAGCCAAGAGTCAACGCCATTTGCACACCGTGCAGCAGATATCGCCCTCGTGCGTATGCCCGCCCTTTCGCTAACTCCTCAGCAGTAAAATACTGCCGAGCCTTATCGGTCAATGATGTGCGCGGGTCTAAAGGCGGAGATCCGCTTCCAAGTGCCTGCCTGTCACGCAACATCGTCGTCCAGGTAAACGCCGGCAAACACAAGAGAATTGACCATTGCGGTACCATACAGCGCAAACCTCAAGACGGTATCAGTCCGAGCTGTCGGAGATTTAGTCGCCCGTCGTGCATGCCTGGACACCAGAAAAAGGCGCCCGATATCGGACGGGTGAAGGTGAATAATGCGTCTACTATCCCGTCCTCTACGCCGACCATCCGCCTCAAGAGGGCCTCGAACGCGTCAAAGGATGCGCCAAACGCGACAAACACCAGGCCCGCGCGCAAGCCGTCCGCCCACGGCATCGAGCGCCTCAAGACGAACGCCTCGGGATCGAAGCTCTCCTGCGCCGCTCTTTTTATGTGCGCAGACGGCGGAGCGTCCTTGATCTCGTCGTTACCGATCCGGCGACGCCCGATCGTGTTGTCCTGCTCCTGAGTAGACTTGGCTTCGAAGCGATCGAGGTCATGTACCCATTGCTGGACTGCAACGAAGCTCGATCCATCCAACCCGTCGCCTTGCCTCCGAACGAACGCGACCTCCAGCGCACGCTCATCTTTCGGGTTCTCAGTTCCATCTTCATACCCCGTCAAATCCCGAGCCGTGCCATAGGTGAAGGCATCAACGACCTGATCCAGGCGAAACGCGGGCATCAGCGCGTGGGTGATGCGCCTGGCCCGATGCAGCAGGTCACCCCTGTCATCCCCCCTCAACCAACACCATAACGCGAACGGCGTGGACGGCACTTCAAACCCGGCGCCGGCATAGCTCGGAAACACACGGAGGCCTGACACGGTGGCCCCAAGTGCAAGCACGAGCGATTGCCCAATGCCGACAACGGTCTGTCGGCCGTCGGCAATTTCACGGAGCGCCAGCAGACCCTTACGAGCTTCGCCATGGTCGATCAGAGAGAACATAAGATACCTGGAGACCGGAGGGGTCGATTCCAGAATTCCAGACTGCATATTGTTCATAGCATCTCCAGTACGTAATGTGTGGTTTTTCTTCACACGAGGCTATTCTACTTCAATCACGCGGGTTCAATGGTGACTGTCGTTAACACCGAGTTTGCGATGATGCAGCCATGGTGAGCCTGCTCGTGTAGCTTCGCCAATTCGTCCTGGGAAGGTACTACCGAGCCGCTGAACCGGACCTGCGGTCGGAGCACGATCCGCGTCACGGCCAGCTTGCCATGGACGTTCTTCTCCATGAACCCGGTGGCGTGGTCCTCGTAGGTATCGACAATCAGTCGCTTACGTGATGCGACGGCGAGAAAGGTCAGCATGTGACAACCGGAGAGGGCTGCCACGTATGCTTCTTCAGGATCGACACAGTCGAGGTCGCCGTGAAAGGCAGGCGCGGCGGACGCGCGGACCTGAACGCCGGCATCGAACGACCAGGAGTGATCGCGGTTATACGCCTCGTAGTCGAAACTCGCAGATGTGCGCCGCCAGGCGACGGTTGCGCTGTGCTCTGACATTCGGTCTCCTTCCGCCCTACACATTCGGGCTTACGCACGGGTGAAATCGTATCTGCGCCCTGCGTATTGGCAATAATCAGGCTCTTCCTGCGACATAGCAATGCGACTGATTCTCAGTCGTGAATTCTGAGCCTACCGAGGGGGAGACTCGTCGTGTGCATCGCTCCCGGCGGCACGTCCATCCTGATCGGAACCGGAGGAAGCGATTGAGCCGCGTTCCCACATGAACAGACCAAAGGCGATTAAGCCAAGAAGCACCAGTGAGGCATAGCCGTGCGCTCGGTATGATTCAATGAGCTTGCGGGCCACGTCCCGCGCGATCTCGATGGTCTCAGCGAGCGTGCGCCCTTGCGCTACGAGCCAGGGTACATCCTCGTTTGTCGCGACATATCCTCCTTCACGGAGTGTCTCGATATGCAGCGTGATCGAGGTTTCGCTCATGGTTCTGGTCTTCTCATTATTGCCGTATTTGATGACATCGCATTGAATGGGGATAGGACGGAACGGCCCGAAAAAGCCCGCGGTTAGTATACGAGCCGGCTGAGGAGCGGTCAAGGCAACGTCAATCGGCGTTCCTTCATCGGATGCGAATGTTACGTTCGGATATGACGAGCAGATGACCAGCCAAGTCAGCCTGTAAGAGTGCTGGTAATTGGCCGCGAATAAAGGCTAAGACTGTTCCTCGACCTGAAGCACGGGGCCGAAACAGAACGATGCCGGGATAATGTTCCGGGGGATAAGTTCGGACGTCGGCTATCCCCCTGTCCATTGTCAGCAGAACCAGACCTTCTCGTTTGACCCTTTCTAGGATCGTGGAATCTGGCGACCCAACCAGCCCTTCATCCAGCACTGTCTCCGCCTGGTGACCGGCGGCACGTAAGTCACCAACAAGCTCGGCGGGAAGGTTTTCGTCGACTTTGAACCTCATTCGGCCTTCAACGGAAGAAGGGTTTCCTCGTGCGCCAGCTCAGCCGCATAGACGATGGCCGCGTCAATATGTTCGGGCCTGAGTGACGGATAACTGCGGAGAATCTCCTCTCTGCTGGCCCCTTCGGCAAGGCTGTCGAGGATGTTCGTGACAAAAACGCGCGTCCCTCTGGCGCAGAGCTGGCCGTGGCAGATCAACGGGTCGCTGCTCAGGTACTGCCGCCAGTCAATCATGGTTTGGCCCCCTTTCTTCATGGATCCCTCGGTATAACGTAGCCTCTATCGCGTTGCGTCCATGAGCAGCACGGCGTTCAACGTGCTCGGTGGTCTCCAGGATATCGGGGAGACGATGCCCTTGAGGCCGCCACGTTACAGTTATCACGCTTGGCTCTTCGCTGTCTACGAGAATCCCAAGAGTACAGGCCGGACGCTGAAAACCTTCTGAACCTACTGAGGGGGGCGCTCATCGCACGACCCATTGCGTGACCGGTCGGAGCAGGAACTCTTCTACCGGAATCCCATCCCCGCCCCCAGGAGCGTCCGCTTCGGCTTGGCGGTATACGAGCGCGTACGGGCACCGCCCCACGGCGATTTACTCAATACGATGAGTAAGTGTACTTAACGCCCTCTGGACGCTACCGGGCGGTTTGGGCTGGCCGCGCGGTGTTTGACGACGGATTCGGTGAGTTGCCGACGTTCATGGTTACGCTTTCATAGTGACCGCCTGCCCAGGGTGTGGTATAAAAAAACATGCGTAAAAAGCCCCTGACCGAAACGAACCCCTATCTGAAAGATCCTACACAAAGACAATCGTTGCTTTGGACGGCGGTGTCGAGTTCATCAACTATTGAAGGCGCCCGTGTGGGTGCCCCCGAACGTCTGTCGCTTCTAAAGCCATCGATACAGCCAACAGCCCTAGGAAATCCGCAGCGTCCTCCGGATCACGTCGCTGAAAATCCTTTCCATCGGCCTGTAATCTCGGTCCAGGCCAGCCCGGAACGCTACGCTGTTTTACTTTGCCGCCATCGAACCAAGGGTGGCTTCTTCGGCGATGGAATCAGTAAAAGCGCCATTTGTCGCTATGTCGTCGGCTCAGCAGACACGCTTGAAGGTTGCGTCACCGATGGTACGATTACAATCGAGTATGAATACAACTTCACCAACCCAGCGCCAGCGGGTTCACGGATTATCTCTACTTGGGTTCCTCCAAAACGTGAGAGTTGCCCAGCGTAAGGGCTCGGGCTGCGATCAAAATGAGGGTTGATGATGCGCATCTTCCGCTCTTTCGATTGGTTCAGCCATTGTGAGATATATTCGTTGACATGATCGTCCCGAAAGGAATACCCCACCACTGTCAGAATATCGCTGCGCGATAATTCTTGTTGAAATGCGCGCAAGAGATCCAAAAACGGCCCTTCTGCTGTCAGCTTATTGCGCTGACCAAATATAACCCCCGGTCGAAACCCCGGCTCCTTGATTTCCCCAGCGCTTACCTGTCGAATGATACTATGAGGCATTGGACGGTCTTCTGACCTCTGGTCGCCTTCAAGCGCCCAATCGATCGAGCCGTGAAGTTTGATCAAAAAGATCCCATCGCTGCTCGGTATAAACGAGCCGGTTTCAGACCACTTATCGATGCCGGTTGTACATGACACGCTCGCTGATTGCGCAAGCAGCTCAATACTGTTGTCGTAATTCAGCGTAGCGACCGTGAGCCGCCGCTGTGCACCCACCAATGAAACCAACGGCTTCATATAAGCGATGCTTTCCGCTTGGTCGATCCAGACGATGTTTACCAAGACACGAATCATGGATTCTGCGGTCTCTGAAAAGATCTCGCCTTCACCCGGTCGATCTTTCGCCTGCTCAATGACTTTTTCAAGTTCACGGTCGATGTCAAAGCCGCCTGATGAGCCCGAATATCTAACTCGACTCACCCAGTCTCTCATGAATTCCCTCGGGTTGGTCCGGTTATTGCCGGACGGTAGACTCCCCAGAGCGCTCTCCATTGCTTTGACGAGTCGGTCGTAAATTAACCAATAGAGTCTGCCGGATCCTGCATGCAAGCGTGCCCTGTCCAATTCCTGCACCATTGGGTGCCACGATTCAACAAATGGAGCAGCCTCCAGAGTATTACGCTCGGCCAGCAATTGGACTGCATTGAAAAGCTCTTCGACGTTCACACCCTCTTGTAGAGGATCTCGGCCCTTGATTCCATGTTGAAAAAGAAGGCCCCCGATCACGAATGAGATGACAGCCACATAACGTTGCATGAGGTAGTCTTTGCGGAACAACTCCATGATCTTACTGGTCATTCCGTACGTATCAGGCACACCCGCTTCGACAGATGCGCCTGCCCCAAGAAGGATCATCTCCCTCATCATTCGACCTCCAGCAGTTTTTCAGCCGTTCTCATCCGCAGTTCCTCCGAGAGCAGCTTCCGAAGCAGCGCGTCGCGTAGGGCAGCGACAGTGCGGGATTCGCGTTTCTCCAAAACGATGCGTTCATACGGTGGTTTCATTCTGAGTGGAGCCGCGATCGGTGAAGCGCAACTCTTGACCATCAGAGTTCCCCCTTGAAGGCGCGGTCGAGGATGGCGGGCAGCAGCGCGTCGAGTTCGGAGGCGGTCTCCGCTTGTAGCATTTTCAGCCGGTCCACCTCTGTTTGCAAGTCGTCGAACCACTGCTGCTCATCAATCTTTGGAACCGGAACTTGGATGTTGCTCAAGGCCGTCAGACCGAGCGTCCTGTTGCGCCCCGCCCCGCCCGGAGATGCCTCACGTAGCTTTTCCAAACCTTCCTCTGTGAGAAAGTAGAAGCACAAGAAATGCGGAGTGACGACATCTTTTTCTGGCAAGCAGGTGATGAACCGATGTGAACCATACCGTCCTTCATCTTCTGGTCTTGCTACTGCAACCGCACCTTCCCACGCAAAGACATTCATGAACAGCAAATCGCCGGGCTCGATCCGGTAAAGCCGCTTGGACCCCAATTCGAACCCAGTGAGCGCCGGTTTGTGGAAGGTGCCTTTGCCAAATGACCGTATCCCAAGCTCCGGATACGAAGCGTTCGGATCGACTTCCACCGCACGGCGGACCAGAGGCGCCACTTTTTGCATTGAATAGCGAGACGCATTCTTAGCGATTTGCCAGAATGCCGCAATGAGGGCTCGTTGAGCCTCGGCCTCTTGTTGCTGCCGCAGTCCGCGCGCCTGTTCGATCTGAGTCGCCAGCTCCTCGATTCGCGACGCGATCCGCCGCTGCTCTGACAGCGGCGGGACGGGGATCTCGATCGCCAGGAATCTCTCTTCCTGCAAGCGAATACGGTTCGTTGTTCCTTCGCTCGCGTGTTGACACTTTTCCACGAAGTCCGCCGTACGGCTCATCCAGCCGAGAAACCCTGGCACCAACTTCGTTTCGTCAAGCGTAAAGACTGGAAAATCATTCGTGACGATCGCGCCGTCGAGTCCCTTCGGCACAAGACCCATGGCACCGTTCCGGGCATCGATGCGCGAGAGTACGAAGTGGCCTGCTTTGGCAAGGAAACGTCGTGATGCAGCGACCTCGGCGCCCCTGACCACTCTGCGTGGTATGACGCCCTTGCCCCAAAGCTTGACGGTAAGCTCCCGATACCCGGCATCGGGTTGAAGCAGGACGGTCTCCTCACTCCGTCGCAGCACCTCCCCCAGCTTCACCATCGGCCACTTTGCGCTCATGGCTTGCCTGCCTCCAACCGTCGCTCAGCAGCGGGACTTATTCCGGTCAGTGGCCGGAAAATCTCCTCGGTTACCACTGGACGAGAATCTCGAAGTTCATCCAGCCTCCTTGGCCAAAAGCCTGTGGATGTTCGCCATGATCTCGGCGATGCGTTGCTCCTTCTTGAGGATATCCGCGGCAATCTGCTCCGGTGGCATGTGGGTGATGTCTTCCTTGGCGTGCGGGTTTTTGCGGTCGAGGTTGCACCCGTTGGTCAGAATTTCGGCGGCAGGGACCTTCCAGGTGCGCTCGTTCTCGACGCGGTTGCCCCACCAGGCGATGCAGGGGGCGAACTCCTCAAACTGAAGGGGCTGAGTTTTGGTGTAGCTCTTCCGACCCTCGGGCAGCGGCTGCTCGTAATACCAGGTCTCTTTGGTTGGTCCGGAGCGGTCGAAAAAGAGCAGATTGGTGGGGATGCTGGTGTAGGGCGCGAAGACGCCGTTCGGGAGGCGGACGATGGTGTGAAGGTTGAACTCCTTGAGCAGCTCCTCTTTGATGCGGGCGCAGACCCCGTCGCCGAAGAGGGTCCCGTTGGGGACGACCATGCCGCACCGGCCTCCCTTCTGTTCTCTGACGGGCCGACGCAGCTTCCGCATGATGAGCTGGAGGAACAGGAGCGCCGTCTCAGTCGTCTGCTTGTCGTCGGGGAAGTTGCCGAGGATGCCGCGCTCCTCCTCGCCGCCGAAGGGCGGGTTGGTCATGATGATGTCGACCCGATCCCGGTCCCCGATCTCACGCAGCGGAACGCGGAGGGCGTTGCCGGGGTCGATCTCCGGCGACTCCAGACCGTGCAGAAGCAGGTTCATCTGGCAGAGGAGGTAGGGCATCGGCTTGGCCTCCACGCCGAGCAGGCTCGCCTTCTGGAGTCGGACGTGATCTTCTGCCCTCTTGCACTGCTTTTTCAGATGCTCGAACGCCTCAACGAGGAAGCCGCCGGTCCCTGCGGCCGGGTCCAGGACCGTCTCGCCAAGACGCGGGTCAGTGGCCGCGACGATGAAGCGCACGACGGATCGCGGCGTGTAGAACTCACCGGAGTCCCCGGCGGCGTCGCGCATCTCCTTGAGCAGCGACTCGTAGAGGAGACCCAAGGTGTGGATCTCCTCCGACGAGGTGAAATGGATCGTGTTGATCCGGTTGAGCACGTCTCGCAGCAGGTAGCCCGACTGCATCCGGTTTACGGTGCCTTTGAAGACGGTGGCGACGACGTCGCGCCGATCCCCGCCGTCAGCGCCTTGGAGTGCACGGAGGTAGGCAAACAGTCCGGGACCGCGGGTCCCATCCGGCCGGATGGTCTCATCCTGATTGATGAAGGCGATCAGCTCATCCCCGGTAATGCCGTCCTCTTTGGCGGCCCAATCACGCCAGCGATAGGGCGGCTCGATAGCGTGCCGGAACCGTGTGCCTTGCAGTGTCGCTTCGGTCTCCCGCATCTGTTCGGCGTCATCAAGGAACTTGAGGAACATGATCCAGGTGAGCATGGGCAGGCGGTCCAGATCGCCGTTCAGCCCCTTGTCCTTGCGCATGATGTCGCGGGCGGACTTGATGAGCGAGCCGAGCTGCTGGGCTGTCGTGTGAGGGAGTTCTGACTGTCTTTTCCGAACCATATCTTAATCCCTTTAGGCCGCGTAGAGCAGGCTCTGCATTTCGGCTAGCGCCTTACGAAGGAGGTGAGGGCCACCGAATTTCTCGGCGATCTCAATGACGTTGCCATGGTTGGAGATGGGCGGAACCTTGAGTATCTCGGGGATCTTGAACTGCGCCGTGCCGTGCTCGGCGTACTTCTCAAGGACCTCGTCCAGGACCTGGCGCGCGTCCTCGCCATACCGGTCGAAGAAGTCTTTCTTGTCCTTCCTGAGCCGTTCCGCTCGCTCGCGGCGGCTGCGCAGCGGCGCGTTGAAGGCAACGTGGCAGAGCAGATCGAAGGGATCGGCGTCGGACTGCCCGGTCGCCTCGGCAAGTCGCTCGAAGGAGATTCCGCGCTCCTCCAGGGCACCGATGATGGTCGCCCGCTGCTCTGCGTCGCTCCATTGGGCACGCAGATCGGCCGCCGAGGTGTAGAGGCTTCGCACCTTCTCGGCGGTGTACTCGGTGAACTTCACGACGCGGAGCTGCTTACCGTCGGGATCGAGTTCATACACGAGGTGGGCGGCGATCTCGACGGTTCCGCCGTCAACATAGTACTTCCGGCGTTCGCCCTCCGAATCATCGGACACCACGCCCGTTGTCCGGTAATCAAGCGGCTCCTCGGCTCCTGTAGGTTCGTGCTCCTCAACGACCTGATACGTCCTGGGAATGATCGAACCTGTATCGTCGATCGCTTCCTCGGTGATGATGGCAGGCTCGCCGTCAAAGTCGGGGTCGGCAAACAGGCGAGTCGCCGATCCAGTGTAGTCAAGGATACTGAAATAGAGTTTGCCATAGTCGTCGCGGACCCGGGTGCCACGGCCGATGATCTGCTTGAAGTCGGTCATCGAGTTGATGACGCGGGCCAGGACCACGTTTTTACACATCGGGATATCTACGCCTGTCGTGAGCATCTGTGAGGTGGTAAGGATGACGGGGGAGGCGGTTTCAAGCTCCTGGAAGCGGCTCAGATGGCCCCGACCGATCTGGCCTTCGTCGGAGACCACGCGGCAGACATAGTCCGGATAGTCCTTGACCAGATCGGTGGTCTCATTGTTCAGCGCTTTCCGCATCTCTTCGGCATGTTCCTGATCCACACAGAAGACGATCGTCTTGGCGAAGCAGTCGTTTTTGTCGAGGTAACCGGCCAGATGACGAGCGATCGCCTCGGTGCGCGCCTTAAGAGCCACTCTGCGCTCGAACTCCGGCGTCCCGTACACCTGATCGGGAATCTCGCGTCCGTACCGATCAAGCTCGCCCTTGCTGGGGCGCCAGCCCGCTGCGTCTGCCGTAGTCACAATTCGGTGAACACGATAAGGGGCCAGAAAGCCGTCTTCGATCCCCTGGCGAAGGCTATAAGTATAGAGGGGATTGCCGAAGTAGCGGTAGGTGTCGCGATTCTCTTCCCGGAGCGGCGTCGCGGTCATCCCGATCTGACAGGCAGGATGAAAGTATTCGAGGATCTCCCGCCAGTTGCTCTCGTCGGTGGCGCTCCCGCGATGGCACTCATCGACGATAACCAGGTCAAAGAAGTCCGGCGAATAGTCGCGGTAGAGACCGGGCCGGCGTTCGTCTTTGGCGATGGCCTGGTAGATGGCGAAATAGATCTCGCGCCCTTTGACGGCTTCGCCCTCGATCTTCCACCTGGCATCGCCGAAGGGGGCAAAATCTTTATCCTTTGGGTCATCGATCAGAATATTGCGATCAGCAAGGTACAGGATTTTGGGCCGCCGATACTCGCCGGTCCGGTTCCAGCGGCTGCTCCAGAGCTTCCAACATATCTGAAAGGCTACAACTGTTTTCCCTGTCCCGGTGGCCAACGTCAGGAGGATGCGGCGCTCCCCTTGCAGCACCGCCTGCACGGCGCGGTTGATGGCGATCTCCTGGTAGTAGCGGGGTGACTTGCCGGAGAGATGGTACGAGGGTGTCAGGAGCCGATTCGCAACCTCGGTGGTCTCGATTCCCTCGCTCTTCTGGATACGCTGCCACAAGTCGGCAGGCGAGGGAAATGTGCTTAAGTCTTTGTCTAGTCCGGTCAAAAAGTCGTGCTCGACGATCCCGTGACCGTTGGTCGAGTAGGCAAACTTGAGGCCGAGGATCTGGGCGTACTCCTTGGCCTGCTGGAGGCCATCCCCTGCGTTCTTATACGCAGCTTTCGCTTCGATGACCCCGATCATGAAATCGCGTGTATAACGCAGGAGGTAATCGGCTCGCTTCTGGGGACGGCGAGAGATTCTGTTGCCCGCCACGACGATCCGCCCATCGGTGAAAGTCTTCTGCTCGCTGATCTGGTCGTCACCCCAGCCAGCGGCGTATAGTTTTGGCAGGACGTACTTTCGGCAGGTGTCGGCTTCGGTCAGCATACGGGGTCACTCACTCAAAGATGTACCGATTTCATAAGCAGTATGGCGTTCAATATGCTCGATGGTCTCCAGGATAGCGGGGAGATGATGCCCTCGAAACCGCCACGTTACAGGTATCACGCTTGGCTCTTCGCTGTCTAGCAGAATCCCAGAATACGGAATGCCGGCGTAATCTGCTCACTTGTCTCTTATTGCTTCGACAATCCCCCTCACCCCAACCCTCTCCCCCAACGGGGGCGAGGGGAAGGGGGCTTTCACGCCGAAGGGCGCGCGATAACCTCCAACCAAATTCCCCTGGTCCTCTTGAAATCCCCCCACACCCCCCTTTGTACAAAGGGGGGCTGAGAGTAATCGTACGTGCTGAACCTACCGAGGGGAGCGATCATCGCGCGTATCGTTTCCGGTAGCGCGTGGGTCCTGATCGAGGTTGGAGTGGGCTACTGAGCCGCGCTCCCACATGAAGAGACCAATGGCGATTAAGCCAAGAAGCACCAACGAGGCATAGCCGTAGTCGCGTGAGGCAAAGAGGATCAGATCATCGAACCGGCCGATGAGGAGCGACATTCTGGCCATGACCGTATAGCCGAATCCTGCGCCGAAATTGATCATCAGGA